>NYZE01000105.1 GCA_002685965.1 Planctomycetota bacterium | reverse complement strand
GCTTTGTCCCTTCTCGTCGATCACCTCCAGTTGACTCCCCACGACCGCGACTTCGGGGTGCGCCTCGAGAAACGCGCTTTGCTTGTCGAGGCGATCCGGCGCGCAGACGTCGTCTGCGTCGAGGATCGCGATCAGCTCGGCCCGCGCCAGATCCAGTGTGCGGTTACGCGATGCCGGAAGGGGCTCGATCTCCGGGTTCAGCTCGTGGCGGATGCGCGGGTCGTCATAGCGCTCCAGCACGGAGGTGACGCCGCCATGGGGGGGGTTCTCGAGCACGACGAGCTCGAAGTCCTGGAGGGTCTGGGCGAGCACGCTCTCCACGGCGGCAGCGAAGAACCCCGGATCCGGCTCCCGAACCGTCATCACCACGCTGACGCGCGGCTGCTGCACCTATCCTCCCTTCTCGAAGCTGAAGACCGCGTTCGCCGCGATGTGCGTGGCGTTGATGCTCGCCAGTTCGTCCGCTGCGCTTCGCCGGCAAGGCCCCAACTGCTCGCCGGGCAGTGTAGCGGATAGGTGTGCTGGTTCGGCAAGTCGGGCTTCAAGGGTCGGCTCGGGCGCGGGTCAGCGCTTCTCGAGCTGGACCTCCAGTTGATTGACGACGGGTTGCACTGTCTTGGAGTGTGCCTCCGCGAGTGCTGTCAGCGTGGCGACGTTCTTCTTCTGCTTGGCAGCGACGTTCCAACTCTCCGACGGATCCAGGTCCAGGTGGAACAGGAGCGGTGTCTCGTGCTGATTCAGTTTTCGCTGACGCCAGCCGCGCGTCCAGAAGTGCGCCTTCCACTGCCCGTGACGCACGGCGTGTAGCCGCGTGCCGCGGTAGAAGAACATCGTGTCGCGCGGGCTAGGGGCGTCGCCGAAGAGTGTCGCTGACAGGTCATGGCCGTCGAGCTGTCGATCCTTCGGTGTCAGAGCGCCACACAGAGAGGCGATCGTCGGCAGCAGGTCGAGCGTGCTCCCCATGCCGGACTCGGTCGAGCCGGCCTCGATGCGACCTGGCCACCAGAAGATCGTCGGCTCGCGCATGCCGCCTTCCCAAGTCGTCCCCTTGCCGTCCCGCAGCAGGCCGGCCGAGCCGCCGCGCAGTCGCATGACGAGCCACGGTCCGTTGTCCGAGGTGAACACGACGAGCGTCTTCTTGTCGATCTTCTCCTGTCGCAGCTTGTCGAGCACGCGCCCGACCGACCAATCCAGCTCCTCGACGACATCGCCGTAGAGCCCTCGCCGACTCTTGCCGCGGAAGTCCGTCGAGGCGAACAGCGGAATGTGTGGAAAGGTGTGCGCGAAGTAGAGGAAGAACGGCTTCTCCTTGTTGCGATCGATGAAGGCCACCGCCTCTTCCGTGTAGCGCTTCGTGAGCGTGTTCTGATTCGCCGGTTGTTCGACGACTTCGTCACCGCGCATGAGCGGCACGGCGGGGTCACCGCGACGCTTGACGTGCATGTCGTTGCTGTACGGAATCCCGAACCACTCGTCGAAGCCGTGCCGCATCGGCAGGAACTGCTTCTGATGCCCGAGGTGCCACTTGCCAATGCAGCAAGTCGCGTAGTCCTGCTCCTTGAGCAACTCGGCGATCGTGACCTCGCTTGCCGGCAGTCCGCCGCCCGAGTCCGGGAACAGCACGCCGCGCTTGTTCGAGCACATGCCGGAACGGATCGGATAGCGGCCTGTCATGAGCCCCGCACGACTCGGAGTGCAGACGGGAGCCGCTGAGTAGAACGACATCCACTTCTGTCCCTCCCGCGCCATGCGGTCCAGGGACGGTGTCGCGATGGTGGGGTGCCCGAAACAGCCGAGGTCGCCGTAGCCGAGGTCATCGCAGAAGATCACGACGACGTTGGGCTTGTCGGCGGCGAGCAAGCCCGGCGCGACGAGGTTGGCGAGTAGTGCAGCGCGTGCGATGGGGGAGAGCCTCATCGCCATGTTGTAGCGTCCGGGGGCGCTGAGACATTGAGCGCTTCTCCCGCCCGGTGACGCCGAGCCGTCGTTTGCCGGGCGACCCCATCTGGACATCTACCATCCGTTGCGCCGTCTTGCCGGACGGGCGCACCTTGCTCGAAGTCGGTGAGCGCGAGGAAGCGCTGGTGTGGCTCGACCGCGCTATCGACCGCGGAGAGGATGACCCTGAGCTCGAGCTGCAACGGGGTGAAGCGCTGCGTTTGCTCGGCTGCTTCGCTCTAGCGGCTGCGCCGCTAGAGCGGGGTGTTGGTCTCGGTGGTCAGCTACTTCAGCTGCGTCTTCAGCCGGCCCATGATGTTGCTGTGGATCTGGCAGCCCCGCGACTCCGTCAGGCTCATGATGTCGCCGATCTCACGCATCGTTAGACCTTCGTAGTAGTACATGATGATGATCAGTCGCTCCTTCTTCGTCAGGTTGGAGGTGATCACGTCAAGCACGTCTTGCTGGTGCAGGGTCTGCACCGGGTCGCAGCCCTTCTTGTCCTCGAGGATCTCGACCTTCTCCATGTCGCGATCGTCGTTGGTGTCGTCGAGCTTCTCGGACAGCGAGAACATCGCCTTGGGTGAGGCTTCGACCTTGAGTTCGGACAGCTCCTGCATCGAGATCTCCATCTCGCAAGAGAGCTCGTAGTCATTGGCTTCGCGGCCGTGCGTCGCTTCGAGCTTCTGAATCGCGCGCTCGAGTCGGTGCGCCTTGAGACGCACGAGCCGCGGGACCCAGTCCTGACTGCGCAGTTCGTCGAGGATCGAGCCGCGGATACGCGTCGAGCAGTAGGTCTTGAACTTGATGCCGCGCTTCAGGTCGAAGCCCTTGATTGCGTCAAGCAGGCCGAAGGTGCCGGCGCTGACCAGGTCGTCGAGTTCGATCGACTTCGGCAGAGTCTGCAGCAGGCGTTCGGCGATGTAGCGCACGAGCGGGAAGTGATACTCGACCAGGACGTTGCGTAGGTTCTCGTCGCCGGTCCGCTTGAACATCTTCCAGATGACGTCGATCTTCTCCTGCTCGAGGCGCTTGCGCTCCGCCAGCGTCAGGTTCTCGGGCGACTTGTTGGCGAGCTTGGACCTCGACCTACGTGTCGTTGTCTTCGCCGGGGGCTTTGTCGTCACCGCCTCGGCGGCCGCGGTCTTGGTCTTGGTGACCGCCGTCTTGGCAGGTGCGGCGCGCTTGGTCTTCGTGCGCGTCTTGGTGCTTGTAGCGGACGGGGAGGATTGCTTCTTAGTTGGCGTCATGATTTGTGCTCGCGGTCAGGAGTGAAGGCCGTAGGGCTTCACGGCGAATACTTCCCGGTCCGACGTACGCGGCATGCGTCTGCTGGAACACCAGCATCAACTCTGCATCCGCGCGCGGGTCTCGGACCGACTCCTGCTTTGTCTGTTTTCGATCTGCACGAAGGCAACGATCACCACAGTCCCGAGCACGTGCATGACCTGACCTCCGGTGGCATCGCCCGCATTGAGAGTCAAGGCGCACGCGCATCGAGTGGGTCAGTCATGTCTTCTTCCTTCGGCAGCCTGGCAGGCTGTCCGTGTCCACGATGGACCGACAGCTCCGAGGCTTTGCGCCCCCGCCTCACGACGGGTTTGCCATTTCGGGAAGATCCCCGTTTGTAAAAGAGCGGCTACGGCAGCATGGGTTTATCGGCTGCCGGGGGCCTCCTGTTTAGGCCGAGTTTCGAGATTCCATTAGTATCTGACGAGAGTTTCGACGCGTTTGTTCCCAAGCCTGTCCCTCCCCTTAAGGAAGGCCAGCTCGATCACCAGGGAACACGCGATGACATTGGCCCCGAGCCCCTCTACCAGGCTGATCGAGGCCTCGAGCGTGCCACCGGTGGCCAAGAGGTCATCAACGATCAGGACCTGATCGTCCGCGCCGCAGGCGTCCTCGTGGATCTCGACGGCGTCCGACCCATACTCTAAATCGTATTCGATCCGCGAGGTTCTCCAGGGCAGCTTGCCGGGCTTGCGGATTGGTATGAAGCCGACGCCGAGCTCGCGCGCGATGGCTGTGCCGAAGATGAAGCCGCGCGACTCGATCCCGGCGACCTTGGTCACGTCGAGGTCGGCGACCTCGTTGGCCATCTTTGTGATCGAGAAGCGAAGCGCTTTGGCATCCAACAACAACGGCGTGATGTCCTTGAACACGATGCCTGGCTTCGGGAAGTCCGCGACGTCACGAATGAACTTGGTGAGATCCATGGGAGACCGGGAGTTGGAGATTGTCGGGTCGGGGAAAGCACCGCGGCGCTTGAGCCGGCTGCCTACATTTCTTCTGGCGAGGTCATGCCGAGTAGAGAGAGTCCATTGTCGAGTAGCTTGCGTGCGGCCGCGACCAGCGCCAGCCGCGCCTCGCGTATTTCCGGTTCCGCGGAGAGTACGTGGTGTTCACGTAAGTAGCTGTGGATGCTCGACGCGAGTCGGGTCGTCAACCCGGTGAGGATCGATGGTTCGTTCTTGTCCAGGACGCGCTGCAGAGTCGGCCCGTACTCGAGCATCGTCAGCAGTACGCTGTCTGCATCAGCGAGCGCTTGCCACGCAACCGGACCAGTCGGCGCGCCGCCTGCCTTGCGCAGGATCGAAGCGAGTCGCGCACCAGCGTACTGGACGTAGGGGCCCGTCTCCCCTTCGAACGTCAGCATCTCTTCCCAGTCGAACTTGACGTCCTTGACGCGCGAGTTCTTGAGATCGTTGAACACAATGGCTGACACGCCGATCGCTTCGGCCACGGCCTCCTTGTCGGCGAGCTCCGGATTCTTGTCTTCGATGATGCGCCGTGCGTTGGCGACAGCTTCGTCGAGCACCTCGCTCAGGAAGATCGCGTTGCCGTCGCGAGTCTTGCCCTTCTCCCAACGTCCGGTGTCCGGGTTGTGGAACAGGATCAGGCCGAAGTCGATGTGCTCGACCTGGGCAGCCTGTGGCCAGCCGAGGCGTTCGAGCACGGCTCTGAGCTGGCGGAAGTGCAGCCGTTGCTCGGCGCCTACCACGTAGAGCGCCCGGTCGAAGCCGTAGGTGTCGCGGCGATAGAACAGCCCGGCCAGGTCGCGCGTGGCGTAGATTGTCGTGCCGTCGGTCTTCCTCAGAATGCACGGGGGCATGCCGTCGACCTCGACGACGAGCGCTCCCTCGGAGAGCGTCGTGATGCCGGCTTCCTCGATCTGGCGGACCGTGGCCTTCATCTTGTCTTCGTAGAAGCTCTCTCCCGTGACGTGGTCGAACTCGACGCAGAGTCGGGTGTAGGGCCCTTGGAAGGCCTTCAGGCTGACTTCGCGCAAGCGCCGCCAGATCGCCCGTTCCTCGTTGTCGTCACCGGACTCCAGTGCTCGAAACGCGGCGCTGGCTTCTTCCTGGAGCGATGGGTCGTTCGGCGCTTCCTGGCCGAAGCGCACGTAGATCTCGAACATGTGCCGCATCGGTGCGCGTTCGAGGTCCTCGTCCGAGCCCCAACGGCGCCACGCGACGATGACCTTGCCGAACTGTGCGCCCCAATCGCCGAGGTGATTGATGCCCTCGACGCGCCAGCCGCAGTGGGAGTAGACGCGGCGCAGCGCCGCGCCAATGACGGTCGAGCGCAGATGCCCGACGTGGAATGGCTTGGCGATGTTGGGTGAGCTGAAGTCGATGACGACGCACTTGTCCTCGTGCGCCCATTGTCCATAGGGCGCCGCCCCTTCGAGGACGCCACGGACGACCGACTCGGCTAGCGCTTCACGGCGGTAGCGCAGATTGACGAACGGTCCGACCGCGGTCGCCGACTCGATCACTTCGTCGGGCGTGACGCTCGCCGCCAGCTCTTTCGCGATCTCGACCGGCGACTTGCCGAGGGCCTTGGCGAACGGGAAGCAACCCAGGCCAACGTCGCCGTGCGCCGCGTCCTTGGGACGGTCGAGCACGAAGGTCGTGGTCGGGATGCCGAGGCTCTCGGCGCTCGCCGCGAGGCGGCTGCGGACGTGTGCCGCGATATCGAGGACGTCAGGGTTCACTGGCCTACCGAGAGTTCTGGGCGAGTCACTCTAGGCCAGCGTTGGACAGCTACCAGAGATCGTCAACTGCCGGGATTGACTGCCACCACGTTCGAGGCCGCGTCGCCGAACACGCCGGTGATGAAGAGTGCTTGGCGA
Organism: Planctomycetota bacterium; assembly: GCA_002685965.1. GTDB lineage: Bacteria > Planctomycetota > UBA1135 > UBA1135. Next base: position 47,455 of record NYZE01000105.1, on the reverse strand, counting down.
TGGTCATTGCCAGCTCTCCCACTTCGCGTAAAGAGCTTCGAGCTCGGTACGGACCTCGCTCGCGCGACCCTGCACGCTCTTGAGTTGGTCCGGGTCCTTCCACAGCTCTTCGGACTCGATGCGCTCCTGCAGCTCTCCGAGTTCCTCTTCCAGGGTCATGATGCGTTGCTCGAGCTTCTCGAAGGCCCAGGGGTTGCGCAGCTTGCCGCTGTCAGGCCGAGTGTCCTCGGCTGCACGCGTTCGTCGCGGCGGTTCGCTGCGCTTGTCAGTGGCTCGCAGCTTCTCGTTTGCAGCGCGCTCGTTGAGGCTCTGCTCGAACTGCTCCATACCCTGCTCGTGCACAACGATGCCGTCGGGCTGCAGCTCGAAGATCCGCCGTGCGACCTTGCGGAGGAACCAACGGTCGTGCGACACGACGAGAGCCGTTCCCGGGAAGTCTTCGAGGGCGTCCTCGAGCGCTTCACGCGTCGAGATGTCGAGGTGATTGGTGGGCTCGTCCATGAGGTAGACGTCGGCTGGCCGCAGCAGCAACAGAGCGAGGCATAGCCGACGTTTCTCGCCACCGGATAGTGTCGCGACGTCCTGCGCGGTCTCGTCGCCAGAGAACAGGAAGCGTGCCAGCCAGCTCCGGCACTCTCCTTCTGTCCAGGTTGGCACCAAGGGGTGGAAGATCTCCAGGACCGAGCCGGACGTGGGCAGGTCTTCCATCTCCTGCCGGAACCAGGCGAGGCGCAGCTTCTTGGCGTGCTCGACGTCGCCGCTCTTCGGCGTCAGGTCACCGGCGATGATACGCAGCAGCGTCGACTTGCCGCTGCCGTTGCGACCGCACAAGCCGACCCGGTCACCGTGGAAGACGCGTAGTGCGAGTTGCTCGAACAAGCGCGTGCCGTCCGGCCAACTCATGGAGAGGCCGCTAGCCTCGATCACGCATTGCCCCTCGAGGCCGCGCGCTTTGTCGCCGAGACGCAACCTGAACACGCTCTTGGCTCCCTTTGGTGCGGCGAGTCGCTGCAGTCTCGATAGGCGTTTCAGTCGACCCTTCGCCTGTGCGGTCCAGCGGCCCCCCATGTGTTTGCGGATGTAGGCGCTCTCCTTGTCGATGAAGTCGCGTTGCTTCTTGAACTCGCGCAGTGCCGTTTCGAGATTGCGTTCCTTCTGCGTGTGAAAGGCCGTGAAGTTGCCGCGGTAGCGAGTCGCCTGGGCGCTGTCGATCTCGACGATCGACGTGCACACGTGGTCGAGGAACTGTCGGTCGTGCGAGACGACGATCACGGCCGCGCTACGTGTGACCAGCCAGCGTTCGAGGAAGTCGATGCCGACGAGGTCCAGGTGGTTGGTCGGCTCATCGAGTACGAGGAGATCGCAGGGCAGCAGCATTGCGCGGGCCAGCGCCAGTCGCGCCTTCTCTCCGCCCGATAGCACGTCGACGGATTTGGGGAGTTCGTCCATCGTGAAGCCGAGCCCGAGCAACGCTTGTTCGGCAAGCTGTTGGCGGCGGTAGCCGCCGCCGGCCTCGAAGACCGCGTGCACGCGGTCATGGCGGCGCACGAGCGCGGCGTCGTCGGGTGTCTTCGCCATGCGTTCTTCGAGGTCGCGCAACTCGCGCTCCAGCGTGTCGAGCTCCGCGAACGAGGTGGCAACGGCTTCGCGGATCGACGCGCCATCGGGCAGGTCCGGGATCTGAGAGGTGGATGCGATCCGCAGGTCGCGCCTCGAGGTGCGGACACCGGCATCCGGGGCGTCCTCACCGGTGATGACTTTGAGAAGCGTCGTCTTGCCCGTGCCGTTGTCGCCGATAACACCTATGCGATCGGTCTCGTCGATACGCAGATCCACTCCGGTGACAATGATCGTGTCGCCGTAGCAGCGTTCGACGCCAGTTAGTGTGAGGAGGGTCATCGGTTCGGATGCAGAAGACGATCATCATTGAAACGCCGATGGAAAGTGGCGTGAAGGCACTCGTTGTCATTGCGACCTGCATTCTCGGCGCGGCCGCTAGGCTCCTGGGCGTCGGCGCGCGCTGAATGATGGCGGCGGTTCTGCGGGTCAGGTGTCTTGGCCACAGGACAAGCTCGCGACCGGTTTTGTTGGCATAAGTGCATTTGTAGGAGCTGGTTAGTCTCAGGTGGCTGCGTTGGCATGGGATGTGCCACGGAGATCCTCAGAAAGGACCTTCGACATGCGCTCCCCACTTCGCTTGCTGCTCCCCACCCTCCTCGCCGGGCTCCTGGCTGTCGGCTGTGCCCACCGTATCGGCGAAGCGGTCGCCCCGGTCACGGTCGGCGTGGTCGTGGTTGATGGCAATGGCTACCCCTGGGAAGGCGTCGAGGTGCACATCGTGGAGGCGTGGACCGAATGGAGTGATTGTCTGTGCAAGGGCAAGAGACCGTGGATCTTCGAGGAGACCGACGATTACGGCGAAGTCACCTTCGACTCCGCGGAGCTTGCGTATGCCGACCTCGGCTTCCGTGAGCGGTATGGAGTCGCCGTCGTCGGCGAGTATGCCGACAACAACGAAGCCGTCGTCCGGCTGCTCGTAGGCCACGACACCCTTGGTTGGGTCCAGGTGGATGTCCCCCTGAGCTTTCATGACCCGAAGTCGGAGCTCTTCGTCGAGATCGACCCGTAGACGATCCCGCGCCGCCAGCTACTTCAACCGGCGGTGCGTGCCCTTGCCGTCCGCCTCGCCCTCTTCCCGTTCCCGGATCTCGCGATACGTGTCGTAGTCGCCGAGCAAGAAGCGCCACTTGCCGTCGCCCTCGAGTGCGAGGATGTGGGTCACCACGCGGTTAAGGAAGTAGCGATCGTGCGACACGACGATCGCCGAACCGGGAAAGCTGGCGACCGCTTCCTCGAGCACCCGCAGCGTCTGCAGGTCCAGGTCGTTGGTCGGCTCGTCGAGCATGATGAGGTTGCCGCCGTGGCGTAGTAGCTTGGCGAGTTGCACCCGATTGCGCTGGCCACCGGACAGCTCACCCACCTTCTTCTGCTGATCCTCACCCTTGAAGTTGAAGCGGGCGAGATATGCGCGCGAGTTGATGAAGCCCTGGCCGAACGGCAGCTCATGCAATCCGTCGGTGATCTCCTCGTAGACCGTGTTCTTGTCTTCGAGCGTGAGTCGGTTCTGGTCGACGTAGCACAGTTCGACAGTCTTGCCCATTTCCACTTCACCGGCATCGGGCGTCTCCTGGCCCATGATCAAGCGCAAGAGCGTCGTCTTGCCGGTGCCGTTCTCGCCGATGACGCCGACGATTGCGCCGGGCGCGACTTCAAACGTCAGGTCTTCAAACAGCTTGTTGTCGCCATACGCCTTCGACAGGCCGCGGGACTCGAGCACCTTGGTGCCGAGTTTTTTGCCGGGTGGAATCTGCAAGTCGATGGCGTCCTCGGACATCTCCTTCTGTTCTTGGCGCATGTCCTCGTAACGCCGGAGCCGAGCCTTGTTCTTCGTCGACCTGGCCTTCGGGTTGGTGCGGATCCACTCGAGCTCGGTCTTGAGCCGTCGCTGCCGTGCCGCTTCTTGCTTCTTCTCGCCGTCGAGAAGGCTCACCTTTCGCTCGAGGTAAGCCGAGTAGTTGCCCTGGTAGGGAATCGCCTGCGTGCGCTCGATCTCGAGCATCCACGTGACCACGTTGTCGAGGAAGTAGCGGTCGTGGGTGATCAGGATGATCGTGCCCTTGTAGTTCTGCAGGTGCGTCTCGAGCCAGTGCACAGTGTCGGCGTCGAGGTGGTTGGTTGGCTCGTCGAGCAGCAGTAGGTCAGGGTGCGAGATGAGCACCTTGCACAAGGCGACGCGACGCGTCTCGCCGCCCGAAAGCCGGCCGATGTTGGCGTCCAGGTCGGGCAGGCCGAGCGCGTGTGAGGCCTGCGCTAGTTGCCGGTCGAGTTCCCAGGCATCCTTGGCGTCGATCTCGTTCTGCAGGTCGGCCATCTTGTTCATGACCCTCTGCATGGCGTCGTCGTCGAGCGGCTCCGCCATCTGCGTCGCGAGGTCCTCGTAGCCTTGCACCAGCTGTCGGATCGGCGCCACTGCCTCCTCGAGCTGCTCCTGCACTGTTGTGTCGGGATCGAGCACCGGCTCCTGCGGCACGTAGCCGATCGTCAGGTCGCTGACCGGATAGGCCTCACCCTCGAAGGCTTTGTCCTCGCCGGCGATGATCCGGAGCAGCGTGGTCTTGCCGGCGCCGTTGTGCCCGACCATGCCGATCCGCGCTCCTTCTAGGAACGTCAGATGGATGTCATCGAGGACGACCTTGAGGCCGTAGGCCTTCTTCAGGCCGACGAGGTTGAAGATCCCTTTGCTCACGCGCGCGGAGGATAGACCGCCGCTTTGTGTACCCAAGCACAGAGACGGTGGAGATCAGAGATCTCTGTCCTTGCAGATGGTCCTCTACAGGTGATCGAGCCCGCCGAGCGCGTTACGCCGTCAACGCGAACGGGGCCCGTTCAAGGTCGCTTTCCTCGTGGCCGCAACGAGCCTCACAGGGAGTGTGGCTCTGCGATGGGCGGCGGCGGCGCTTGCTCGTCCGCGGGGTCAGGCGCCGTTGACCAGCGAGTCTTGTGCGTTCACATCGGCTCAAGTTCGATGCGCCCGCGCTTGTCGACGCCGAGCACGCGCACTTGCCACTCCTGACCCTGCTGTGGCGAACGACCGCCGAACTTCTCGTTCGCGACGAGGCCTTCGGCAGACTCGTAGATCTTGACGAAGGCGCCGAACGGGGCGATACCGCTGATCGTGCCAGTGTAGGTCTCGCCGATCGACACCTCGCCGGCTACTTGCTTGATCGCGGCCAGGGCCTGGTTGGCGGCCGGGCCCTCGGGCGCGTAGATGGTCACGAGGCCCGTGTTGTCGATCGCAACGTTGGCGCCGGAGGCTTCCTGGATGCCCTTGATCGTCTCGCCGCGCGGCCCGATGACGGAGCGGATGAGGTGCGGCTGCACGCGGATCGTGTGCACGTGCGGAGCGTGCTTGGCCAGCTCGCTGCGCGCGGCGCCGAGGATCTCGTGCATCTTGCCGAGGATGTGATCGAGCCCGCTGCGCGCTTGCCGGATCGCGCGCTCGAGGACGTCGCGCGTCAGTCCGCCGATCTTGTTGTCCATCTGCAACGCGGTGATCCCCGTGCTGGTCCCTGTCACCTTGAAGTCCATGTCGCCGAGGTGATCTTCGTCACCGAGGATGTCGGACAGGATCGCGACTTGATCGCCTTCGGCGATCAAGCCCATGGCGACGCCGGCGACCGCGCGCTCGATCGGCACGCCGGCATCCATCAGCGCCAGACAGCCACCGCAAACGCTCGCCATCGACGAGCTACCGTTGCTCTCGAGGATGTCCGACTCGATGCGCACCGCGTAGGGGAATGCCTCGAAAGCCGGCACGACACCAGCGAGTGCGCGCCATGCCAGGTTGCCGTGGCCGATCTCGCGGCGGCCGGGGCCACGAAGCGGTCGCGTTTCGCCAACCGAGAACGGTGGGAAGTTGTAGTGCAGCAGGAAGCGACGTTCCTCGGTGCCAAACAGTGTTTCGATGCGCTGCCCCTCGCGGCCCGAGCCGAGGGTGCACGTCACCAGTGCCTGTGTCTCGCCGCGCGTGAATAAGGCCGAGCCGTGCGCCCTCGGCAAAAGCCGTGTCGTACCGGCGATGTCACGAATGTCGGCCGCTGCTCTGCCGTCGAGGCGTAGACCTTGGCTGACGACGCGCGTGCGCATGAGCCGCTTCTCGAGGTCGCTGAACGCGGCGTGTGCCTCGGCTACGCCTTCGTCTTTCGCCTCGAAGTCCGCGAGCCAGGCATCACGTGCTTTGGTGAGCGCGTCGTGACGCTCATGTTTGCCGGTGATCGCGAAAGCCGCCATCAGGTCGTCGGAGCAGGCGCCTGCGGCCCGCTCGGCAAGGGCGGGGTCGGAGTCGGGGTCGCTGTGTAGGCGTTTCTCGCTGCCGGCTTGCTCGCGCCACGCCTCGAGCACGGCGCGCAACTTGTCCAGCTTGCCGACCGTGCCGAGCAGATGATTGAGCAACGTGTCTTCCGCGATCTCGTTGGCCTCGCCCTCGACCATGACGAGGCCGTGCGGGCCGACCGACACCATGAGGTCACAGGTCGCTTCTTCGCGCTCGGCCAGCACGGGGAGCAACGTCGTGCGGTCGCGGTGCAGCACGCTGCGGCAGCCGAGGAGCGGACCGTCGAAGGGCACCGGCGACAGGTGCAGCGCTGCGCCGGCACCGATCAGGGCCAGGCTCTCGACGTCGCCGGTAGCCGCGGCCGAGTAGACCGTCGCCTCCACCTGGACTTCGCAGCGGAACCCCGCCGGGAACAGCGGCCGGAGCGACCGATCGATGAGGCGGCAGGTCAGGATCTCGCGGTCGGAGATCCGGCCCTCGCGTTTGAGGTAGCCGCCGGGGATGCGGCCGCCGGCAGCCATCTTTTCGCGGTATTCGACCGTCAGCGGAAAGAAGTCAGCGCCCGGTCGCGGCGTTCTCGCGGCGACGACGGTCACGAGCACGGCGTTGTCGCCCTCGCGCACGAACACGGCTGCGTCCGCCTGCCGTGCCATGACACCGGTTTCGAGCTCGACTGTGCGTGTGCCAAGCTCGAGTACCGTCCGCGAAGGGTCTCGTTGCATGGCAGCAAACTACCAAGCAAGGGGATCTGGTTGGAAGTTCTCGCTCCTGGATGCGGCGTATGTCGCAACCTCGCGGAGCCATAGCGGTGGCTGGCGCCTCAGAACGATCCCGGATCCTGTCCTCGGAGCATCGAGTTGCCGTCTAGGGTCTCCCCCCGGTCGGGCCGCGGGCGGGTCTCGAGTACCTTCGGGTCGAAACGGCCGCTCTGCGCGAAGAAGTCGATCGGGTTCTGCCAGACGAGCTTGTCGATGTCGGCGGCCGAAAAGCCCGCGAGCTCCATTCTCAGGATCGTTTTCGGCACGTTGAGCGGATCGCTCACGCCCCAGTCACAGGCGCTGTTGATGATCATGTCCTCGATACCGAACTGCTGCAGGATGGTGACCATCCGGTGTGGATCCATCTTGGTGTTCGGGTAGATCGAAAAGCCCGACATGCAGCCGAGTTCGCGCGTGAGCGGAATCGTCTCCTCGTTGCTGTGGTCGAGGAGGATCCTGCCCATCGGGTAGTCCATGTCCTTGAGGATCGCGATGCACCGCTCGAAGCCGCGCTTCTTGTCGCGGTGCGGGGTGTGAATCAAGACCGGTAGATCGTGCTGCTTGCCGAGCTCGAGCTGCGCGATGAAGTACTTCTCTTCCTTCGTGGTCTGGTCATCGAGTCCGATCTCGCCGAGGCCAACGACCGAGTCCTTTTCGAGGTAGCGCGGTAGCACTTCCATGACTGCGTCGTTGACCCGGTCGTCGTTCGCCTCGCGCGGGTTGAGCGCCATCGTGCACAGGTGCCAGATGCCGCACTGCTCGGAGCGGAAGCGCTCCCAGCCGATGATCGTGTCGAAGTAGTCGATGAACGTGCCGACCGATGTCCGGTTCTGGCCGAGCCAGAAAGCAGGCTCGAGGACGACGCGGACGCCGGCGAGCGCCATGCGTTCGTAGTCGTCCGTGACGCGGCTGAACATGTGGCAGTGGGGTTCGAAGATACGCATCGTTTCTCTGGTTCAACTCCCGCATGCCGCGACAACGCGGTCAGTATCGGGCCATACCGCACGACCGGCGGCGCGGCGTTCGCTGGCAAGGCCTTCTACCATCCGGGCGAGCTCGGGCGAAGCATGGTCGAGAATGCCGAAGAAACGATCGAGCGGCAGGCCGACGAATGCGCCCTTGAGTAGAGTCTTGTAAGCGTCGTTCGTTTTGAAATCGCGTTGGCCGACGGCCCGCGCCACCAGGTTGGAGTCGCACACGCAGGCCTCGAAGTGGGTTTGCGTGTTGGTGCGCTGGGCTTCGCCGAGGAGTTCCACCGTAGCGGGTCCGACGTCAGCCACGGCGAGTGAGCGCATAACGATCGTGCGTTCCTCGAAGTCGCCGTGCAGGAAGAGGTCGACGATGGTCTCGTCGCTGGTTTCGGCCGCTTCGATCAGGGCGCTGCCGGCGGCATCGCATACACGCCAAGCGGCGAAGTTGACCTTGAGGCCTTCACGTTCCTGGATGCCGCCGTCGAGTGCGTCGCGACCCACGCTACGCGCCAGCCCCGGAAACAGCACACGCAGCGCGTTCTCACCGCCGTCGCGTAGGCGTTGCCTGGCTTCATCGAGCCAGTCGGCGGGCAGCTGTCCTTCCAGGTCGAACACGGCATCAGGCTAACCGTGTTCGAAAACGCGCGCCACGCGTCCCGGCCCGTTTGTCTTCGTTGGTCATCAGTGTCAGACACCGTCGACCAACGAACGCGGCTCAGATGGGGAAGAAGTCCGGCCCGCCGGCCAGGGCTGCCTTCAGGAGTGCCAGGTTGGCGCCACGCTGCGTGTCGGTCTCGCCGTGCGTCAAGTGGCCGAAGCGCAGGCGTCGGCACGCGAGGTAGACCGTCGTTGCTTGTATCGACCACTCGGCGCGCACGCGATCCGAGCCGACGCGGTTGCCGACGACGTGCAGGTAGGCCTCACGCTTCCATTCCTTGCTGCGGTCAGCGTGGATCCAAAACCACGTGAAGTCGTGCTCCGGCGAGCCGATGCCGATTCTCTCGAAGTCGACCAGGTAGGCGCGCCCTTGGGTGTCGACCAGGATGTTCTCTTCCGTGAAGTCGCCGTGCACGGGCACCAGTTGGCGCGTCTCGCACCAGCGCATCGCTTCGCGGTAGAAGTTGCGGATCTCGGCCCAGGTCTGTTCGCCAACGACGAAGATCAGCGGTTCGTACATGAGTCGCACGACGCGGTCTCGCAGCGACGTGATGTCCCAGCGGTTGAGTGGGAAGTTGCGCCGCCCCATGAGCCGTTCCATCGGCAGCCCAGCGAGTCGTTCGAGCAACTCGAACAGTTTGTCCGACGACAGTGTTTCGGAGCGTGGCCGGGGACACGGCGCGATGTACTCGAGCAGTACCCACCCCGGCGGATCCGTCGGATCCATCATCACCGTCTGCGGTGCGGGCAGTTCGCGACGCTGACTGTCCCACGAGTCGAGGAAGCTATAGAAGGCGATCTCGCGCCGCGCGTAGTCCTCGATCTTGACTTCGGGCGGGTAGAACTGGCCTTCCTCCGGACGCACGAAGTACTTCAGCAGGAAGTCGCGCCCGTCCTTGCCGCGGCACGGCAGCAGCACGGAACTGTGGTGTCCCGACTCCGGGCGCGGGGCTGGGGCGACGGTCTCGTCGATCCCCAACTCCTCGAGCACTTTGCGCGCTTGCTCCATCGCTGTTGCAGTTGCGGTCTCCACGCGGTCCTTATCGGCTGCTGGCCAGGCAGGAACAAGTCGATGCTCTGACTGGGCTACTTCTCGGCCTTGAAGACCACGCCGGTCTCCTGTGGCTTGTCCTTCTTCATCTTCTTCCAATGGTGCCGGACGGTCACGCGTGCCTTGAACGGTTTCGCTGGTGCCGGGAACTCGGCAGTGCGCGATTCTCCCAGCATCAGGAACTGGCGCTTGTCGGCCGAGATCACCGCATCCTGGCTCGCGACGACCTTGCCCGTCCCGTCGACGACCTCGAACTTGACCGTGTAGCTACGCAACGTCAGCCCTGGCAGTCGATGACCGGCCTTGTTCTCGAGGCGCAGGGTCAGCTTTCCGCCCTTCTCGTGGCGATGGAACTCGAATGCCTTGGCGATCTGCTCCGGGTTGGTGCGGCCCTGGAACCGGTGGCTCAGGAGCTTGCGTTTCTTGCCGACGGGCTCGCCGGTGTTGGGGTCCCACGCAACGTGGTCCTCGTATTCCGGCATGTGGCAGCCCGTGCAGCTCTTGCCCTTCGCCGCGAGCCCGGCCTTCTCGAAGTCCTTGCCGATCGAGATGACGGGCTTGGGTGTGACGCGGTGGCACGATTGGCAGAGCTGGATCCCTTCCTGGTGCAGCTTCGACTTTTTGGTCGGGTGCTTGCACTGTAGCCCGTGTGGCCCCCAGACCTGGCCTGCGTGCACGTGGCAAGACGCGCAGCCGACGCCTTCGTCGAGGTGGGTCTTCCGCGCTGCCGGTCGCTTGGGCGCGCCCGGAATCACCGACATCGGGATGTGGCATCGATAACAGGACTGCGGCTTGGACTTGGTCTTGGTCCACGCTTGGTAGACCTCACTGGTCCAAGCCTGTGAGTGCAGCGACTGCTTCCACTGCTCGTAGATCTTCTTGTGACACTTGCCGCACGCGGCTGCACTGACATCCATCGCCTGGCCCTGTGCCGGCCCCTCGGGAAAGGCAGGGGGCAGCGCAGCGCGCTCCGTCGGACCGAGCACCAGCGAGACGGGTATGACGACGACCGTGGGCAACAACAACCAACGCATTCGCACACCATACGAGCAGACGTCAGGAATGGTGCCGGACACCTTGCCTGGCCCCGACGCGTCAGCGGCCGCGCGCCTGCCAGCGGACGATGAGTCGGACCATGTCGTCGTAGCTCTCGATCCCGCGGGACTCGCCCTGCGACCTGAGCGCTGCGTCGTGAATGACGAGCCGAAAACGTGCCGCCCGGGGCGACCGGAAGCGCTGCCACCGCTGCTGTAGGCGGCGCATGTCGGCGACCACGGATTCGCCCGCGAGCTTCCAGACCTCCGGGGAATCGGCTGCGAAGTAGCGCAGCGCACCGAAATGACCGGCATAGCGCACGAAGGGGTGGGGCGAACGCGTACACGCGAGCCACGCGACGAAGTTGGCCTCGTCCTCGCTCGCGATCCCGGCGAGGTGCGCGAGTTCGTGACAAGCCACGAAAGCGTACTGCAATCGGTCGAGGCCGGGATCGACGTGTGGCTCCTGACTGAAGGGCCAGAAGATGCCGGCGACGTCGAAGAGCATCAGCGCACCTTCGGGCCAGATGCGTTTTGGTCCCGCAGCAGGTAGCGACGCTGCGATGTCGGGCAAGACGCCGACGATGGCTTCGCGTGCCAGTTGGTCGAGTTGGTCGAGGGTCAGGCCGCCTGGCTCACACCGCGCCGCTGCCGCCGCGTTCGCGGTGCTCGTTGCAGCCTCTCCCATGGCGGCAACCCCCGCTACCTCGGGCAGCGCCATCCGCTGGGCGAGTGACGGGCGACGGTAGAGCCACGCGAAACCGAGCAGGTAAACCTGAGTCACGATGATCGCGAACCAGAGGAACACGACGCTGAGGCTGCAAGAGCGCGCCTTGCCGAGAGCCCAGGCGATCGCCTGCACTGCAGCGCCAGCTCCGACCAGCAGGAACGCGCCCAGCATGACCTCGCCGACCGAGAACGGGACCGCCGCTGCCGGCGTTGCGAGCACCAAGCGGAGCGCAGGAAACACACCGCGCGCGTGCACCGTTTCGACCAACTGGGCGGGCACTGGCACGACCAGGAACAGCAAGACGTGCGCAAGCGTTGCGATGACCAACGAACGCAGCCAGATCTTCCGTTTCCTTGCCGTTGTTGCCATGGGAGCGTCGCTGGGATTGTGGCCCTGGCTGGCCAGTTTTCCGAGGAAGTCGCCCCGTCGACGCTCCACGCAACTCTTCACGAAGGACAACCGCTAGTCAGAGGGGGCCCGTGACCGACCAGGACCGCATCAACAGGCGTAGGCCAGCGATGGCGGGCTCGGGCAACTCTCAGGGCGACTGATCAAGCCAGGCGTCCGTTTTGGTCGAAGACTCCCGACGTGAGAGTCGGTCGCGCGGCAGGGCTCACCTGCTGGTGCCCGGTCACTCTCTGGCTCGACCATGACTGAGACTCCGCCGACATCACCGACCCCCGCCGAAGCTCGAGTCGTCGACCTGTCTGCGGCGATCCTCGACACGCTCAAGTCGATGCTTGATGCCCGCGAGGGCTACTCGGAACAGGACTTCAGTCACCTGCTCGGTCGGGTCAAGGAGTTGTTCGGTCGGCGCCACTCGTTGACCGCTCCGGGCGGCGAGACCAAGGACATGCTCGTCGAAGTGCTGTTCGGTCGCGTCACTCGCGGCTTTCGGCGCTTCTATGACAACGCCCAGATCATGGGCGACCCGCAGAAGGCCGCCGAGTTTCTGCTCGGGACGGTGCTGACCGGAGCCGCGCTGGCAGAGTTCGCCCACGTCCTCGACCGGGTCCTCATGGAGGAGGGCGCGCCGAAGGACTATCACCTGGCTGGGCGCGCTGACTTCATCTCGCTTGGCGAGTTGCTGCAGTTGCTGTCGGCGGGCAAGCACACCGGCTTGCTGTCGCTACACAATCCGCAAACACGGCTCGGCATCTACTTCAAGGACGGCCAGATCGCCTTCGTCGATCCGCACACCTTCACGCAACGCCTCATCCGCACAGAAGGGCTCAATCGCTGGCGCGAGATCCCGAAGGATTTGCTCAACGAAGCCAACGAGATGCGCTCGACCCATGGCATCCCCGTGCTCATCACGCTGGGCGAGCGCGGCTTCCTCAAGCCGGATGAGTTCCAACACCAGCTGAGCACGATCGGCATCGAGTCGATCTACACTCACCTGAACGACAGCAAGGGCTGCGCCTTTGGCTACGAGGCGATGGAGACGTTGCCCGACTACGTCGACGACAACAACTGCCGCATCGCGGTCATGCCTGTGCTGCTCGAGGGGCACCGGCGCATCGATGACTGGCGGCGCATCCGGCGTGTGTTCCCGGACCTCGAGCAGCCGATCATGCCTACCTCTGACATGATTCAGAAGCTCGGCCAGCTGTCGCTCGACGTCATCGAGCTCAAGGCGCTGACGATGGTCAACGGCAGCAACAGCTTCAACAGCATCTCGTCGGCGACCGGCCTCAACGACTTCGATCTCGGCATGATGCTGGTCGGCTTCGCCTGCGACGGCGTGATCATTCCGCCGGGCGGCGCCGATAGCCTATTCGACGACGGCCTCAGCCTCGAAGAGTCGATGAAGGCTGCCGAGGATGCGCTTGATACCGCCGAGGCGCTGGAGGCGATTCCCGAGAGCTTCGACTCGGTGTTTGGCAAGGATGACGAAGGCGGGTTCGGGCTCGGCTTCACGCGTGCCGCGCGTAACGACGAGGAGTAACTTTCCCCGGCGGGGCTTGCGTAGCCCGACAATAGATGTGGGAGTATCGCGGAGTTACCCTCGTAAGGCCTTCTTTCGGCTTTCTCCTCACCTCAAGCCACCGGTGGGTAGGCGCCCACTGCTAGGCCCAGAGCGCCACACGATTTTCGGAGGACTGCACATGCGTTTCCGCCCATTTCACTGGCTACTGGCGTTCGTGTTGGCGGCACCCCTATCCGCGCAGAAGGACCGCGGCTGGCTCGGTGTCGTTCTCGAAGGAGACCGTGGCAAGCCAGCACAGGTCGTCGAGGTTGTTCCTGAAGCTCCGGCCGCCAAGGGCGGGGTTCGCGTCGGTGATCTGATCCTGCGCCTCAACAACAAGTCGGCCGGCGACATCGATCAGTTCATCGAGAAGGTTTGCGACCTGAAGGCTGGTTCACGCATCACGCTGCGCGTGCGGCGCGGCGATGCCGAGCGCAACCTACGCATCCGACTCGGCAGGCGGCCCGAAGAGCACGACGAACGCGAGCACGACGAACGCGAGCACAACGAACGCGAGCACAACGAACGCGAGCACGACGAACGCGAGCACGCACGAGGCGAGGAGCGTGGCGAGAGGACGGCCAAGTCGAAGGCGAAGCAGGGCAAGCCTCGCCCCGGATTTCTCGGCGTGTATCTCCAGGCGAGCGACAAGGGCGTGAGCATCGAGCGGATCATCCCAGGCAGCGCAGCGGCGAAGGCCGGACTCAAGAACGGTGATCGCTTCCTTCGCGTCCAGAACAAAGCCGTTACGAGCTACGAGTCGTTTACCAAGCAGGTCAGGGCGGCTGGAGCCGGCCAGTTCTTGCGGTTGCTCGTCGACCGTGGTGGCAAAGAGAAGGTCGTCGAAGTGCGGCTCGGCAGCGCTGACAGCGTGCCCCCGTTGCCCGGTGGCGTGCAGATCGAGCGTGCGAGGGATGGAGACACCCGCGAGCATGCGGCGAAGATCGACGGACTGAGCTCCAGGACCGCCATGGCGAAGCGTGCGGCGAAGGCCGCAGAGCAGGCTGTCAAGGCGAAGAGCAGGAAGAAGAGCAGGGCGAAGAGCAAGAAGAAGCCCCTGGCCAAGCGCGCGCCGCGTGACGGCGGGGGGTGGATGACCGACCTCAAGAGCGCACACGCGCTTGCGAGGCGGCAGCGACGCCCGCTCGTGATCGGCTTCCACGCCGAGTGGTGCAAGCCCTGCAAGATGCTCTCGCAGAGCTTTGCCAACGCTCGCGTTCGCCGGGCGCTCGGCAACGCCATTCTCGTCAAGATCGACGTCGACAAGAACAGCAAGCTCGCTGACGCGCATGGCGTCAGTTCCATCCCGCACGTCATCGTGCAGAGCCCGGAAGGCAAGAAGCTCGGTCAGTTCACGGGATTCCTGCCAGCCGACACGCTTGCTGAGCGGATGTCGCGATGGCTCGCCACGCGCGGCAACGCACGGGGCGGCGCGCGTAGCGACCGTGCGGCGGCCGACCTGGAGATTCGCTCGAGTGCGTCGAGAGCGAGGGCGCGGGCAGACAGAGCGAGAGCGGCCAAGCAGAGGGCCAACAAGGCTGTTCAAGCGAAGGCCAAGCAAGCTCAGATCAAGGCCCGGGAAATACGGGCGAAGGCTGCCGGGGCCAAGGCTAAGAAGGAGAGAGCCGTGCGGGTGCAGACCCAGATTCGCGCCGACGGTGTCGTGAGGCGTGGTGCTCCGCAGCGTCGTGTGACGGATCGGAACGCCGAACTGAACCGGATGATCCAGCGTCTGCTGCTCAGTCAGGAGCGGACCAACAAGCTCCTCGAGCAGATCCTCAAGAAGATGCAATAGCCAGCGATTGGAGGCGGCCCCGTGCGGCCTCCAATCGTGCCTTGGGCGTCCCGGGGCTAGGTCAGCTCGATGACCTGGCTCGCGTGCTTGACGACGGACTCGAGCACCGCAGTGTCGATGCGGCTGCCCTTGCCGTCGTGGGTGAGCGCAACGATCGTCAGCGAGCCGCCATCCGCCACATCGCGCGCGGTGGCGAGAAAGCGCTTGGTCTTGACGACGCCGAGTGCATCGAGCCCGCCCGGTGCGAGCCTGCCGCTCGGGGCACTTTCGATGTCATGTGCACGCGCCAACCCCGTCAGCGAATCGAGCAGGATCACGACATCATGTCCCTCCTCGACGAGCCGGCAGCACCGCTCGTGTGCGATCTCGGCGGTATGAACGAGCCGCGCCGACGTCTCGGCGAAGGTAGAAGAGACGACGTTGCAGTCATCACCGATCTCTCGACGTAGCCAGGTGACTTCTTCCGGTGGCTGGTCGATCTGCATCGCGAGAATGTGAGTGTCCGGATGTGCTGCACGAATGCCGCGCGCTGCCTCGACCAAGAACGGCGTGGTCCGGGAGAGCGGATCCACGATCAGCAAGCAGCGGTGACCCTTCTGTAGGCCGGCCAGTTCGGTGACGGCGCTGGCGAGCGGTTCACTCGGTAGCTCCGCTTCCAGGATCTCGAAAGGCAGCACGGCTGGACGTTCGTCGGGGCTGGTCTCGTCGACCGACGTGACCCGCATCATCGCAAAGTACTTCTCGGTGCCCTTTGGCGGTCGCAGTTCGCCCTCGAGGCAGTGTCCGGTCCGCAGCTGGAAGCGGCGGATCTGGGCCGGTGACACGTACACGTCATCGGGGCCCGGTGTGTAGGAGTACGTTGCGCTGCGCAGGAAGCCAAAACCGTCCGGCAGGACTTCCAGTATGCCACCGCCTTCGATGCGGTGGTCGTCGCGCGCATAGTCGTTGAGCAGGGCGAGCACGAGGTCTTGCCTGCCGGACGAGTGCGACCGCTCGATGTCCCGCTTCTCGCAGAGTAGTTCCAGCTCGTGCACGCCTTGCTGCTGGAGGTCAGCAAGGCATACCGAGTGCCCGTTGGACGACCCGTGCGAGTCGTCGTCGTTGTGCCGAGTGGTCATGATCAAGCTGTGCGCGCTGGGCCGGGTACGAATCGGCTAGCCACGCCGTATGAGGAAAAAACGACCAAGTGGGGCTTCGTCGTGGTCTTGATTGTCGCTGACGAGAACCGTGGACTCAATGCCGCGGTCCGAGGCTCCCGCTGGTCACCAGTTGATCGATCTGCTGCTCGAGTGCTTTGAGAGAGCCCGAGTTGTCGACAATGGTGTCCGCGGCGGCGCGCTTGTCCGCGAGTGGCGCCTGCGCTGCCTCGCGACGCGCCCAATCGTCCTCGGTCATGCCGCGTGCGGTCGCACGCTGGCGCCGGGCTTGCAATGGCACGTCGATGAAGACCACGTGGTCACACCGCTCGGTCCAGCCCCGCTCGAGCAGCAGCGGCACATCTAGGACCACGGAGTGGCCTGCGGCGAGCGCCGCCTCCAGCTCGGCCTCGAGGCGGGTATGCACGGCTGGGTGCACAAGGCGCTCGAGCCCCGCGCGGAGGCCCTGATCCCGAAAAGTGCGGTCGGCGATCACGGCGCGGTCCGGCTGGCCGGCGGGGTCGATGGCATCTGGCCCGAAGAGCCGCAGCAGGCCGGGCCGGGCCTCAGGGCTTTCGAGCACCTCCCGTGCGATCCTGTCAGCGTCGAGCACGACGAGTCCGTGCCGCGCCAGAATTGCCGAGACAGCGGACTTGCCCGCAGCGACACCGCCGAGGAGGCCGACGACGACCGGCCTCGTGGGCGTTTCAGGTGTGGTGGGCGTCATCGCACGTGGGCCCTTGACCAGTTCAACACGACCGAATTAGAATCTCCGTTGGCCCTGAGTCTCGCCCTAAGTCCTGTCCGAAGCTGGTTTTCTCCGCATTTGACGCCAACTTCCGCATTCCTGTTGGGATAAACTCCTAGAGGATCGACTGCCCCCCCTCTCGGAGTGCGGCAACGCCGTTCACCGTCCCAGCCCACTGTCGAAGCCTAGAGTTCCCTTGGAGCACGCACAGATTATGGATCCTCGCCAGCGCGGCATCGCGCACGTGAACATTTTTTGGTGTCTCGTCCCGATCGTCTTGTTCTTTGGCGCCGTCGGATACGCCTACGTCAAGCACACCGAAGCAGACGAGAACAAGGTCGCGATGCTGGCAGCAAAGGTCAAAGAAGGCCATGCCAACAAAGTCCGCGTCGAGCGTGAGAATCAGCTCGATTCCTTGACGGAGACTCTTGGCAACCCAGGGGCCTACAGCGCGCCGATGGTGGCGATCGCCAACTACACGCCGCCGAACCAGTGGACGACGGTCAAGAAGCTCCGGGATGTGTTCGCTGAGTTCAAGCTGGCGATGGCGATCCCCGGGTCGCTGAACAAGCTCGACGACGTGCTTGGTGCAGCCCGTCAGACGCTCACTGCCAAGAACGACTCGGTCGGGACGCTGGCCAAGTCGGTTGCGGATGTCCGCGGACAGCGTGACGCGGCGCAGCGGTCAGTCACCGACACGCAGAACACCTTGAACGCCAAGATCGGCGAGCTCGAAGGCAACGTCCAGGCCGAGCAACGGCGGATCGACAGC
The DNA here is from genome assembly GCA_002685965.1 of Planctomycetota bacterium. Lineage (GTDB taxonomy): Bacteria > Planctomycetota > UBA1135 > UBA1135. The sequence goes on along the minus strand of NYZE01000105.1, from coordinate 29,941 downwards.
ACGATCGCCACGCAGAGCAGGGAGACCCAGGACTTGCGTGACAAGGTCACGACGGCCAACGCGGCGCGCGAGACCGCCATCAAGGACTCCCAGGCCAAGCTGGCCGCCAAGGCGGTCGAGCTGCGCAACCTGCACGCTGCCGCGCAGCGTCGTGCCGACCTGGTCAAGCTGATCAACTCGCCGGACGAGGCGGATGGCGTTGTGACCGGCTCTTCGCCGACCACGGGCTTCGCCTGGATCGGTATTGGCGCCAAGGACGGCGTCAAGGGCGGCATGACCTTCCGTTTCCTCGAGCCCGTCAAGGGTGGCACGTTCAAGGCCAAGGGTCATGGCGTGGTCATCGAGGTGAAGCATGACCAGGCCAAGGTCAAGGTCACGAGCCTGCTCAACGACAAGAACCCGATTGTTCGCAACGACATCGTCACGAACGAGCTGTTCACGCCGGGTCTGAGCCGCAACGTCTATCTGCTCGGCCGCTTCTCGACGCCGCTGTCGAAGCCCGAGATCAAGAAGATCCTCGAGAAGATGGGCCACACCGTGTTGGCCAAGATGAGCCCGAGTGTCGACCTGGTCGTCGTCGGCCGCGAGAACGTCGGCGAAGAGGTCACTCCGCTCGCCGAGACCGATGCCTACAAGCAGGCCGCGGGCTGGGACATCGAGATCGCGCCTCTCTACAAGATCCGCGACTACCTGAAGCTGTAGTGACCCTGGCCTGTAAGGCCTGAGTACTCTCAACGTCTCAATGATGAAACGGGCGGCACCGAGTGTGCCGCCCGTTTCAATTCACGGCTAGGATTCCCGGCCCGATGACGGATGGCGACCAGAGCCCGCAGGCCGAAGACCTCGGCACGATGACATTCGGCGAGCACCTCGACGAACTTCGTCGTCGCATGCTGGTGTCGGTCATCGCCGTCGTGGTCGTGATGCTGTTCTTCTTGCTGCAGAAGAAGACGGTGATGTCCTTTGTGTTCGGCCCGTACGACCGAATGTGGCAGGAGCAGGCTGAGCTGTGGCGCGCCGAGCAGCTAAAGACCACGCCAGCGGAGTTGGCGAAGGTTCCCGCGCACTTGCTCGCCGAGCGCCAGTTCCTGCTCGACAACTGGGACAAGATCGCCACCCAAGAGAAGATCCCCGGCGTCGACCTCGAACTGATTGCCAGGGGGCAGGGCTTCCGGCTGCCGCGTCGGCTGGTGACGTTCACGCCGCTGCAGGACATCGTCACTTTCATGATCGCTGCGATACTGTGTGGCATCGCCGTGTCGTCACCGCTCTTGCTGCACCAGATGTGGCGGTTCATCGGCGCGGGTCTCTACAAGAACGAGCGTCGCACCGTGATGATGTTTCTGCCGACCTCGATCCTGCTGTTCGGCGCGGGCATGACCTTCGGCTACATCGTCATGGTGCCCAACGCGCTATTCTTCCTCTATGGGCTTGCCGATGCCGACTTTCTCCTCGGCGTGCGGGAGTACTTCCGCTTCCTGTTCCTGCTGACGATCGCCCTCGGCTGCGTCTTCCAGTTGCCCGTCATCATGGTCGCTCTGACCAAGGTCGGTATCACGACGCCGCAGACCTTCACGAAGTACTGGCGCCAGTTCATCCTGGCGATCTTCATCATCGGGGCGCTGTTCACGCCGCCCGACCCGATCACTCAGATCATGATGGCTGTGCCGATGGTCGGCCTCTACTTGATCGGTATCGTCCTCGCGAAGCTCGTGTATCGGAACAAGCTCAAGGCCGAGGCCGGGGCTGAGACCGAGCAAGACGCTTCGTGAGAGCGGCCGTCGTAGCGGTCGGCGACGAGCTGTTGGACGGTCGCGTCACCGACACCAACTCGTCGATGTTGGCCGGCAAGCTGTCGCAACTCGGCGTCGAGGTCGTGCTCGCGCAGGTCATCGGTGATTCGCTCGATGCGGTCGTACGCGGCATCCGCGACGCGGTCGAGCTTGCGGATGTCGTCTTGGTTACCGGGGGCATTGGCCCGACCGCGGATGACCGCACACGCGAAGCGCTGGCGGTGCTGACGGGTCGTGTGCTCGTGGAGGACGCGGCGAGCTGGGCGGCGATTCGCGCGATCTTCGATTCGCGCGGTCTCGAGGTGCCAGAATCGAACCGCCAGCAGGCGCTCTGCCCCGAAGGCGCGACGGTCTTGGTGAACCACACCGGCACGGCGCCGGGCTTCTGCGTCGACATCGACGACGTGCGCGTGTTCGTCATGCCCGGCGTGCCTTCGGAAGCGCGTCGCATGTTCGATGACGAGGTCGCTCCCCAGCTCGACGTAGGCAGTACGTCGCACACGGAGACCTTGTGCTTTGGGGGCGTCTCCGAGAGCCTGCTCGGCGGCATGTTGCAACGCTACCTGTCCGAGGGCGGCGCGGTGCGCGTCGGCATCACGTCTTCTTGGGGGTTGCTGCGCGTCACTGCCCGTGCCGATACCAAGCGGGCGCTCGACGACGTGATCAGCGAGATCCGCAGCGCGGGCAAGCGTTGGTTCGTCGGCACCGGCTACCGCGAACTCGAGGATCTCGTCGCCGAGCGCGCCATCGCTTCAGCGACCACGCTTGCCGTTGCCGAGTCGCTCACGGCCGGCCTTGCCACCGCCAGGCTCGGCAGAGTCGCGGGCATCTCGAGCGTCCTGCTTGAAGGCGTCGTGACCTATTCCAACGCGAGCAAGACGAGCCGGCTCGGCGTCAGCGAACAGACGCTCAGCGAACATGGTGCCGTGTCCGAGCAGTGTGCTCGCGAGATGGCCGAGGGCCTCGCCAGAACGTCCGACGCGGGTCTCGCCGCAAGTGCCACGGGCATCGCTGGCCCCTCCGGCGGCTCTGACGCGAAACCGGTCGGCCTGGTCTGGCTCGCCACGACCCTCGACGGGACGACCGAGACCCGCGAACGACGCTATGGCCCTGTCGGCCGCGACATCATCCGTAACCGTGCTGCCTCCGACCTCCTGCTGATGATGCTGCAGCGCCTCCTGCCCTGACGCTCTCGCCGCCGCCCGCTCCGCCTTGCCGCGCTTGGGACCGGCTGTTATCGTCCGCCGCCGCTGCGAAAGCAGAGCGTGTGCCTGAGTAGCTCAGTGGTAGAGCAACGCATTCGTAATGCGTAGGTCGTCAGTTCGACTCTGACCTCAGGCTCCATTTCGAACTGGGCCGGGCGCTCGACGGTGACCTTCGTTATGCGAGCAAGGGACGGTGTCGGGGCGCTGTCGCTGACCCTGGTGGCACCACAGGTAGATAGCTGTAGACGTTGCGCGGTGGATGATGGGTGGTATCGAAACAACCGGACCCAGCCCGATCGTGATCAGCCGTGGTATCGCGTGTTGGTCCACGATTCGGACGCTGTGACCTACGCCGCGCAGACGAGCTTGCTGCCCGACGAGTCCGAAGAGAAACTCCGCTACGTCTTGGTGGCTCATTTCTTCGAATGCGCTGACGGCAGCAGGCACGTCCGCAACACGACGCCGTGGCCGCCGCAGTGCTGAACCAACGACCGGGATGGCGCTCGCCGTCGTTCTGGCTCGTCGTTGCGGCGCTGGCCGCCTTTGTCGTCGTGCTCTACCGCACGGCTTGGCTGTGTGATGACGCCCTGATCACGCTGCGCACTGTCGACAACTTCCTCGGCGGGCACGGCCTGCGCTGGAACGTCGCCGACCGCGTGCAGATCTCGACACATCCGCTGTGGATGTTCGTCGTATCGGGCTTCGTCGCCGTGACCGGCGAGTTCTACTACACCGTGCTCGCGGTGGCCGGCGGCCTGTCGATCGTTGTGCTGTTGCTGATCGTGTTTCGCGTCGCCGTGGACCGGACCGCGGCGGTCGTCGGGGCCGTTGCGCTGCTGTTCTCGGGCGCCTTCGTCGACTTCTCGACCGGAGGGCTCGAGGATTCGCTGACGCACTTGCTGTTGGTGCTCTTCTTCCTCGCGTGCACGAGGAACGACGACCAGTCCTATCGCCGAGTTGCGTTGATCGCCGGCATCGCCGCGCTGAGCCGCATCGACGCGATCCTGTTGTTTGTGCCAGCGCTGCTTCTCTTGCCAGCAGGGCCGCTCGGGCGGCGCGCGAGGAGCTTCACCTTCGGCATGGCACCGTTCGTGGCATGGCTCGCCTTCGCCTTCTTCTACTTCGGCACACCCTTCCCGATGCCGGCTTATGCCAAGGCCTTCTGTCACGGCGTGCCCGCTGGTGATCTCGCGGCGCAGAGCCTGCACTACTTCGCGTGGTCGATGAAAAACGATCCGATCACGCTGCCGCTGATCGCGGGTGGAGTGTTGCTCGCGTTCTGGCGCCGTCAGCGTGGCGAGGTGTTGGCTGCCGTCGGCGTGCTGCTGTACCTCGCCTACATCGTCAAGGTCGGTGGCGACTTCATGGGTGGGCGGTTCTTCACCTCGCCGCTTGTGATCGCCGTCTGCCTGCTCGTTCGCGTGCCCTGGGGACAGCGGCCAGCCGTGGCAGCGATCTGTGCCGTTGGCGTCGGTCTCGGTGCCTTCATGGGACCGAATCCGACGTTCACGACCGGTCCCAAGTACGTGGCGATTGCGCCGGACGAGCACGGCATCGGCAACGAGCGCGCCATGTACTATCCGTTGTACGGTCTACGCAGCCCGAAGCGAGCCCCGCTGGTCGCGGGCGGCATTGGCGAGGCCCTCGCGGGCGACGGACACACGCTGCCGATCATCGCCGTGCGAGGAGGCCTAGCCGGCACCGCTGGCTTCTTTGGCGGGCCAGAGGTGCATCTCGTCGATCCGATGCTGATCGACCCGTTGCTCGCGCGGCTGCCGATCAAGACGGCGGGCGAATGGCGCATCGGGCACTTCGAGCGGCGCATCCCCGAGGGCTATCTCGAGACGTTGAAGCGCGGAGATGTCGCCCTGCACCACGCCGGGCTTGCGCGCTACTACGAGCGCCTGCGCTTTGTTACGCGTGGTCCGTTGTGGAGTTGGCAACGGCTGAGTGACGCGTTCTCGTTGCTCGTCGGTGGGGGTGGTGACGACCTACGCGCCTTCGTCGAGAGCGACTACCGAAAGCCCCCACGCCCGGTCGTGCTGCAGAACGCGGTGGCGCGCCGCATCCCCGACAGCACGCCTTGGTCCAAGTGCCACGTCATCTACGACGGCGGTCTCGAGGTGCGCTTCAATGGCGTGCAGAGTGCGCGCCGCCTCGAGGTGGGCCTGAATGCGCAGCATGCTTACGAGCTCGTCTTCCTCTCCGGGAGCACCGAAGTGGGGCGCACCAAGCAGCAGGCCGTGAACAAGCCGCTGGGCGGCGTGAGCGCCTACCAGATCGAGGTCCCGACAACCGTCACCTCGGGCTTCGACCGAGTGCTGGTGCTGCCGTCGCCCTCGCTGGACTCGATCTACGCGCTGTCGTTCTTGCGCCTGTTGAAGTGACTCAGAACGAGGCCTTGGTGCCCTCTGAGCCGACGATGCCGAGCGCATTGGCGGATGCGTCGAACACGAACCACTGGTAGTAGAGCGTGCCCTTCATTGCCTGCGGAACTGGAAGGCGAGCGTAGGCGCCACCAAGTGCCGGCACGTGCACGGGGGCCAACAGGAGTGGGTCGGTATAGAGGCTGCTGCCCGTGCCGGGGATCTTGACAGACGTCTGTCGCACGCCGAGCGCCCATACTGCCCAGTAGTTGAACAGGCTCGTGCGGATGCCCGGCCACAGGTCGCACCGGTACCAGTAGTCGTCGCTCTCGAGCTTGCCCAAGGAAGGCTTGTCGTGCGTTCCGTAACGGGTCAGCGTGACCTCGGGGCAGTAACGATAGCACCAGACCTCGAGCGTGCCGCCAGCGTTCGCCGCCTGGAACACGACCACGTGGCCATGCGCGTCGGTGCTCGGTCGACGCAGCCCGCCGCTCGAGCCCGTCGTGACGGTGACGACGTTCTTGCCGTCGTCATCGGCGCGATATACCTCGAGGGTGTTGCTGCGCGACTGGTAGAACAGATGTCGATCCATCGTCGCGACCGGGAGTCGGTCGCCGGTCTTGCCGAGCGACGAGACCTTCGTGGTCTTGCTGGTCAACAAGCTGTGGACGAACACTTCCTTGCATCCCGACGCTATCGCCTCGTAGACGATCGAATCTCCACCCGGTGCGAAGTTGCCGTAGCGGTTGCCCGGCCCGCTGTTGGTGGTGAGCTGAGTGGTCTTGTTCAGTTGGACGTCGTGCAGGAACAGTTCGTGCCAACCGCCGACCGTCTTCTGGAACAACACCAGACCCCCGTCGACGACCGGCAGGCGCCGACCGGCGCCGCTGGTCGTCGTGATCTGCTTTGGTGTGCCGTTCGGTAGGTCCATGACGAAGACCTCTTGCTGGTTGTTGACCGGCGATTGCCAGACCGCTCGCTTTCCAGCGGTGTCGAGCCGCGGGTAGGGGATCAGGAAGGTCTTCGCGACGACCGTGTCGGTCTTGCTGACCGTGTCGACCAGATGCACGCCGGACAGGTTCCAGTAGGTGATGTAGCGGCCGTTGGCTGACATCGAGATCGACGTCCAGGAGTCGAAGGTGCCATAGCCGACGCTGACGTCCTTGCCGGTTGTCCGCGCCGTGGCAGTGCCTCCTTTGGTCGGGATCGTGAACAACTCGCGCGTTCCTGCGGACATCGCGAGGTAGGCGACGACCCTGCCGTCGGCGCTGACGACAGGTTGACGTTCGCCGCCGCCGGAGCCTGTCGTTAGCTTGACGAGCTGGCCCATTGCTGGCGTCGCGATGGCGAACAAGGACACGATGAGAACGCTGTGTTTCATGATGTTGCCCCCGCTCACTTGATCACTAGCCGGGCGATCTTGTTCGTGTAAGTGCCCGTGAACCAGATAGCACCATCGGGCGAAACCGTGATCCCGTCCTTGAGCCGTCGGCTCGATGGAATCGCGTAATCCGTGAACGTCTTGGATACCGGATCGAAGACGACGATGTGGCTGACCTTGCCGCCGATCACGGGCTTGCCGGTCGGCGTGATCGCGATCGGGCCGCCGGTCTCACCCGCACGGTAGGTGTATTCCGTGAACTTACTCGATGCGACGTCGAGCATGCCGAGCCGGTTGTTGAGCCAGTTCGAGTACCAGATCTTGTTGTCGTTGTAGACGAGGAAGGACGGTCCGCCGCGGGTCGGTGTCGGTACCTCGCCAATCGGCTTACCGATGTCCTTGTAAGGCAACGAGTTTGACGAGTAGCCCGTGAACCAGACACGCTCCCGCGTTCGATCGACGGTACCGGCGACGACCCAGGTAGCCGATGTCGGCATGACGTGGGAGCCGAGCCATGTGCTCTGCTTCGGGTCGAACTCGGAGATGCGGTTGTTCTTGTGGTCCGTCACCCAGATCGTGTCGCGGCTGCTCGGCGACGGGATCGCCAGGCTGGCCGGCGTGTATGGCGGCGCGAACGCTGTGAACTTCTTGGTCGCGACGTCGAGCACCCCGAGGTGGCTGCTGTAGTAGAGACCCGTCCAGACGCGGTCCTTGTCGTCGACCCACAGGCCGTCCGGCCCGCTTCCACCCGTGGTCGCGTACTGCGTGAACTTCGACGTCTTGGGGTTGAACGAAGTGACCCAGTTGTTGGAGGGCTGACTGAACCAGATGATCCCGGTCGAGTCCGCCCAGATCTGATCGGGGAAGGTCCCCGACGGGACCGTGTACTCCGAGAACGTCGCGGCACCGGCGGGCGCCATGTAGCCGTCCTTCTGTTGCCAGATCTCGACCTCGGCGCCGCGTCGCGTGACGACCTCGGTCCTTCTGTGCGTCGCCGTCTCCCGGCGCGACAGCGTCGCGATGACGAGGCGATACTCCGCCTTCGCGTCGGCCTGCGCGTAGTAGACGCGGTCGGGGGTCGAACGATCGCCGTCAGTCGGTTCGACGACGCTGGTCGCTGGCGCCGGGAAGTGGTTGAGCATCCCGACGAAGATCTTGTCCTTCCAGTAGACCTTTACCCAGTGGTCGAACAGCGGCACGCCCTTGCGCGACAGTTCGAACACCCAAGCGTCCATGTCCAGGTACCTGGCATTGCTCTTGAAGCTCGCCTCGAAGCCGAGATGCTTGAACTCCTTGTCGGCGCCGTTTATCCAGCGCGCGAACGCGGCTCGATCGAACGGTAGCTTCAGCGGCGACTTCGCGTCACGACTCCAGACCAGTACCGGCATGCCGTCGCGCGACACGATGCCGCGGAAGGCGTGACCGCCAATCGACACGTTCGCCGTCGGATGCTTGTGCGCACCGAAGATCGCATCGCGTAGTCCGTTGGGGACCGGTGCGTCTTGGGCGATCGAAGACGGCATGACCAGCGCCAAGAAGACAGTGGCTTGCGACAGGCGAAGTGTCGTGCGGAGGACGGTCCGGTGCATTGGCTCGCTTCCCGTTCGAAAGTAACTGCACGGATTGTAGACAGATCAATCCGTCGATGCTGTGGGCATCCAGGCGCATACCACGGCAGGACTCCCGCATTGGTCAGCCCCTGCAGAACCGCGAAGTAGACTTCGTTGAAGGCGGTTCTGTGCTGCCTGACCCACCCGAGGTCCAAGCCGCACCGAGCTACCCGAGTTCTGTGTGCCAAACCCCCATGAGAGTGAGCCTATGGCCCGCCCGTCCATGACGATTGCTTTCGGCCTTTTCGTTGTCTACTGCACCGTGGCGTCCTTCGACACGCCCGAGTCCGAGAACGAGGGTTCTCGAGCGCTCCAGTCCACGAGCGCGACGTCGAAGTTCGACGAGTCGCCGGCCACTGCCGAGACCCCGCCGCAGGCCAAGGACATGCGCGACACCGCGTGGTCATCCGACCTCGCTCACTCGCTGTGTCGCTCTGTCGGCCCCATCGCAAAGCGCGCTCCGCAAGAGTCGACTGGTTACGAGGTCTTCCCCCGTGTCAGCGCCATGTTCGTCGACGGTTACTGGAACAAGGCCGACCACGCCGAGCCGATGGAACTGCCGTTCAAGAAGATGGACTCGCACAACCCCCGGTAAGCAGCGCAAGCCTCGTGCCCTAGCGGGCACTCGGCCTCTTTGGGCGACGAGCGCGACCACGGGTTGGGGCAGCATCATGCACGGCGCGTGAGCGCCCGGGCTGGCACCACGCAGCAGTTGCTCTTGCTCTCCATCGAGAGTTGCTCTGCCGCCCCAGGTCCCCGGGGCTAGACTCGCCCCCGTGACCCCTCGCTCCGACTCGTGGACGCCGCCGCTGATCCGTTGGGCGCTCGGCACCTTGCCGGAGTGGCTCGATGAGACGGATCGGCGGGCATTGGATGCGTGTCGGCTGAGCTGGGGTATGGGGTCCCTCGATCGGGCCGAGGGAGCCGCTGACCGCGTGCGTGCGATCTGGACGCTGACGCGCATCGCATGGCGCGCCAATCTCGATGACTTCCGCCTCGTCTGTCAGGCCTTCGGCGAGGCTGGCGACAAGCGACCCCACGATGCTGCAATGGCGGTTGCTGACAGGCTACTGGTGCGGCCCGAGGCGTTCTTGGCGCGGCTTGACACACTGCAGACGATTCTGGCTCTTGCCAGTCAGGACCTCGCGCATTACGAGAGGCTCGTGTTCGAGCTCGGCTGTTATGGCGAGGACGAAAGCGATCCGGACAGTGAGAGGGATCTAGGAATGGAGTCTGCTGATGGCCGACCACAAACTGCCCAGGCGTGACTTCTTCCGGCGCGGCCTGCTCAAGGTCGCGCAGGCAGCGTCCGACGCCCTTGCCGCAGCAGGCAAGGAGTTGCAGGCCCGAACCGCCCGAACGCGCCCGAACAGAGCCCCGGGCTTGCATCGCTCGCGTCCGCCCGGCGCGGTTGCCGGCCGCGAGTTCTTGACCCTGTGCACCAAGTGCAACGACTGCGTGACTGCGTGTCCGGCCTGGGCGATTCGCGTCGCTGGCGACAACGAAGCCGAACCCGGTTATCCGATGCTCGAGCCGAGCTTGGCCGCGTGCGCGGTGTGCGAGGACCCGGTCCCGTGTATTGCTGCGTGTGAGACCGGCGCGCTCGTGTCGACGCCGCGGGAGTCGATCCGGCTCGGGTTGGCGGTGCTGGATGTGGATCGGTGCGTCGTGCCACGAGGCGAGGAATGCGACTTCTGCGTGTCATACTGTCCGGTGCCCGAGCAGGCGATTCGCATGAGCGAGGCCGGTCCACTGATCGTGGATTGGGGGTGCGTCGGCTGCGGCATGTGCGCCGTGATGTGTCCCGAGGAAGCTCTCTCGATCGGTGATACGGCGTCGTAGTTCGTTGGCGAGTGGCGCTTGTTAGTGGACGGCCAGCTGCAGGAACCACGCAGTCCCACGGTGCAGCACCGCCTCATCCACATCGAAGTCCGTCGCGTGGTTCGCCGACGTGATTCCCTTCGAGTCCGAACCGACGCCGAGGAAGACATAGCACGACGGCCGTAACTCCGCGTAGCGCGCGAAGTCCTCGCCGCCCATCATCGGCATCGGAGTTTCGACGAGCCCGCTTTCGCCGAGCAACTCGCGCACGCATTCGCGAGCAGTCGCGGTAGCGCCGTCGTCGTTGACGAGCACGGGGTATCCGAGTCCGTATTCCACCTCCGCCTCGCAGCCGCACGCGGCAGCCGCAGCCTTCGCAGTATCACTGACCCATCCGGGCGCTTTCTCGTGCAGGGCCGGATTCAGTGTGCGCACCGTTCCGAGCAGTTCGACGTCGTTGGGGATGACATTCGTCGTGCCACTGCCGCCTCGAATCGTGCTGATGGTGACGACCATCGAGTCGAGCGGGCTCGTGCGCCGCGACACGAGGCCTTGCAATGCCGTGATGACATGAGCGGCGGCGACGATCGGATCGCGCACCAGGTGGGGCATCGCTGCGTGGCCGCCCTTGCCGGTCACACGGATGTGAATCTCGTCGGCGGCGGCCATGAACGGTCCTTTGCACACCACGAACTTGCCGGTCTCGATCGGCGGGATCACGTGGATGCCATAGACCTCGTCGACGCCTTCGAGGCAGCCCGCCTCGATCAACTCGATCGCGCCACCCGGCGCCTTTTCTTCCGCGTGCTGGAACAGAAAGCGGATGTTGTGTCGCGGTTTCACCTCGCCGGTGGCCATGAGGCGTGCCGCGGTCATGAGCATTGCCATGTGCGAGTCATGGCCGCAGCAATGGGCGGCACCTGGATTTTTCGACACGAAGTCGGACTTGGTGGCCGACGACGCCTCGTCCATCGCGAGGGCGTCCATGTCGGCCCGCAACGCCAGAGTCTTGGTGGCCCCCTCGGCCTGCAGGTCAGCCCACATCCCGTGCATGCTGTCCGGCGAAACGACGTCCAAGCCGAGTTCGCGGAGGTATTCGGCGATCACGCCAGCGGTGCGTTGTTCCCGGAATGACAGCTCCGGCCACTGGTGGAAATCGCGGCGCAGGCGAACTATCTCGGGAGTCTCGCGATCAGCTAGCGAAACAAGCTCGCTCATGAGGTCATTCTCCGGAGAATGTGTTGCTCAACCATCAGGGGGATCAGAGCGCGTGCGTAGTCATTTCTTCGTTGTGGCCTTCTTGCTGGCCTGCCCCCCGGCGCGACTCGCGGCACAGAGGTCAACGGCGAGCTTCAATGATTTGATTCTCGTACGCAACCGCCCGTACGCGGAGAACACGTTGCTGGAGCTGCGACTTGGGGCGGCCGGTGGGATCCCGAACAACGAGGATGAGTCGCGGTTGGCCGAGACACGGGCTTCGGTCGACGGCCATGTCTACTACCGGCAGCAGCAAGCCTTCGGCCGCCAGAACCGCTTCGAGGTCTACGTCGGCCGCGACGGCGCTTACGTGAGTCTGACGGAAGGCGATCCGAAAGTCGACAAGGGCTACACGCGCCTCGAGTTGTTCGGCCGCCAGTGGGGCAACTACATCCGCGAAGGCTTCTACCAGGGCAACGACTTCGTTCCGGTGGGGCTGTATGAGTCTCGCGATTGGCGCGTGCGCCTCAGTCTCGCGAGCAAGTTCTCGGGCAGCATCCGGGCTGAGGGCATGGCGTACTACGGCAAGAACGCCTTCAAGCCGTACTCGCGCACGAATCCAGCATTCACGTTGCCCAAGGATTACAGCGTCTACGGTATCGAGACGATCGTCGAGGACAACACGCTGCAGTTGGACCGGCAGACCGGCCTGCCCTACCAGGGCTACATCTTGGCGGCGTGGTTCCAGATCGAACGCACCACGAGTGATGACGTGTTCGGTCTGACGGGGCGCCTGTCGTCGTTGCCGGACCAGGTCATCCGCGGCGGTGGCCACCTCGAGTGGTACTTCCCGTACACCAACACCGGTACCTTCATCCTCACCGCTGACGTGGGCTTGTCACCGGACGGCGATCGCGTCGTCATGTACGAGCCAACCAAACCGCTCGGCCAGTGGTGGGGTGACGGGATGTTCGAGTTTCGCTTCTTGCTGGGCGACATCTTCACGATCACGCCCGGCGTCCGTGTCCAGTTCTCACGGATCTTCGATCAGTTCGCGGCGGCCGCGGAGGACAAGATCTTCTTCGGTGGCCAACTGCGCGTGCGCGCGAATCTACTGGACCAAGCCGCGTTCGAGTTGGAGTACTCGTTCCTGACCAATGAGAGCCGGCGCCCGGTGGGGTTGGACCGTGACTCGATCGGCCAGCACCGCATGTGGTTCGGGGTCATTGTTCGGTTGTAGCGCTTAGCGGGGCTCGCGCCCACGGGGCGCTACTTGGCGTACTACTTGGGGTAGCTCAGCGTCAACGTCCCGTGATACTCGCCGTCCAGCAGCCGACGGATCCAGTGTGGCTGGCGCAGCGCGCCGGCGAAGCGATAGTCTTGTAGCTCGAGTTCGACGCTGCGCGGCGGTGCCCGCCACCGCCACTCCAGATACACGATGCGTCGCGGCAGGCCCGTGTTCTCGTCGACGAACAGCTGAACCTTGCGGTCGCGGAGTTTGCACTCGAAGACGAGCAGGCGTCGGCTGTGCTGGTTCATGAATGCCACCAGCGACAGTTTGGTCGTGCCCGCGAGGTGGCGCGCCAAAAGCACCGTGGGGTGCAGGATCGACTCGAGCGCGAACAAGTCTGCTTCGCCGCCATCGAGCTTGCGCTGCTGGCCGCCGAGGGTCTCGACGATCGCACCGTCCTTGCCGTCCTGCTTGCTCTCGATCACGGTGCCGAGGATCCTGCGAGCGCGCGTCGCGGGTCCGTTGGGCAGTCTCACCTTCCACTTGTCTGTGAAACCGACCGCGCCGATGTAGGTGCCGCGCGCGGTCCAGCCGAAGGTGCCGACCTTGGCCAGCACTGCTTTGCTCCCGAGCTGCTCGAAGGTTCGCGCGAATGTGGTTGCGGCGAGTTCGGCCCGCTCCCCGTCGGACAGGCGAAGTGGCTGGATGGTTGCCTGCTCGCGGACCGGCTCGACGTCGCCTGTCAGCGCTGGCAGGTCGGAGGCCTTCAGCGGCTTGGCCCGAAGCGGTCCCCGTACGAGCACCGCGGGCACGAGCGACGTGCGTGCAGCATCGGTCAGATCATCCGGCTCGAGCTTGTCGATACGCGCCGCCAGGCTGTTTTCGATCGAGATCGGGTAGCCCGACAGCGCTGCGCGCGCCAGAGTGGTCAGGCGCTGGGCGGGGTCGTCCATGCGTAGGTCCCAGCGGAACATCAGCGTGTCCTGGATCTCGCGCAGCTCGTTGGTGTCTGGATCTTGTGTCGCAAGGTCGGCGAAGCTCTGCTGGATGGCTGTCACGGCGGCTTCGAGCTTGTCGTCAGCCACTGCGATCGAGATCGTGCGGACGCGTTCGCGCAGCGTCGGCACCTCTTCGATCCGCGGGACGATGTCGGCGAGCCCGGCGCGTTGCAGCCTCTCGGCGAGCCGGCCGCCTGGGCGCGTCAGCCGTTGCCAGGCGGCCTCGCCCGCAACGTCACCCGTGCGATCGGTCGCCGGAGAGCGGACGATCGCGGTGACACTCCCGCCCTTCTCGGGAGCCTCCGCGAACAGCAAGGGGCTCACCGGCACTCGCGAGCGCAGCGGCGCGAGGGCGCGGCCCTTCGGCCACTCGTCGAACACTGCGACCACGCGATCGACCGTTTCCGCGCTGCGTCCAGGTAGCGCGATTGCCAGGAGCGCGTGGTTGGCGCGGTAGTGCAACCCCAGGAAGAGACGGACATCGGTCGAGCCGATTTGGCCGAGCAGTAGCTCCTGCGAGCGAGCGCTGTTTGGAGCCTCCCCGAGCAGACGCTCGAGTTCGTTCTGTCGTAAGCGCTGGTCGCGTCGTGCTGTCATCTCGGCGAGCATGCGTCGCCGTTGTTCGGCGACGACACCAGCGCCGGGCGCACCGCGCGCCACCAGCCGCAGCAGGACCGTTGCCAGTTCGACGACGTGCTCGGGCGGTGCCGATGCAGTGAAGCGCATGTAGCGCCCCTCGGGTTGCAGCTTGAGTGAGCCGCCTATGGCGGCGAGGCGATCCCCGACCGTGCTGCCGCCTTCCGTTGGCGCGTGCCGCAGGGATCGCGCAGCCAGCAGGGCGAGACCCGGCTTTGTTTGCGGGTCACGCCCGGGGCCCGCGTCGAGCCACAGCTCCAGCCGCGCGAGGCGGTCGCCCTCGATGGCCAGGAAGCCGAGCCCGTTCTTGCCTTGGGCAACACCGGTCGGCGCTGGTTCCTGGGTCGTGTCCGACCCCGCCGTCTTCTTGTCCGTTGTTGTCGTCGGCTTCGGTTTCGGTCGAGTGATCTTCTCGCCTCCCGGCGTGGGCTCGCCGTCGGGCGCCGCGCTGCACGCTGTCATTGCGAGCAGGAAGACAAGCAGGCCGTGCCTTACGCTCGGGCGACAGGCCACTAACGATTCTCCAGGTCCGAGGTGACCTCGTTTTCGCTGTCGACGGCGAGCAGGCCGGCCAGTTTGGCGCGGACCGCGGCCGTTGTTGGAGGCTTGGCCAGCACGTCTACGCGCCGGCCGACTCCGGCCATGAGCGCGAGCCACGCGGCGAGCCGCGACGGCGAGTCGAGCAGCCGTTGTCGCCGCGTCGACCAGATGACGATGGCGCGAGCTGCCGAGTCGACGCTGGCGCCGCGGCGCAAGTCGTCGACGTGCTTGCGCACGGACTCCTGCAGCCGATCGAAGCCACTCGGCTGCCGTGCCGTCGCCGTCAGCATGAGCAGGCCGGTCGCTGTCATGCTCGGAAAGCCTGCGGTGGCTTCAATGCTCTGGGCCAAGCGCTTCTCGTGCACGAGGTGCGCCATCAGGCCGAACGTGTCGTCACCCACAAGGAGCAACGCGGTGATCTCGAGCAGGTCCCTGCTGGTCCCGGCCGGTGGCCGCCATCCGAGTACGAGTCGCGGGAGCGTTGAGCGGATGCGCTTGGACGCCCGCCCGTCTTGTGGCGGTTCCGTGGGGAGCGCGCGCGCACCGTGCCCAGGCGCTGGCTGCACGAACACTCTCTTCAGGTCGGCAGTGAGCTTCTCGGCGTCGAACGAACCTACGATCGCCGTGAACGTCCGCTCTGGTCGCTGACATGCTCGGTAGAATTCGGTGGCTTGGCTGCGGCGAATGCGCCGCTGATTGCTCGGCGGTAACAGGGCCAGTCGCGCCGGATACACTTCGAGCGCCAGCAACGCGAGGGCGCGGTCGTGTGCCCGCCCGGCGACTTCCGCGTGCCGTTCCGCAAGCGCGGCTTTGACCAACGAACCCAGACGGCGCAGCAGCGGTTCGCGCCGGCGACTCTCCATGAGTCGGGCCAGCTGACGTAATCGGACCGTGGGGACCGCCAACTCGACGAGCGTGCCATCGACCATGGGCGTGACTCGTGGTTGCTGCGCTGGCAAGCGGGCTAACAGACGGAGGAACGACTGCTGCTCGACGAACCGCCGCGACTCCTTGCGCGCGGCGTCGCGTGCCAGCCGCAATCGATCAACTTCCTCCGGTTCCCGCCCATCCCGCTGCGCGCGGGCGAGCCGATCTTCGGCGCGGTCCAACTCGAGCAAGGCCGCCTCCTCCTCGTGGGCGTTGGAGCTACCGTGGCTGTGCGTGCCCAAGAGGGACGAGCGGACGCACGCAGCGGCCAGGCCGGCCTGGCCGGGACCCTCGTGAACGCGCCCCATGCGGACAAAGCTGGCCCAGTATGCGACCGGGCGACCCTTGCGGGGAAATAGGAGAAACGTGGAACCGTCCGGCGTGACGACGCGCATCACGCTCCCCTGGGCGCCCACCGCCGAGATCACCAGACAGGCCACCAGGAGCGGTCTGAATCCCTGCCCCATGTGGTCGGAAAACTACCATAGAGGGGCACGAAAGCCTGCTCACACTTGACGGTTTCACCCCGTCGTTGGATCTTCCTTCGCGTTCCGATGCTCGAAGGTGTCACAGTTTGCGGCGGCGTTGCCGTCGGTCCGGTCGTGCTGCTCGGCTATGAGTTCGAGCGGTCCATGGCTGCTCGCCTCCCCGCGACCGAGGTCGAGGCAGAGATCCTGCGTTTGCGGACGGCGGTGGATCGCAGCATGGCCCAGGTGGAGGAGATCCGCGGCAGCCTGGCCGGTGAGCTCGGCGACCTCGAGCACCAGATCGTCTCGGTCCACCTCGAGCTGTTGCGCGATCCGGTCTTCTTGAATGACATCGAGAACCGGATTCGGACCGAGCAGCTGCGTCTGGAGGACACGCTCTACTGCGCCGTGCGCGACTTCGATCGCATCTTCGAGCTTGCCGAGTCCGGCCGCCTCAAGGGCCGCGCGCTCGATCTCCGCGACGTCGCACTACGCGTCGTTCGCTCGCTCGACCGGAGCGACGCAGATGCGCCGGAAGTCGATATGCACGAGCCGCACATTGTCGCGGCGCGCAAGCTGTCCCTGGCCGACCTCTGTCGGCTCGACCGCGACGTGCTGCTCGGGATCGTTGCCGAGGAGGGTGGCTTCGATTCGCATGCTGGGATCCTGGCACGGTCGATGAACGTGCCAGCGATCACTGGTGTGCCGTCGTTGCGTGACAGCGTGCGCAACGGCGACTACGTGGTCCTCGACGCGGGGACGGGCGTCGTGCACGTCAACCCGGACGAGCGGCTGCGCAAGGAGTTCGAGGTGCAGCGGCGGGCGGCGGCATCGACGAGTGCCGCAATCGAGCCGGTTGGGCCGATCGAGATCGCCGGTGGCGAGCCGGTGCAGATTCGCGGCGCCTGTGGCAACCTCGGCGAAGTCGGACAAGCGGCCGACGCGGACCTCGAGGGTGTCGGAGTGTACCGAACGGAGTTGCTCTTCCTGCTAGAGCAGCCCGGGCCGAGCGAGGAGGTACTGACGCGGCACTATGCCGATGTGCTGGCGCGCGCTGGCGGCGCGCCGGTTCGCTTCCGGCTGCTCGATGCCGCAGCTGACCAGCGCATCATCGGTATGCGCAGCGGCGGTGACCCCAACCCGGCGCTCGGGCTCAAAGGCGTACGCTTGCTGCTGGCGGTACCTTCCCTCTTGCGCCTGCAGATCCGCGCTCTGTTGCGCGTCGCGCCGGCGGGGGTACTCGAGGTCGTGGTCCCGTTCGTGAGTTCGGTCCAGGACGTCCAGCGCATCAAGGAATCGATCCGTAGCGAACGCGCCAACCTGCTCAAGGCCGGCGTGCCCTGCGCAGAGCAGGTCGTTATCGGCGCAGCTGTCGAGGTGCCGGCGACTGCCTTCCACGTCACACCCGTGGCCAAGGAAGTCGATTTTCTCGTCGTTGCCCTCGACGATTTGCAGCAATACCTGCTTGCCGCCGATCGCGACAACTTGCGTGTGGAAGGCTACTACCGGGTGTTTCACCCGGCTTTGTTCCGGTTGGTCGCACAGCTCGCTGCCGAGGCCAGCGCCGCTGGTCGCGAGATCGTGCTATTCGGCGAGAGCGTCGCTGACCCGCTACGCCTGCCGTTCTGGATCGGCGTTGGCTATCGTTGTCTCACGATCTCTCCCGTGCGTGCACGGGATGTCAGTGACACACTCGCGCTCTGGTCGGTTGCCGATGCGCGGGAGTTGGCGGAGCGAGTGCTCACTGCGGAGACTTCGTTGGAGGTACAGCGGCTCTTGCTGGCCGCGCAGCGTCAGTAGACAACGGCCAGTAAGAACCAGTAAGAACCAGCACGAGACGGCACTAGACGAGACGAAGGGACGATGGCGAAAGCACTCGAGTTCATACCTGACCCGGATGGACGCACCTGTGATCGGTGTGGCTCGCTCATGGGTACGATCGATGGCCAAGAAGTGAAGCCGTCGAACAATGGTTGGGATGCCGATCGCAAGCTGCCGGTGCTGTGATGATTGCGTTGCGCGACGTACAGAAGATCTATCGCCGTGGCGAGGATGCCGTCGTCGCGCTGTCGGTCGGAGACCTGTCCGTCGAGCGCGGTGAGCACGTCGCGGTCGTTGGACCTTCCGGTTGCGGCAAGACGACCCTTCTGCACGTGATCTCGGGGCTGGTCGTGCCCGACCGCGGCACCGTCGTGGTCGGCGGAACCGACGTTTTCGCCGCGGGTGAAGCGGCTCGCGATCGCTTTCGCGCGCGGACGATCGGCTACGTGCACCAGACCTTCAATCTGTTGGCGGCCTACACTGCGCTCGAGAATGTCGCCTTGGCGGCCTACTTCGCCGGCGGTGTGCACGGTGCCGACGCCGGCGATCTGCTTCGCAAGGTAGGGCTCGCAGATCGGCTACAGCACCGACCGAGTGAGCTCTCGGTCGGCCAGCAGCAACGTGTCGCCGTTGCGCGCGCCCTCGTCAACCGACCCAAGCTGCTGCTCGCCGACGAGCCGACGGGAAACCAGGATCCGGCGACAGCGCGGCAGACGCTAGACGCCTTGCGTTCCCTGGCCAACGAGATCGAGGCGACCATCATCTGCGTCACGCACGATCCGAAGGTCGCCGAGACCCTGGACCGCGCGATTGAACTGCCGGGGAGTCCCGGGGAGGCGGTCGCATGAGGCTGCTGCGGCTAGCTGCGCGCAATCTCAAGCAACGGCCGCTGACCAGTGTGCTGACGACCGTGTCGATCATGTTCGGGGCGGCGCTCGTGTCGTTCCTGTGGCTCGTCGCCGGGCAGGCCGAGAGGCGCTACGTCACCTCGAGCCGGGGCTTCAACGTCGTGATCGGGCCCAAGGAAAGCTCGACCCTCGATCTCGTGCTGTCGACGATCTACATGATCAAGCCAGCGCAGGGCGTGATCCCGCTGTCGGTCTACAAGGAACTGCACAGCGACACCAAGAAGTGGGGGCGCCACGTTCGCTGTGCGATCCCGGTGGCTTCCGGTGATTCGTACCGCGGCTTCCCGATCGTCGCGACGTCGGACGAGTGGTTCAAAGTGTTCGGGCGACCGAAGCCCTCATGGAAGACCAACCGGCCACCCGAGATGCGCTTCGCTGCCGGCAAGGAGTGGGACTTCACGCACGAGGAACTGCTCGCGGAAGCGAAGTTTCAGGAGCACCTGAAAGAGCCCGGCGGTCACGAGGGCCACGATCACGGCCACGGCGACATCGTGCCGGAGAAGTGGCGCAAGGTCGTCATCGGTGCGGGCGTGGCCCGCGAGATTGGATTGTCGCTCGGTAGCAAGATCGTGCCGGCGCACGGCGTTGGTGATGCATCGTTGCACCATCACGATGAAGCGGAGTGCGAAGTCGTTGGTGTTCTCGAGCCGCTCGGCACGCCGATCGATCGAACGATCTACATGCCGCTCGGTGCGTTCTGGCGCCTCAAGGGACACGAAGCGATCGGCTCGACGACGAAGAACCAGTACGGTGACGTCGAGATTTCCGCGGTCTTGCTCAACACCCGGCCACCGATCGGGTTTCAGCACGTGCGCCGCGCCTTCGGGCGGCGCATCGACGGCATCGCCGCGCTGCCCGAGACCGAGATCCGTTCGCTCTTCAAGGTAGTTGGCAACATCGCCCTGGCCTTGCGCACGATTAGCTTCGTCGTGCTGTGGGTCGCGTCGATCGGTGTCTTCCTGGCGCTCTACAGCACGATGAGCGAGAGGCGGCGTGATGTCGCGATCATGCGTTCGCTGGGTGCTCGGCGCCTGCAGATCTTCGGCATCGTCGTCTTCGAGGCTGTCCTTATCACAGCGACCGGAGCTGTGCTCGGCGTTGGCCTCGCCCATGCGATCGCCCAGTCGCTCTCAGGGTGGCTCCTGGCCGAAACCGGGGTGCCGATGAGCGGTGTGGCTTTCGGGATCGAGGAGCTTTGGCTTATCCTAGGGGTGACCGTTCTGGGTGGAGTCGCTGGCTACTTGCCCGCGTATCAGGCTTCCCGGACCGACGTTGCTCGCTACCTGTCTCCCGACCGATAGCGAGAAGGCTCGAGAAGGAACGCACATGATCCTGCTGCACGCCCCTCTGCTACTGCTGGTCGGCTTCATTGCCGGGCAAGATCGCCCGCCAGTGCCCAAGCCCAAGGTCGTGCCCAAGGTCGTGACCAAGGTCACCCAGAAGGCGGGGACCCAAGCTGGCGTCAAGGCGACGACCAAGAAGGTGCCGGGCACGTCGCCGCAAGCTGGTAAGCAGGCGGCAAAGACCACACCCGTCAAGAAGGCGGCCACCGGCAAGGCAGCGACCGTCAAGAAGAACGCGACCACGAAGGCCACGAAGACCACGAAGGCCACGAAGACCACGAAGAAGGCCGACACAAAGACCGCCAAGGCTGCCAAGAAGACCGACGCCAAGCGCGAGGACATCAAGACGCGCGAGGCCGACGAAGCCGACATCATTCCCGAAGGCGCGACCGCCGAGGACATTCGCGCGATGAAGGGCGCGCAGGCCATGATCGAGACGGAGAAGCGTCTCGCCGAGATCCTCAAGAAGATGAAGGTCGGCGGCGACGCCGAGTACGTCCGCTTCGAGGGTATTGACAACTGGCCGTACGAGGACGGCTTCAAGGGCGTTCCCAAGAGCGTGCGTGCCCTCGATGGGAAGAAGGTTGCGATGGCCGGCTTCATGCTCCCGATCGACGAGGTCGAGAACATCCGGCACTTCTACCTCGTCAAGTCACTTTGGAGTTGCTGCTTCGGCATCCCGCCGGACGTCAACGGCCTGGTCAAGATCAACGTCAAGGCCAAGAAGGGCTGCGCCTACCAGTACGACCCGATCCTGATCGTCGGCACCTTCCGCCTCAAGAAGGTCATGGACGAGGACTACTGCGTCTGCATCTACGTCCTCGACGACGCGCAGGTGAAGGTCATCGATCTCCGGTAGGTCCGCTCCCCGCGCAACGCGCAGCACAGGGGTAGAGTCTGTGACCGTCATGCAGCCCCTTGCCCGAGTGTTCGCTTTGAGTGTTGCCGACTACGCGTAACGCTGCGAGCCGTGGGCGGGCCGGCCGTGCCGGTAGCCATCGGTTCGCCGCCGACCTAGATCACTGGGGTCGGAGCCGCAGGCAGTTGAGTTCGTCGCGGCGGACTCGCCAACCTTCTTCGACGATGGTCGTGCCCGAGTAGTCGACGATCGCGAGCGGCCCCTTCGTCCAGCGCCGTGGTGTTCGCTCGCGCGGCCGACAAGGGAGTCCGCCGGGGCCGAGCGTTGTTGCGACGTCGTTCGTTGGCGTGGTTTGTGTTACTGCGAGCGCCTTGCTGACGCGCGCGCGCGGATCGGTTTCGAGCGTGAGTCGGGCGCGTAGCCGCAGGCATTCGACCGGCAGGTCCTGGCGGAAGCCGTAGCGACGTTCGAACTCGGCCTCGAAGCTCTCGCATGCATGCCGGTCGGCTGGCACCCAGAACTCGGCGTTGTTGCCGCGGTAACGCACGGCGGCGAGGGCTTCGCGGCTCTTGGCTGGCGCAGGCGCGCGTTGTTGTGTCTGGGTCAGTAGGCTGCGAGCGCCAGCGAGTAGCGACTTGATCCCCATGCCGTCAAGCTCGACGACGAGGCTCTGCTCTTCCTCGTGGACCTCGCGAGCGAGCAGCATGCCGGCTGCCGACAGGATGCCCGGGTGGGGTGGCACGAGCACTTCGCGAAAGCCGATGTGCTCGGCGAGGCGCGCAGCGTGTAGTCCGCCGGCGCCACCGAAGGCGACCAGGCAAACGTCGGCGGGGTCGACGCCGCGCCCCAGCGTGAACGCGCGCAGTGGCCGCGCCATCTGCAGGTCCGCGATGTCGAGGATGCCCGCGGCGGTGGCGCGCACATCGAGCGACAGCTCGTGCGCGAGTCGCGACACCGCGGCTTCGGCGCGGTCGACGTGTAGCGGGAAGCCGCCACCGAGCAAGCCCCACACCGGCAGGCGTCCGAGCGCGAGGTGCGCGTCGGTGATCGTCGGTTCGCCTCCTCTGCCGTAGCACGCCGGTCCTGGGTCGGCACCGGCCGACTCCGGACCAACACGCAGGGCCCCGCCTTCATCGCGGTAGGCGATACTGCCGCCGCCACAGCCGACCGAGGCGATCGGCACCGATGGCAGGGCGAGCGGGAACGAGCCCAACACGGTTTCCTCTTCGACTGTTGCGGCGCCGCCGCACAGCGCGACGTCCGCCGAAGTGCCACCCATGTCGAAACCGACGGCGCGCTCGAAACCCGCTTCACCTGCCCAGAAGCGGGCGCCGGCCGCGCCACCCGCAGGACCCGAGACGATCGCGCGCACGGGAGCGTTGCGCACTTCGTCGAGGCGAATCGTGCCGCCCTCGTTGCGCACCAGCTGTACATCCATCGGCGCTGCGCCTGCCCCGAGTTGGTCGAGGTAGGTGCCGACGCACGGCAGGACGAACGAGTTGACGATCGCCGTGCTGAAGCGTTCGAACTCGCGATGGCGGCGCAACAGCTGCGAGGACAAGGACAGCGGTTTGTCGAGCGAGCGGAGCGCTCTCGCGATGCGCAGCTCGTCTTCTGGATGGGCCCATGAGTGCAGCAGGCAGATCGCGATCGCGTCGATGCGCCGATGTGCGAGCTTGGTGCGAAGCGTCGTGAGCTCGTCGCGGCTCGCGCGCGAGCGTAGCGTTCCGTCGGCGAGACGGCGTTCGTCGATGCCGAAGCGCAGCGCGCGCGGCACGAGCGTCGGGCGTGGGCCGACGTGTAGCGCATAGATGTCCGGCCGTTCCTGGCGGCCGATTTCGATGAGGTCCTCGAAACCTCTGTTGGTCACCAGCGCGACCCTGGCGCCACGGCCGGTCAGCAGGGCGTTGAGGCCGACGGTGTGGCCGTGCACGAGCCGCCCGCCGCGTTCACCGCCACCGACGTGGGTGAGGGCGGCGAGCACGGCGTCGGCGGGCGCACTCGGTGTCGACACGACCTTGTGCACGGAAAGGCGGCCGCGGTCGAGTTCGATCAGGTCCGTGAAGGTGCCGCCGGTGTCGACGCAGACGCGCCGGGCTGATGGGGCAACGGGCATGGTGACAGAGTAGAGCGTGCTGACGCTACGACGCGAGCCTGGTAGAAAGACCTCTCGGAATCGGGGATGTGGGCACCCCTATGTCCCCAAGCCGTGTCTGTGTCCAAGAGTCGATGATGAAGCACCTCGCCCTCCATGTTTTGGTTGCCCTTGCGGCCACGAGTAGTGCCACCTGCCAGATCAAGTGGACCACCGACCTTGATGCCGCGTTCGCCCGGGCCAAGGACGAGAAGCGGGTCATCTTCGTGGCGATCAACATGGACGGTGAGCGTGCCAACGCCGAGATGCTCGCGGAGCACTACCGCGACGGGCGCCTGGCCAAGCTCTCGCGCCAGACGGTCAACATCTTCTGCACGCAATCGAAAGAGCGTCGGGTCTCCGGTGTCTCGGTCGAGCAACAGAACCACTGCGATGTCCAGGTGCGTGAACGCATCCTCAAGGCGACGCCGGACACCTGGGTCGTGTCCCCGCAGCACCTGTTCCTCGGACCCGATGGCAAGATTCTCAGCTCGGTCCCCTACCGGGTGACGAAGGGCGAGCTCGAGTGGATGTGGGTCGACGCGATCCACAAGATCGACAAGGACTTCGCCTGGAAGCTGCCGGGCTCGGCGCACGCTCCGCGCCGACTGCGCTACGACGGCAAGCCGGCCGCGCCGGCCGAGGGCAAGAAGCCGCCGACCAAGGAGGAGGTCGACGAGATCCTCGACGGTCTGAACAAGGACGGACTGAGTGGGTGGGCTCGCGCGCGCGAGAAGATCCCGATCTTGATGCGCAGCGATGACAAGCGTGCGATGGATGTCGCGGTGACCGTCCTCGGCTTCATCCAGGGCGAACGCCGTGCGCGGATGCTGGATGGGATCGGTGCGACGTCGCCGCGTGTTTGGTGGCGGGTCGTGACGCCGCATGTGTCGGACCGCCTCGCCGTTGTTCGGCGTGCTGCAGTCGACGCGCTCGGGGCGCTCGCCGAACCCAAGGCCGTGAAGGTGCTCGACAAGGCATCGAAGAACCGTAAGGAGGAAGCGACCATTCGCGGCTGCATCTTGATCGCATGGGCCTCGTGCAACCCCAAGGACAAGAAGCTCGCGCGGCTGCTCGCGAAAACCGTGCGTGACGATGACGAGATGCTGCGTTCTCGCGTGATCATCGCCGCCGGCAAGCTCGAGCAACGCAAGGCGGTCACCGAGTTGCTCGCGAAGGGCCTAGCTGACGGTTCGACCATCGTTCGTCAGACATCGGCCTGGATGGTGGCGCAACGTCGCGACAAACACCTGCTTCAGAGCGTGCAAGCAGCCGCCGGTATCGAGACCGACCCGGAAACGAAGGAGCTCATGAAGGCCGCCGATGCCGCCATCGGCGGGGCGAGTCTCGAACCGTTCAAGGACCTCGAGCAACATCTTCGAAGCCTGTCGCTCGTGCGACGGTGACGATGCCGCTACCCCTGTCGCTACCGCTCGCCTTCCTGATCGGCGGGATCCCGTTCGGCTTCCTCGCAGTGCGGCTGCTGCTCGGTGAGGATGTGCGCGACACCGGCTCGGGCAACATCGGTGCGACCAACGTTGGCCGCAGTTTCAAGGGGCCGTGGCGGTGGGTTGCGTTCGCCGGGATCTACCTCCTCGACTTCGCCAAGGGTCTCGTGCCGGTGTTCTTGCTCGCGCCCGCGTTGCCGGTGTGGAGCGCTGCCGCGGTCGGGCTGGTGGCTGTCGCCGGTCACTGTTTCTCGCCGTTCCTGCGCTTCAAGGGTGGCAAGGGCGTGGCGACGACCTGTGGGGTCATGGCCGCGCTCGATTGGTTCGCTCTCGTGATCGCGATCGGTGCATTCTTCGCAGTCTTGCTCGTCACGCGCGTAACGGCGTTGGGCTCGCTCGTTCTTGGCTTCGCGCTTGCTGCCGCTGTGGTCCTGCGCGAGCCGTCGACTGCCTTCGCAACCCGGTGGCCTGTGACCGCGCTCGCGCTCTTCTTCGCGCTCTTCTTCGTCTGGACGCATCGTTCGAACATCCAGCGCATGCACGCGGGGCGGCAGGCGAGGGCATGACACGATGAGCGGTTCGCCTTGCATCACTGTGCTTGGCAACGGCGGCTTCGGCACGGCGTTGAGCATGGTCCAGCATTGGAATGGTCATGACGTCCGGTTGTGGGGGCACGACGCCGAGTACACGGCGACGATTGCGGCGACGCGCGAGAACCCGCGCTACCTGACGGGTGTATCCGTGCCAGAAGGGATCGATGTGAGTTCGGACGCTCCACGCCTGTTGGCGGGAGCCGACGCGGTGTTACTCGTCGTGCCGACGCAACACGTGCGTTCCGTGCTCGACGTGATCGGCGCCGAGATCCCAGATGACTGTCCGGTCGTCGTTTGCTGCAAGGGCATGGAGGAAGTGACCGGACTCGTGCCGAGTGCGATCTGTCAGCGCATGCTGCCGGGTCGACCCGTCTACGTGCTGACCGGTCCGTGCCACGCCGAGGAGCTCGCGCGGGAGCAACCCGCGAGTCTCGTGCTCGCGGGCCCGGGCGCTGGGCTGCCCGGTCTGCAAGGGATGCTGTCCGGGCCGACCTTTCGCGTCTACCGAAGCGAAGACGCGCTCGGTGCTGCGCTCTGTGCTGCGGTCAAGAACATCATTGCCATCGCTGCCGGCATCTGCGATGGCCTCGGTCTCGGCGACAACGCCAAGGCTGCGCTCCTGACCCGCGGCCTCGCCGAGATGACGCGCTTCGGCGAGAGCCTCGGCGCCAAGCGCGAGACCTTCTATGGCCTCGCCGGCATCGGTGACCTGATCACGACCGCGGTCAGTCCGCACGGCCGCAATCGTGCGCTCGGCGAGCGCATCGGCCACGGCGAGACTTTGCAGCAGATCCTGGCGTCCACGTGCAAGGTCGTTGAAGGCGTCTGGACCTGCCGCGCCGTCCTGACCCAGGCAGAGACGCTTGGCGTACGCATGCCGGTCGCCGAGGAGGTGTCGCGGGTGCTGTTCGAGGACCGTGCGCCCAAGGAGGCCGTGCGAGCGCTGATGGGGCGCGATCTTTGCGAGGAGTGACGGCGGGCGTACGAGTCTCATGGCCTTCGGGCACTCGACCTGCGCGGAGGACGACCATGAGCGTCGGGCGTGCGCCGGGGCGATCATGGGCGTGGTAGCTTGCCCGCTAGATCGGGGCCGCTACACTCCTTCCCCTCTTGTGTCGGGGCGTGGCGCAGCTTGGCTAGCGCGCTGCAATGGGGTTGCAGAGGTCGAAGGTTCGAATCCTTTCGCCCCGACCATTTCAAACCCAAGCTGACCGCCATGGCAGCTCGGCGCTCAACGGACCATCCGGGCGACGAGTGTCGCGACACCGAAGAGGATCGGATGAGAGCGACGTCGAGGCTGTCGAGCGCTACAGCCCGCCAACCGTGGCCGTACCGCCGTTCGTGAACACGAGCCCGAGCTTGTTCGCAGACTGGTCGAAGATGAAGTACTGGTTGTGCCAGACGGCGCCGTACAGGCTCGGGTAATACGGGATCGCGTAGGTGAACTTGGCCCGACCGTTGGCGTCGAGATGGACGCCGAACAGCAGGTCGAACGAGACGTTGAGAAAGCAGCCGTCGGCGCCGATCGGCGTCAAGTTCCACGGCAACGAGATCGTCCCCCAGGCCGTCTTTGAGAAGCCCATGACCAGGACGGCGATGGTCGCGAATGGCTGCGCGCCGACCAGCGTTACGTCGAACGACGCGTTGATGAGCGGCACGCCATCGTTGACCAGGACGGGTACGTTGCGGATGGGGCCCTGGTAGCCGAAGCAGAAGACCACGCCGTAGTTCAGGTTGCGTGAGCCAGTTGTGGCCGTCGGGCCGGTGCCCCACAAGCGAGAGACGCTGGTGTTGCCGCTGACGGCGTCGGGGTAGTAGGCGACGCTCGTGGTGTCAAAGCACCTGTACTCGTAGAGCAGGTGTTGGCCGCTGATGCCGGGCCAGATGAAGTGGCCCTCCCACGGCACGACCAGCTTGAACTCCATCGGATCCGTTGACGGAACCATGTTCGGGTAGGTGATGGTCCGGCCTCCGAAGACCGTTGTTTGCGTGCCGGTGATGTTGCTGGCGAAGGTGTTCGAGATCGCTCCCGGCGAAACCGTGGTCGCGTTCATGAGGATCGAGATCGTTCGTGTCGGTCCTTTGTCTTGTCGGTTTTCTGGTCGCCAGGCGTGGTTGACGAACACTCTGGCTCGACCCACCTCGGAGCCTGTGAAGATCTGGTGGTAGCGCTGGTTGTGCCAGGCAACGCCGTAGGTGTTGGAGGTATTGCCGAAGCTGGATCGCATGGCCGCCGGAACGATGACGCCAGCCTGGCCGCCGGTACCCCGACAGCCCTGGCCGAACGTCTCGTACTTGGCGAAGGGCGGAGCCGGTTCATCGAACAAATAGAGGATGAGGCCGAAGTTGTGGCCGACGGTACCAATCGCAGCGCTCGTGCTCTGTCCCCAGGACCGCGCGACGGTAGTCTCGCCATTCGCGGCGTCGACGGTGTAGTTGCCGTGGGCGGCGCTCGAGTTGAGGATCTCCATGAGGAAGTTGCCGCTGGCCGGGTTCCACAGCCATGGCGTGGTCCACCGGAAGATGATCCTGAACTTCGCAGGGTCGGCGTTCGGGAGCATCGTGGGATAGTCGTAGATCCCCTTGAACACGGTCGTCTGTGTGTTCGTGCCAATGTTTGTGGAAAAGAACGGTGAGTGCGTCGCCGGCGTGGTCGCGCTGTTGCTCAGCTTGATCTCGAGCCTCTGTCGCGGACCCGTGTAGGTCGCGTTGTGCATGCGCAGGCCGTGCGCATAAAGCCGCTTCGCGGTGCCGAGTTCGACGGCGGCGTGCTGTTGTTGGTAACGCTGGTTGGCCCAAGCAACGCCGAAGGTGTTGTTGGTGTTGCCCATCTTTGTCTTGTAGGCGTTTGGCAGCACGACACCGAGGCCCATTGGCGCGGTCGAAGTGCTCGCCGGGGCTTCACCAGGAACGGTGCTCGGTGCGTGCGGGTCGGTCCCGGCCTGGGCCGCGAGTAGCGACGAGAGCGAGAGGGCTACAGTCGCAGAACTGAAGCAGGAATACATCAGGGAATACATCAGGCCATTCACCGGCGGTGAGGGAGAGTTCTGGACGCCACGCGAGACTTCCTGAGAGCTTACAGGGTAGCAGGGATGCGGTGGCGTGGTCGGTGTCCTGGGGCGGTGAGGTCCTTGCTGGTTGCCCGTCGCGTGGGCGGCCGGTGCTCGATCTGCTACTTCGCCTCGGCGAACCAACCGGCACGCCGGCCGAGGGATTGTGGTGCCTTATTTGCGTTCGCTGCACGAAGGCCGATCAGGAAGGCGAGCCGGGCGATGCGTTCCATCTTCGGGTATTCGAGCTTGTCCCAGGTGTCGGTCGGCATGTGGTAGTCCTCGTGCTCGTCGTCGGCGAAGAACACGACCGGAATGCCCTTCTTCGCGAAGTTGTAGTGATCGCTGCGCGTGTAGAAGCGATCGCCATTCTTCATTTCTAAGCCGAGCGCGCGGCCAAGGAAGGCCGCGTCGCGCGCGAGGGTCGAGTAGTTCCGGTGGCGGTACGACGGCGTAACGGAGATGCAATCGGCCGGCACCTTGCGCGTGCTACGCCCGAGCATGTCCATGTTGATGTTGGCCACGATGCGATCCAGGTCCCAGGTCGGGTGATTGACGAAGTGATCCGAGCCCCACAGCCCGAGTTCCTCCCCCGAGACGGCAAGGAAGATCACGCTGCGTTTGGGCCGTTCACCGGCCGCCAGACCCGCGTAGGCTTCGGCGATCTCGAGCACGCTCGAGGAGCCCGATGCATTGTCGTCGGCGCCGTAAAAGAAACCGCCGTCGGCCGCGTGCCCCAGGTGGTCCATGTGGCACGAGTAGACAATCGCCTGCTTCTTGAGGTCGGGATCGGCGCCTTCGAGGAAGCCGCAGGTGTTGACTGCCTGGCCGGGCTCGATCACGCGCTTGGCCGTGAGCTTGTAGGTGAGCTTCGACGTGCGGCCATGTGTGTCGTCGCTGCTGGGGTCGAACGCTTCTTCCGCAGTCAGTCCGAGCGCGGCGAACACTTTGTTCGCATCGTTTCCAGTGACCACGAGAGTCGGGATGCTCGTCCCCGCACCGCCAAGCATCATCGCGCGTGCGCCCCGGCTCGTGCGCGTGACGCGCGGCTTGCCCGGGAAGACGCCGAACATGTTGGTGGCCGACAGAAACGACCCCGTGAACTCGGGTGACACGAGGACGCAGCCAGCAGCGCCAGCGCGCCGCGCGCGGTTTGCGTGGCTGCGCACGACCGCGAGCAGATTCATGCCGATGCTCATTGCCCGGTAGACATTGCCGCCGGGCCGATCGGGGCGGATCTTGAACGGGATCACTGCGATCTTGTCCGTGAGATCGAGGTCGCGCGTTCGCTTGCCGTGTGAGAACACCAACTGGCCCTCGGTTCCGTATTGGCGCGGCTTGCGGCCAGGCACGAACCAGGCACCGTGATGATTGAGCTTTGTGCCCTGTGTATCGAAGAGCCCGGTCGCATCGCTGACGAGACGTTCGAAGCGGACGTCGTAGGCCTGAAACCAACCGCGCTCGTCCTTCTCGTTGGCATCGCCTAGTGGCTGCAGACCGAGCTTCTCGAACTGGCTCGCGAACAGTTGCGCGGCCTTGACCTGCCCCGGCGTGCCGGTCAGGCGACCCCCGAACGCGTCCGAGGCGAGCGTCCTGGCGAAGCTCTCGAGGTC
>NYZE01000104.1 GCA_002685965.1 Planctomycetota bacterium | reverse complement strand
TTCACGAGGGCGCCCGATGCGAACCTCGACGCCAAATTCCTCGCCAAGAAGCCCACCAAACCTGGGGGCAGCGCCGAAGGCGCGGGGGGCGTGTCCTCGCATTCTGCAAAACCCACAACAAGAAGCCCCCCGTTTCGGGGGGCAGCAACGAGCGAAGCGAGGCGCGGGGGGCCTCCTCTCATGTTCTGCACGACCCTCGCCAGGAATCCCCGACGCCTTCTTGAAATCCCACAGCGATCTCGTCAGACTTTTTTGCAATAAGCCACCCGCAGTCGTGAATTTTCATTGGTGTTTCAGCGACAAAGAGGGTGTGCCATACGATGATTGGGACGGGGTGCTTTTGGCGAGGCGCCCGAATATGGGGAGGCGACGGATGGTCAAGGATACGAGCTATTGGGGCGCGCGCGTCGCGCTGGTTGTGGGCATGCTGCCGCTGGTGGGATGCGTCACGAGCGTCAAGACCGAGACGCGCTACGAAATCACTCAACAGGCCACGCTGCCCGCTCCGGGCGGCCCAGAAAGCGTGGGTCGTATGACTCCGCCTGGCAAGGCAAGCGTGCAGGGTGGCGCTCGCATCGTGCATGTGCGCGTCGCAGATTCTGAAAAGGATCGCGCCGAGATCGGCCACGAGATGCTCGACCGCACCTTCCACGGACGCATCGCTTACGGCGTTGGCGAAAAGCTCGAGCTTGGCTTTAGCGGGCTGTATGGAAACTCCGTCTGGACGCAGCATACGAGCGATGTCGAGCTGAGCTCACCGAGCAAGAAGGAGAGCGAGATCACGCACATCTTCTGGGGCGGCGTGCAGCTGCGCCGCATCGTGGTCGGCAACCAGTTCAACGGCATCGGCGCCTTTGGCGAGCTCTCCGTGGGGCGCGCGCCTTACCTGCGCACCGTGAACAAGACCACCACGACCTACTACGATGGTTTGTTCGTCCCAGACGAGCCCACCGTGACCGAAGAGGAGTACACCGAGGAGAGCGCCGCGATGAACCTGAACAGCCGCTTTGGCGTCCAGGGGTTTGTCTCGCTCGGAGAGGGGATCACCGTCAACGGCGGCGGGATGCTCCAGTTCTATCCTCGCTACTGGGGCAGAAGAGTCACCGGCCAGGTGTGCGAATCGGAGCTCTATCAGCTCGATGACGGCCAGTTCGCGAGCTGCACCGGAGACACCCCTGACACCATGCGCGATCACAACCAGATCACCTTCGGGACGGTGTTCCTCGGAGGATCGATCGGCGGCGAGCATTTGCCCGGGAGCTTGCACTTGCAGGTGTTCTATCACGCGCTCGCGCCCAGTATTATTCGCAACACGAGCCCCATTGGCGCCGACATGGCGCTCCGTCTGGAGTTTTGATGCTCGATAACATTCAGGGGTGGGAGATCTTCACGATCCGGGATGTGCTCACGAGCGAGGAATGCCTCGCGTGGATCGAGCGCGCCGAGGACGAGGGGTTTGCCACCGCGCCGATTTATACCGAACGCGGAGAGCGGATCGCGGTGCACTTGCGCGATTGCTACGAGCTAAGCTTTGTCGACGAGGAGGCCGCCGCGCTGCTCACCGAGCGCATCGGCGCACAGCTCGCGGGTAGCCCGCTCGAAGAAGACTTCGCGGGCGTCAGCGAGCGGATACGCGTCTGCCGCTATGGCGCGGGCCAGCACTTCGTGCCGCATACGGATATGGCGGTCGAGGATGACTCCGGCGAGCTGGCGAGTCAGCTCACCTTGCTCGTGTACCTGAACGATGACTTTGGCGGCGGCGAGACGGTGTTTCTGGATAATTGGCGCGAGCTTCTGGCTGAGATTACCCCCGAGGAGGGTGTGGCGCTCTGCTTCGATCACGACCTGCTGCACGCAGGCCAGACGGTGCTCTCGGGCGACAAGTACATCATCCGCGCGGACCTGATGTTCACGCGCTGAGCAGGGCGCTCACGGCTTTGGCGCGATCGGGATAAGCAACCCCGCGCGATCGGTGACAAACCGGGTGCGCAGCACCAGATCATGGCTCTCACCGGCTCCCGGTCCGCCCCAGCTCGAGGGAATGGCGAGGCCAGTGATTTTGACCTTCGCCACCGCATCCCTGGAATCCGCGCCTTCGAGCTCGACCGTCAGGCGGCCCTGCTCGATCGGTTTTTGCTCCCACTCGAGCAAGCCATCCTTGCTCTTTCGCGTATCGAGGAAGGCGCGCGCGGCGAAGTCTTTCGGTTTGGCCAATACCTCGGAGAGCTCCTCGTCAAAGACCTGTCCGACGCGAAAATCCGCCGGTGGCAGATGAAGCCAGATGGTGATGGCGTGATCCTGCGAAAGCTCCGCGTGGATCTTGTAGGCGTCGTGGTAGTCGAGCTTCGAGGTCACTGGTCCCATCACTTCGAGCGCGTCCTTGCCCTTTCTCGTGTAGTGCCCGGTGGTAAAGCACCCGAGCGTGCCGAGTCCGCGCGCTGGAACCGGGACCGCGGAGTCGCCGTCAAACTTGGCGCTCAATCGCACGAGGCCAGCGTCCTTCTCCTTCATCGTCAGCTCTCCGCGCATTCGCTCGCGCGGGGGGACTTTGAAGGTGTAGCGCGTCTCGAGGTTCGTGTTGTGCGGGTTGACGTAGGTTTGTGGCGAGCCATCTTTTGGCCTGGGTTCGAGCACGACCACAGGATCTGTGACCGCGAGCCCCTTGTCGCCCTTGTAGATCCCCTGGAACACCCAGCCATCGCGACAGAGCGCATACGTCGCCGCCAGCAAATCTCTGGTCAGAGATTTGCCATCAGCGCCGGGCATCGACAGCTCACCAACGGGTTGCCTCGTCTCGAGGTCACGCCGAAGTTGAAGCGGCCTCGGATAGCGCGCCATCGGGGGTTGAAAGAGCCCCTGCGTGGACGCTGGAGCCGTCGAGGTTTGGGTCGCGTCGTCGCTCGGAGTGGTCGAGGTTTTCTTGGACTTCGACTTCTGACAGCCGAGCGCGAGGCATGCGATCGCGGCGCCTGTCAGGAGTCGATGCGCAAAGGGGATGCTGATCATTTGGGGAAGAACTCCCAGTCATCGACAGGGCGATTCTTGCGGGCTACGGCGACCATATAGGCATCGAGCACGAACAGGATCGTGAGCAGGTAACCCGCGCCGCAGGTCAGGTAGGTCGCCGCGAGGATGGCGATCCCCTTGGTGGTTTGACCGAGGACCATGTAGCCGGCGCCGGGGAAGAAGAAGTTGAGCGCGATGCCGACGACGTCATTGGTGTCGAGCTGCTGGCTCGGCGTGGTCATGTAGGTGTTCTGGGGTCGCGTCATGTGCGTCCCCGGCTGTTGCTGACCGTAGGGGCGCTGGCCGCCAGGGCCCGCGTGTGGGGCCTGGTTTGGCGGGTAGTTTGGCTGCGGCCCTGAGCCTGGCATGGTGCCGGGGCCGGGGGGCGTTGGGTTCGGTCGCGCCGAGCCGTCCACGCCGCCTGGGCCGCTGGCTCCTGGCATGGTCGGGCGAGGAGGGTTGGCCGTGCCCCACTGCTCTCCTTCGAGGTCATGGATCGGCCTTGGCTCATCCATATCGGACCAGGATTCGCCCTCGCCGGGGAGCGAGGCATCCTCTCCGCTGCCCTGGCTTTGACGGTTGTACCAGTCGTTGTTGTCGTTGGACATCGGACTTCCTCGAGGTGAGTGGCTTGCGTGATCGGGAGCGCGAGCGAAGGCGCTCGCGTGAATTATCGTTCTGCATGGACCTTGGCCCACGTGGCGTTCAGGACAACAACCCGAAGGCCCGTGATGTTTCGACGAGACTCGCTTGACGAGGTCTTCACGTCAAGTTCGAGCAACCGCGAGCGGCGCCCCGTGCGTATTACAAAATGGACACGCGGGGACCTTTTCGCCAGTCCTCGGGAAGAGATAAGGCGAATGGATGATTCGATCCAGTGGGAGCACCTCTCCATCGATGGGAAAAGTCCACGGGCAAAGTGGGCGATCGCTGCGGGCTCGGAGCGAAGGAGGATCGCGAGCGCAGAGGGGGAGAAAACCGCGAGATTTTCGAGGAATGCAAAGGTCGTGTTGCTCCCAAACCGTAACCTGTTGTATCAACGCCGGCTCGCGTCGCAGCCTCCTCGGTTTGCCTCGGGCAGACGAGAGAGGCGATGGCGCGACGGGGGAAAGACAGAGTGAGCACGAGCAGAGAGTGACGATATGGGTCAATTTACAGATGACGCCGAACAATTCGAAGACAGCATCGAGGTCGCCGAAGCGCTGGAGACGCTCCAGGCGCTCCTTCCTCGAGGCTTGAAGGGGCTTGCTCCCGGATTGATTCGGGCTTTCGAGCGCGATGATTACTCCAGCGCGCTCTCGCAGGCGCGCGAGGTCTACTCCAAGGGAGGTCCCAGCGATCGCGACGCCGCGATCCTTTACGCTACGCTGCTGACCAACCGCGGGCTGACGCAGGAGGCCGCTGGCGTCCTGCGCCGCGCGGCGGACATCCACGAGCGCGATATGGCGCTCCAGCTCGCGCAGGTGTGCAACCTGATGGTCGAGGGCAACTGGCGCGCAGCCGAAGCGCTGCTCGGCGGTCTGCGCGAGGTCGACGTGCGCGACCCCCGGATGTGGGGGTTGATGGGAGATGTGTACCTCGAGCTCGGCGAGGATGAGGATACGGTCGCGTGCTACGAGCGCGCGCTGGAGCACCGCAGCCAGGACGCCGACCTGGCGTATCGTCTGGCGAGGTTGCTCTTCGAGCAGGGGCGTGACTTCGACGCCACGAGCTACCTCGAGCGCGCCGCGCGCATCGCGACGCAGGACTCGAGGCTCTGGGCGCTGGTCGCAGAAGCCTGGGCGGAGCTCGATGAGGACGATCGCGCCGTCGAGGCGTGGGGCCGCGTCACCCGGCTCGACAGCGATGACGAGGAGGCGTGGCTTAACTACGGGCTCGCGTTGCGCCGCGCCGATGACTTGCGCGAGGCGCGCGTGGCGTTCGAGCGCGCCGTGGACCTCGATCCTTTCTGTTTCGAGGCGAGCCTGGAGCTCGCGCACGTGCAGTTCGACATGGGGTATATGGAGGAGGCGCTCCAGGCATACCGCAAGGTCTTGAAGGAGCAGCCCGGCAATATCGAGGCGTTGCACGGCGCCGCCGCCGCGGCCTTCGAGCAAGGAGACGTGACGCTCGCCGAGGATTACGCCAGGCGTGCGCTCGAGCGCACGCCAGACCGCGCCGAGAGCCACTACAACCTGGCGGTGATTCTGCTCGAGCTTGGCCGCAACGCGGAGTCGAGCGAGCTGCTCGAGCGCTCGATCGAGCTCGGCGCGACGTCAGGCGCGCTGCTGACGCTGGCGTTGATTTCGCTGCGCGGCGGAGAGCTCGAGACCGCGCTCGCCCTGATCGGTCGCTCGCACGAGCTGTGCGAGGATGACGCCGAGCGCGAGGGGATCACGCTGGAGTTTGCCGAGGCGCTCGTCGAGAGGGGGATGGGCGAGCAGGCGCGCGAGTTGATGGCGCGCCATGAATCGAGCGAGAGCACATGGAACGTGCTGCAGCCCTTGATCGAGTACCTCTCGTATGCGCATCAGGAAGATCTGGAGGAGGGCGGCGTGCTCGATGAGCTCGTGGCGCGCTTCGAGCAGGCGTGCCAAACACACGAGGAGGCGCTCCCCATCGATTGGGATATGCAGGGCCTGGAGCGCGTGGCGTGGCGCTTGCCGCGCGTGCGCAGAGGCCAGGCGGAGGCGATGATCCGCAAGATCGAGTAAAGATCCTGGCGTGAACCTCGCGATCCTTGTGATGTGGTGCTTTTCAGGTAGGGGGTCTCCGGGTTAAAGTCGAAACACCCGAGAGAATCTCCCCGCCTTGTAGGAGTCACACGCCTTGAGCAGCGCATTTTTACTCGATGATGAAGCGCTCGCAGCGATCCCGATGGACGACCTCGCCCCCGGCGAGGATCACACGGGTGAGGACGACGCGATCGCATACCACCAGGGGTACTTCGACTCCTGGGATGGCACCAAGATGTTCTGGCAGAGCTGGGAGGCGGCGGACGCCGAACCTTCCAGCAGGAGAGGCCGGATCGCCTTGATGCATGGCTACGGCGAGCACTCGAGCCGCTACGCCCACGTCGCCGCGGCGTTCGTGCGCGCGGGCTACGACGTGATGACCATGGACGCGCGCGGCCACGGCAAGAGCGAAGGCCGCGACGCCCACGTCCAGCAATACGATGAATACGTGCTCGATCTAAAGCATTTGTGCGCCGAACTCGAGGCGCGCTGGGGCGAGGATCGAGGTCCGTTGTTCGTGCTGGGCCACTCCAATGGAGGGTTGATCGCGCTGCGCTATGCCTTGCAGCGCCCGGACAACGTCGCCGCGTTCGCCGTGACCTGCCCGATGTGCAAGCTCGCCGTCGAGGTCCCTGGCTGGAAGGCCGCCGCGGGCAAGGTGATGAGCAAACTCTGGCCAACCTTCGCGCTCCCCACAGAGCTCGACCCTGCCGGACTCACACACGTCAAGTCCGTCGTCACGCAGTACGCTAACGATCCTTTAAACAAGAAGGTCGCCACCTCGCGATGGTTCACCGAAGCGGGTGACGCGCAGGAGGATCTGAGGTTGCGCGCCAATCGCATCACGCATCCCTTCCTGATGTTGCTCGGAGGATCGGACCCGATCGTCGATCCGAACGGCGCGCGTGATGTCTTCGCCAAGTTGGGCAGCGCGGACAAGGAGCTCGAGGTCTACGACCCGCTCTTCCACGAGATCCTCAACGAGCACGAGTGGGCCGATATCATGCGCCGCATCATCGGCTGGCTCGAGCGCCAGCGCGCCGCGCTCGCTGTTGGCGAAGAAAGCGAAGAGGAGTGATTCCCATGACCCTTCGCAAGCTCAGGATACCGCGCGTGCTCGTGGCGCTCTGCGTCGCGATGCTCCTCTCGTTCACGTTGCTCGTTTCAGGGTGCGAGAACGAGGAGCTCAAGGAGACCGAGATCCAGGAGATCAACAAGATCCTGGCGACCGGCACAGGCTTTGAAGACGACCCCTTCGTGCGCGCCGAGACGTTGCGTGTGCTCGAGCTTTTGGCCGACGCGCGCTTGGACAGGTACGCGCGCGACCTGGTCGAGGACTCTTCGCCGATGGTGCGCGTGGCGGCGTTGCGCGCGCTGCTCGCGACAAAGAACAAGGAGGCCGAGCGCCTCGTGTTGGCCGATTACAACAGGG
The DNA here is from genome assembly GCA_002685965.1 of Planctomycetota bacterium. Taxonomy (GTDB): domain Bacteria; phylum Planctomycetota; class UBA1135; order UBA1135. The sequence goes on along the minus strand of NYZE01000104.1, from coordinate 1,246 downwards.
CCTCAGAGCCCGCGCGCCTCGCCATGATCGAGGCGGCGATGGAGTATGGCCCCGAGTCCTTGAGGCGGGAGCTCTTCGAGCGCGCGATCAACTCCAAGGATCTTCGCCTGCGCGCGATCGCCTTCGAGGAGGGGACGCTGGCCGAGGTCAACCGCGCGGTGCGCGATAGCGACCAGCAAAAGCTCAAGGTCGAGCTCAAGCCCAAGTTGAGCAAGCTCGTCGACAGCGATGATTTCTATATCGCCGCAGCCTCCCTGCGGAAGCTCAACGAGCTTGGCTATGGCGAGCGCGCCGAGCCGCTGCTCGCGAAGTTTCGCTCCGAGGATACGCCGGTCTCCGATCGCACTCACTTGGCGAGGATCTTGCGCGTGGCAGGGATCGAGGCCGCCAAGCCCGACTTCGTCGCCATCGCCGAGACCACCCTCGATGACGAGGGCAAGGAGGAGAAGGACAAGAAGCTCGAGCTTCCGATCAAGCGCATCGACGAGCGCCTCGTGCGCGCGGCGGTGCTTGGCGCGGTGGCGCTCGGCGAGGAGCGCTTCATCGAGGCAGCGCAAGGGTATTTGCGCAACGCCAGCCAGGACGAGTCGATCGAGGTCCTCGAGGCGCTCGCGCGTAACACCTCGGAGAACGCCACCGTCTCGATCAAGATCGCGATGCAGGATGCTCGCCCGCCCGTGCGTCATCAGGCCATCGATCTGTACGGCAAGCGCGCGGACGCTGAAGCCAAGGCGTTGATCAACGCCTTGAGGCAAGAGGACCCGATGGCGCGTCGAAAGATCGCCAACATCCTCGTGGCCAGGTTCCCCAAGGAGTGGAGCCAGGATCTTCGCATCCAGCTCAAGGCTGAAGAGCGCAAGGATATCGTGCTCGCGCTCCTGCGAGATGTGATCGATCGCGAGAAGGATCGCGCGATCCTCGAGCCGATCTCGGAGCAACTCAACGAGCTGACCAAGGACCCGAAGCCGCAGCGCTCCTCGACGGCGGCGTATCTCTTGTTGCTCAGTGATCCCGATAACGAGGCGTACAGGAAGTCACTCGAGGAGACCTCGAACGTGCAGACGCGCTACGTCTTCCTCGAGCACATGCTCCGCACCAACCCCAAGGAAGGGGTCCCGATCTTTCGCCGCTACTTCTACGATGATCTCTACGCGATGCGCCTGATCTCCGCCGCGGGTCTCTGGCGCGCGTTCCGAGGAAAGGGCGGCGCTGTCGCAGAGTCTGGCGAGAAACCAGCGGGCGACGA
>NYZE01000103.1 GCA_002685965.1 Planctomycetota bacterium | reverse complement strand
CGTGCGAAAAGGCATCACCTGGAGCCAAGAGGCCTACCTGAAGGCTTCCAACACGGATGTGCGTGACAACTTCGGTTCCGCCGTGTCGATTTCGGGCGGCACGGTGGTGATCGGGGCCTGGGGCGAGGACAGCGTTGCCAGAGGCGTCAACGGCAATCAGGCCGACAACAGTGCTGCTGGCTCTGGCGCGGCCTACGTCTTCGTTTCCGGTGCCGCCGCAGAGTTCACGATCGTCGGCGTTGGCTGTAAGGGCTCGAAGACCGGCGTGCCAGCACTCAGCAGCCGGCAACTGCCCATCCTCGGCAAGTCCTTCCTGCTCGACCTCGCGAACGCACCGCTGAACACCGCCGGTCTACTGTTCTTCGGATTCGCGCCCTGGAGCCTCGACCTCGGCCTCATCGGGGCTCCCGGCTGCATCGCCCGTGCCCGGCCAGACATCTCGGGGTCCATCGTCACCGACGGATTTGGGAAGTGGCCAAACCCAACGCCCATCCCGGTGCCGAACGATGCCAACCTCGTCGGTGCGGCGTTCTACAACCAGGTCCTCCTGCTCGACCTTCAAGCCAACAAGCTCGGCCTCATCGTCTCCAACGGCGGCAAGGCCACGATCGGGTACTGATCTCGAAGAGCTCAGCTCAGGCTGATGGTCAGCCGTGGGCGAAGCTGCTGATCGGGCAGAGCGGCTCTGGACGGCTCGTCGAGGCGCTGGTGCTGGCCACTTACCGCGCCGCCGCGTACCAAGAGGGCAGCGGTTTCGTACAAGAAATGTCGACGACACGGAGCTTGCGTCCGGCGCATGGATAGAGTGCCGCCCCGATGACTCTGTTGTACCGCCTCATCATCGCGCTCGTGGCACTTGCGGCTGCATGGGCGCTCGATGGGGTCGTGTTTCGCGATGGGTTCATCGACAAGGCGCAGCGGGACGACTGGCAGCGCCTCCTCAGGGTCACGGGCTATCTGCCGACGTGGATCGCGGTCGCCGCCGCCTTTGCGCTGCACGACCGCGCTCTGCGGCGTGCGGTGCCATTGCTGGTCGGCGCCACCGGCGCCGGTCTGGCGGCAGAGGTACTCAAGCTCCTCGTGCGCCGCGAACGTCCCGGCCCGCTGGGTGAGGTCGTCTTCCGTCCGTTCTCCGAGGATCTGTTCAACTCAGCGCCACTGGGCATGCCTTCCAGTCACGCCGCGGTGGCCTTCGGGGCTGCCTTCATCCTGTGCCGGCTGCATCCGCGCATCGCGCCGGTCGTCTTGCTCATGGCGTTGGGCTGCGGCATGTCGCGGATCCTGGAACGCTCGCACTTCCTCAGCGATGTGATCGGCGCGGCGATCGTGGCCGAGGTCGTGGTGCTAGCGGTCGCTGCGGCGTTCGTCAAGCCGCGGCGTCGCGGCTCTCGACTGGCATGAGGGCCGGCGAGAGCAGCCGCGAGCTAGGGCTGTTCTGGGTTCTGCTGGCGATCGCGCTGCTCGCCAACCTCCTGGCCACCGCCAACGGCTTGTTCCCGCAGGACTCGGCGAGCTATGCCGTCTTGTCGAAGCACATGGTCGTGACCGGGAACTGGCTGGAGCTCTATCTCGACGGCGAAGACTTCCTCGACAAGCCGCATTTCCCGTTCTGGGCGAGCGCGCTGGCCATGCACTTCCTCGGTGTCACGGTCTTTGCCTACAAGCTGCCGGCGTTTGTCTTCTTCTTGGTGGGGCTCCTCTACACGTATCTGCTGGCGAGGGATCTGCACGGCGCGCGCGTGGCGCGGTTGGCGACGCTGCTACTGGCCGTTTCGCTGCACGTGGTCGTCTCCAACAGCGACGTGCGCGCCGAGCCGTTCTTGCTCGGGCTGATCGTCCCTGCCGTCTATCACCTGCGGCGCGCATCGGGGAAACGTTGGCTCGGGCACCTCATCGCCGGATCGCTGTTCACCGCCGCTGCGCTGATGACGAAGGGCCCCTTCCTGTTGATCCCGACCTTCGGTGCGGTCATCGGGGATGCGATCCTGCGTCGTCGTCCGCGCGAACTACTGCGCGCCAGGTGGTTGGTCGCGCTCGTGCTGGTTTTGGTGTTCATCCTGCCGGAGATCTGGGCGCTCTACGTGCAGTTCGACCTCCATCCCGAGAAGACCTTGTGGGGTAGGACGGGCCTGTCGGGTGTCCGCTTCTTCTTCTGGGACAGTCAGTTCGGCCGCTTCCTCAATACCGGTCCGATCCAGGGAAAGGGTGATCCGTTCTTCTTCCTGCACACCGTCGCTTGGGCCTTTGCGCCGGCCGGGTTGATCGCCTTTGGCGCGCTCGGACGTACGATCGGTGCGGCGTTGCGGGGCGAGCAGAGGGACTTCGTCGCGTTTTCGGCAGCGATCCCGCTGTTCTTGGTGTTCTCGATCTCGCGTTTCCAGCTGCCGCACTACACGAACATCCTGTTTCCGTTCTTTGCCATCATGGTCGCCGAATGGGTGCTGTCGCTGAAATGGAAAGGCGGCAAGCTCGCCGTCGCCCTGATCCAGTATGGACACGCGATCGGACTCGCTCTGGTGATCGTCTTCCTGCAGATCTTCAGTCGTCCGGGCCACACAGACTGCTTCGTTGCGGCCCTCGTCCTGCTACTGGCAGTGAACGGCCTGGTGTGGAAGCTCGTCGCGGCCGGAACGAGTCGTGCGCTGCTCATGAGTGTCGCGTCGTCGGCGGTCCTTGGATGTTGGACCAACGCGGCCTTCATCCCGGCTTTGCTCGACTACGAGTCGGGGTCGGTCGCCGCGCGCTACGTGAATGCCGATCCCACGAAGCGCCAAGCGGCGGTGCTCGAGGTCAACGGCTGGGTCTATGACATGTATCTCGACCTGGACAAGCCCATGCGTCGCTTCAACGCGGACACTGTCCAGCGAAGCGAGGCCGCCGGGATGCTCGTCTACACGAACGATCGCGCCTTGCGAGGCCTCGACGAACGCGGCTTCGTCTACCGCATCCTCGAGTCGTTCGACCACTACAACACGCTGACGAGGTTGACGCCCAAGTTCCTGTACCACGCGACGCGCGCGTCGAGGCTCGAGCGCAGGCACATCGTGGAAATCGACGCCTAGCCGGGTCAGAAGTCCATGCGGATCCCGAAGATCCAGCCCGCCAACTCCATGTCAAAGTCGAAGTCGGCCCCCTGCTTGCTGCCGGACGCGGGCAGGTCGTAGGCGCGGTAGCCACCCCAGACCCAGATCCCGTTCTGCATGCGGTACTCGAGGACGGCCTTCAGGTCGAGCACGGTCCCGTCGATGTCGCCCCAGTTGCCGTGGCTGAAGGCGCCTTCGATCGTGCCGCGCAACGGCTTCCACTCGGCCTGGGCGCGCACGATGGCTACCGGGATGCCGTCGTCGGCGAAGTCGATCGTCTGCGAACGCGCCGCGTTCGCAGCCCGCATGTCGACGTCGAAGAAGTTGTGGTGCATGCCGGCCCCGACCCCGGCGCGCAGCGTGACGTCCTCGATGTCGTACTCCGCCACCTTGACGATGTACTGCAGGCGGATCTGGTTGAGCTTGCTGTCCGACCTGATGGTGTCGTTACGGCGCAGGTCGCCGAAGTCCTGCGTGAGCGTTCCTCGCGCCAGTTCCGGCGAGGTCCAGTAGAGATAGTGCAGTTCGGCGCCGGCCAGTCCGTCGCCCCAGACTGCGCTGCTGCCGAAGCCGAAGTTCAGGCCGGACAACGACAGCGAGTGGCCGATATCAACGTAGTCGTTGACCTGTTTGTTGGCCCCGATGAGCGAGTCCATCCTGCCCTGACCGGTGAGGTCGAGCATCATGCCGCTCACGCCCAGCGAGACCTTGGGATCCTCGGGACGGAAGGTCTTGCAGGCCGGAGCCAGGGACACGACGAGCGTGCAGATGAGGACGCGCAGCACGGCGACACAGGATAGGGAGCCGCCGACCGGGTAGCACCTAGATACCGGGTAGCACCTAGATAAGGGCGCCGTTCACATCGATCACGTGCGCGCGGTATCGAACATCACGACAGCGAGGCTCCCGAACAACACGGTGGGGAGCCAGGCGGCGAACACCGGCTGCAGCAGGCCCTGGCGCCCGGCGTTCTGCGCGATCAAATCGCCGAGCAGGTATGCCCCACAAACCACGAGCGCGTACACGATGCGCTCGGCACGGCTGCCACGTTCAAAGCGCATGGCGAAGGGCAGAGCCAACAGGAGCAGCAGGACGTTGGCGAGGGGGAAGGTCAGGTAGCGGTGCAGTTCGACGGTGTAATCGAGGACGTGCGGCTGCTCGGTCACCAGCTGTTTCAGGTCGCCATAGGACAGATCCACCAGCTCCCGGCTCTCCTTGAGCCGCTTGTTGATCGTCGTGGGGGTGAAGGCCTCCACCTTGTCCAGCGAAAGGAAGGCGAGCACGCTGCCCTCATCGGTGTCGGGGCGCAGAACGCGCCCGCTGGTCAGCGCCCAGCCGGGACCTGCCTCCGAGTTCGGCCTCCATTCGGCGCGCGTCGCGCGAATCGAGTCGACGAGGTCGGAATCCTTGCGCGGCACGCGCACGTCGATGTAGTCGAGCACGTTGGATTGAAGGTGGTAGCGTTCGAAGAAGACCTGCTCGCCGCCCGGTAGGCGTAGCACGCGGTTCTGGACGACTCGATCGACCTCCCCTTCCTTGATCATGTGCCGCAGGTTGTCCTTGGCGACGACGAGTTCGGGAAGGGCGATTTCACGCAGGCCGACCATGACGGCGGCGTTGGCCACGGCCATCAGCCACAGGGGCAACAACACCCGGACCAGGGGCCTCCCGGTGAACAGCATCGGCAACACTTCGTTGGCGCTCATGAGTCGACTGACCGCGAACATCCCGGCCGTCGCGGTCACGAACGGCGCGATCAGCAAGTAGATGAACGGCAGGTTGACGAGGTGGAAGGCGCCGACGAGTAGGGTGCCGAGCCGGCGGTACTGCTCGGGCAGTTGATCGATCTTCTCGGCATAGCTGTCCAGGTTCTGGAAGACGTCGACCAGGATGAACAGGCTGACCATGAAGAAGAAGCAGACCACGAACGAGCCCAAGCAGATGCGAGCGACGTAGGTGTCTTGCTTGGTCCAGCTGAACATGGTCATTGTCGGAACGCCTTCCGGGTGAGGAAGAGCGCCGTGATCGCAAGAGCGACGTTGGGCAGAAGCACCGGCAACACCATGTCATTTCGGTGCGCGAGAGCCTGCGCCCCATAGAGAACCCCGTAGTAGCCGACGATCGGCACGAACGAGATCGCGAGCGAGGCCATGCGTCCGGCGCGTTGCCAGACCACGCCGATCGGGAAGCCGATGATCGCGAGCAGAAGCGTGGACAGGGCTTGGCAGGTGCGCAGCCAGACGAGCCAACGCCCCTCCGGGTCGGTGTCGGGCGTGCTGTTGATCTCGGCGACCAACTGGCTCGTCGACATGTCCAGGAGTCCCTCCTGCCGCCGTCCGTGCTCGAGGATCTCGCGCAGTTTGAAGGTCAGTTGCCATTCATGCAGGTCAACGCGTTTGCGGGTCGATGTCAGCTCACCGTTGATGAAGCGATCGGTTTCGATGTGGCCCTTGAAGTCCTTGCCGACGACGAGCAAGAGCTCGCCGGACGGGTCGGACTCGATCGAAACCTCCCGCGCTTCCCCGCTGTAGCGTCCCTTTTCGGTCTTCGCGCGAAAGCTCGTGCCGTGGTAGCGCTGTCCTTCCCGGCGTTCCCAGGTCATCAGGAGCCGGTCGAACTCCCATTTGTTCTGCCGTGACCGGTTGTTGATCAGGAACTGGGTGATGAGGCTCTTGGCGGGCCGGTGCTTGTGGTAGTGCACGAGCGGAATGATGTCGTGGAGGATCCAGACATTGACCGTTGCCGTAACCGCACCGACGAACAAGACGGCACCCATGAGGCGCAGCGGACTCGTCCCCGCCATGCGCATGGCCGTGATCTCGTTGTCGGCGGCAGCTCGACCGAAGGTGAACACCGAGGCCACGAGCACGGTGATCGACAACAGGTGGGGGATCATCTCGAGCGCGTACAAGAGCGTGATCCACAGCGCAATGACCACGTTGACACCCTGCGCGCTCGACAAGCCGCGTGCGATCAGTGCGAGGAATGAAACCCCGAACAGCGTCAGGAAGGTCAGGCCCTGGCTGAAGAACAGCTCCTTGATGTAGTAGCGGTGTAGGCGCCACATGTGCTAGTGGCTTCGCAGTTTGGCCACGAGGACCGGGTAGCGGTCCTTGTGGCGACTTATTTCGCCGATCGACCGAAGCTCCTCGAGTTCCAGGCCCTGGCGCCACTGGTCGGCTCTCCCGCCCACGAGGATCACGTACTGCCCAGCCAGAGACGGATCCGGCAGGCGCGTGTCGGCAAAGTCGTCGTAGGCGTTGGGCCGGTTGCCGAGCTGTTTCGACGCGCAGCGGACGATCGGATGCTCCGGCAGGTAGAACGCCAGATGCGCGGTCTTGTCGTAGTAGTCGGTGATGATCGTCGTTGTCGGTGCTTTGTCGCCGAGTGCGGTGGTGGCGAGCCGCCGCACTTCGGTCGCGAACTGCCTGTGGCCGCTGACCCGCCGCAGCGGCGTGCGTAGGCGTCGACCGAGCGCGGCGCTGGCCTCCTCGACCCCGCTCATCAGTGGGAGGAAAAACAGCACGACGGCGAGCGTCGCCGCTCCGCGCACGACGACGATGCGCATCAGCCAGGTCTTGGTGCGCGTTTTGCCCGAGGTGATCCAGTGAGCGGCCGGCACCAGGAGCGGCGCGTAGGCGCCGACCATCCAGTTCCCTTGGGTCTCGGTCTTGAATGACACGGCCAGGTAGAACGCCAGAACCGGCACGCCACTCCAAAAACACAAGCGGTGGTCGGGGTTCTTCCAGCGCCGAACGGAGCCGATGCCAGCGATCATCGCTACGGCCACGAAGGGACCCGCGACCAGGAAGGCCAGCGCGACATAGCTCACGGTCCACATCGGCTCCCAGGCCCACCCTGTGCTGCGCCCCTCCGCTTCGCCGAGGTGCCAGAGCAGGTGGCGCACAGTTACCCAGTCGTTTTGCGCGTTCCACAAGACGACGGGCAAGAGGCCGAGCGCGAAGCACGCCACGCCGAGCAGGACTGCGCCACGCCCGCCAGGGGCCAGACGGAGTCGCTTTCGTTCTGGCCACAGAGCGATCACGATGCCGAGCGCAGCGAGCACTGCGGTGTACTTGGCGAGGAAGGCGAAGGCGAGCGCGAGGCCGCAGCAGGCCATCGGCCCCGTGATGCTTCGGCCCTGCTCGGCCCGTTGTCGCGCCGCCATCGCGAATGCGGTCGCGAGACTCCAGCCGCAGACCATGACGGCATCGATCGTCATGACCGTTCCCGCGACCTGGTAGGCGGCTACCGCGTGAAACCCGATGGCCGCTGCCAGCGCGACGCGTCGGCGATCGGTAGCGCTGCTGCCGGCGACCATCGCGCCCATCCAACCGACCGCGACGGAGGCGACGGCGTGTGAGAGGTAGGCGAAGAAGCGCACGCCCAGCTCGGTGTCACCGAACAGTGATCGTCCGACGAGGATCAACCACGGGACCGCCGGACCCTTGGTGTGGTAAGAGAGTTGAGGCCGTCGCGACCAGTCCCAGTAGTGCGCTTCGTCACCGGAGAGTTCGACCGGGAAGGCGATGCCCTGGAGCAGCACGCGCAGCACGAGCACGGCGAGCGCGAGCAACAGCACGGGGCGGAGTGCGGACGACGGTTCCTTCACGCAGCTCTCAGAGGCTCTGTTTGCATCGCACCGCCCTCCCGAGCCGGCGCAGCCAGTAGTCGATTACCCGGTCCGCCGCCCAGCGTGTCTTCGCCCGAACAACGTGGCCCTCCACGATGCCGGAGCCTAGAACATGTGGGCGGCCTGGGCCATGTCGGCGCAGCGTGTTTCGGGCGCCTTGCGCAGATCCAGGCAATGCTCCCTCACGAGTTGCCTCCGAGGTTCCTGCCCGGATCTGCGGCGCGCACCTACCTCTTCCCCTTGCTTGTCGTGGGCATGGTCGTGCTCCGTGTTGCCTCTTTGAGGACTTCTGCATCACGCTGTTACGGTGTTGCACCGAGATCACGTTGCCCTTCGCCTGGGAGCACGAAGCACACGTGCATGGGCGCCCAAAAGACCGCTTACGAGGAGAGCGTGCTGGTCGGCAAACGCCTCGCTTTGGGGAGCAGCGGCGCTGCCAGCCTCGGGTACGCTCAGGGCTTCGAGCCAGGCTGATCGCGTGGCCCCTTTGACACCGCCAAGTTGGTGCAGGTGCAGTGCAAGTCCCGGGTAAGGCGGCCGTTAGGCAAGGCGACCACTCGCAGCGTTGGCAATGGGGCTTGGACCCGTGTCCTGCCTTACCGCATTTTGCG
>NYZE01000102.1 GCA_002685965.1 Planctomycetota bacterium | reverse complement strand
GGGCGCGGGCGTGCATGCAAGCCGAGCTGGCGCCGGTTGTGCGACGGCTCGCCGAGCTGGCGCCCGATTCGCCGGAGCTCACGGCGGCGCGCGCGGAGCTCACTGCGCTCGACGAGGGCTTGGCCGATGGCCGGGTCAGACTCGACGCGTTGCGCCTGATCGTGCTGACCTGAGCCGTGCTTGTCTGGGCCGGCAGCCCCTTGTCATAGCCGTCTCGATGATCTGAGATCTCCAGATGCAGACTCCTCGAGCTGAGATCTCTCTCATGGGCCCGATCGTCGCGCAGGGTGCGGATGACCCAGACGAGGGTCACGGTTCCTGCGTCAAGAAAAACGAGATAGCGTCAGGCCACAAGGTCGTGAAGTTCCTGGATCGCTGTCTGTGCGGTCAGCGGCGCTGAGGGCACATGCTCTACGAGGGCCGTCTCTACCGTCCGCCGAGCGAGGCCGACTCGCTGATCCTGCAGGCGACGATCGGTTGCTCGTGGAACAAGTGCACGTACTGCGACATGTATCGGGCCAAGACGTTCCGCGTGCGCGATCTCGGCGAGACGCTCGAACACATTGCGGCGGCCCGGCAGGAAGCCGGTGCACGTGTGCAAAAGGTGTTCGTGGCCGACGGTGATGCGCTGGTCATGGCAATGGAGCAATGGGAACCGATCTTGCGTGCCTGCCGTGAGGCATTCCCGAACCTGCGCCGCGTCAGCTGCTACGCCTGGGCCAAGAACGTGCTCGACAAGACGCCGGCCGAGCTCGAGCGGCTCGCCGAGCTCGGCCTCACCTTGCTCTACATCGGTCCCGAATCGGGCGATGACCGAACGCTCAAGCGAATCGCCAAAGGTGCGTCGTTCGATGAGCATGTCCAGGCTGCCGAACACGCACGCGCGGCCGGCATACGGCTGTCGACGATCTTCCTGCTCGGTGTCGGCGGCGTCGAGCGTTCGCGCGAGCACGCGCTCGAGTCGGCGCGTCTGGCGACCGCCATGGACCCGGCCTTCTTGTCCGCCCTGACGTTGACCGTCATTCCCGGCACACCGCACGCGCGTATGGAGGAGAAGGATCTCTTCTGTCTGCCGGAGATCAACGACCTGCTGGGCGAGCTGCGTACCTTCGTTGCGGAGGCGGCGCCGACGGATGCGATCTTCCGCACCAACCACGCTTCCAACTACCTGCCACTCGCCGGACGCCTGCCGCGCGATCGCGCTCGCATCATCGAGACGCTGGACGCGGCGTTGCAGGGTCGCGTGCCGCTGCGAGACGAGCGAACGCGCGATCTCTAACCGTGCCTTGTCGCTGGGAGTCGGGCACAGTCGAGCCCGGGGCCGACTAAGGCGCGCGTTTTGTGCGTTGTGCCTCGCCAACCAAACGCTCGATGGCGTCGTCCAGTCGTTCAGTTGCGACGTTCTTGTGGCGGATCACTCCCTTGGCGTCCAGCAGGTAGACCGTCGGCCATCCCTTGATATTCCAATGCAGCGAGATCGGACCGCGCATTCCCTTGCTCCCGTTCCAGAAGCTGCGCCATGTGATGCTCTTGTCCTTGACGACCTGGCGGATCTTGTTGCGGTCCTTGTCGCTGTTGACGCCGACCAGGGCGAACGGTTGACCGGCAAACCGCTTCACGAGCGACCGCTCGTGGGGGTACATGGCCCGGCAAGGGCCTCACCAATCGCCCCAGAAGCTGAGCATCACCACCTTGCCGCGGTAGTCCGTTAGCCGGAAGACCTGGCCATCGATGTCCTCGGCCTCGATCTCGGGGGCTGTCATGCCGATCTGCAAGTGCTCAAACTCGAACAGCAGGCTGCGGCAGCGCGCAGGCATCTGACCGCCCGCTATCGCGAGCGCCTTCTTGAGGTCTGCGACGGCGCGCTTGTGCTCACCCGCGTTGCCGGGAGTCTCCGAGATGATCCACGAGCGCCAGTAGAGTGCGTTCGTGGCGATCTCTGGGTGCGGGTTCTTTGCGGCGATGCGCGCTTGTAACTCGAGTGCCTTGGTGCGGTCCGCCCCTTCGCGGGTCACTCGCAGCGCGAGGACGATGGGGAGGCGCTCCAGTTGCTTGCTCTTGATGTGCGCCGCGATCAGAGTCGCGAGGGGCTTGGACGGGTCACCGCGGCCGTAGCGTGCGTGGGTGAGGGTCCACAGCAGGAAGGGAACGGCGTCTTCGGTTCCGGCATAGCGGGCGGCTGCGGCGGCGAACCGGGGGAGGAAGGAGCCGGTTGGGTCCTGTTTCTCCAGGGCAGTGGCTGCTTTGGTGTCGCCTCTGCGTCTCGCCGCCAACCACGGGCGGCGCCACGCGTCGTAGGCGAGTCGAAACTCCGCTTCGTAGGCCTTGTAAAGTCCCTTGGCGGTGGCGGGTGCTTGTTCAGTCTCCTCACCCTGCGGAGCCGCCAGGCTTGCGCAAGTGAGCAGGCCGATCGCGAGGCATGACGCTCTCTTCATCCTGGGTCAGGGACCGATGGTCGCGGTGCCGCCGTTCGAGAAGACGAGGTCGAGTGCGTTCGCGGGCGGGTCGAGGACCGCCCATTGGTTGTGGAAGACGAGTCCCCCCAAGACCGGGTTGTTCGGGATCGGGAAGCTGATCTTGGCGGTCCCGGTCGTGCTCGTGAGGAGACTCACGTTCAGGTCGAACGACACGAGTAGCCAGCAGCCCGGGGCGCCGGCGCCGGTCAGGTCGAGCGGAAGCCGGAAGGCGCCCCACAGCTTGTTGGAGACGCCGGTGATCAAGAGCGCCGCCGTTGAGGCTTTGGCGTTGGTCAGGGTGACCGAGAACGTCGTGCCGAGCTTGGGCAATCCGGTCACGCCTAGCGCCGGTACCCCGGCGGCGCCGGCACAGAGGACGCGCCAAGCCCAGGCCCGGTTCTTGGCTGGACCCGTCCAGGGGCCGGCGACGGTGCGCTTGTAGTGGCCGCTCGGCGTGCCGCGATTGACGATCGGGTCACGGAAGAGCGGTTGCGTGTTGCCTGGCGACCACGACAGAAAGAACGGTTGCTTGACGATGACCGGCGGTGTGAACGTCGCGCGGTACCACCCGGGCTTGGTGCCTACGGTGATCGTCGCGCTCGCTGCTGGAGTCGCGAGCGGACGGCCACTCGTGTCCGCCAAGAAGATGAATGCGTTCGTTGTCACCGGGGCTGGGAGAGACTGCGTGAACAGCTCGAACCCGAGCACGACTGGCTGCGGCACGCTGCGCACCTCGAGGGCCATCTGGTCGTTGCCGTAGCGGCGGAACGTCGTGCGTGACGTGGCGTTGCTGTTGTTGCTCGCGCAAGGGCCCGACGTCGAACCGGCGCAACCCGAGCCGAAGGTCACGTATTTGGCTTGTCCGGGCAGCAGCGCGGACAAGCCAACAAGCGCCAGTAGGCGCAAGCCTGAAGGGGATCGGTGCTTCATCGTTTTGCCCCGGTAGTTCTCAACTCAACTAGCGAATCACGAAGCCTTCGCCGTCGGACATGACGAAGGTCCTGTCCAAAGCCATGCCCTGGAACATCAGCGGAATGCCACGCAGGGCGGGGTTGTTCGGCAGTGGCAGGTAGAAGTTCAGGGGCTTGGTGGCGCTCGTCGAGCCGACGGTGGCAACCAGAAGCAGCGCGGGGTTGATCATGAGCTTGCCCGTGAAGATCGGCGCCGAGATCGGTGGGTTGGCACGTAGCCCGAATGCGATCAGAGCGGGCAGGGTCGAGAGATTGCGGCGCGCGAGCGTGAAGCGCACCGTTTGGCTGATGTACTGTGTGCCATCCATGCGCAGCGACAAGGCCGAGTTGGACTGGGCGTTGAAGGGGTTCGTCCCGTTCTTCAGCTCGCTCCGGTTGGTCTCACCGTCGCCATCGTTGTCGCCGTTCGGATCGACGACGTTTGCATACGAGTAACCCGTGAAGTCACCGCTATTAGAGGTGTTTGTGCCGACCGGTGCATACTGCTCGATCCTGCCGTTTTGGTTGTACTTGTAGGCGAGAGACGGAGTAGTGCTGCGATCGATGACCCAGATCCCGCCCTCGCCATCGATCGCGCATCCAATCGTGGATCTCAAACGCGAGTCCTGATGGATCCTGACGGTGGTCATGCTGACCGTGTTGAACTGGTAGAGCGAGCCGTTGCGCCAGTCGGGGACCCACATCATGCCGTTCAGGTCGATGGCGGCCTCGCCCACGCCGCCAGTGCCGACGGTGGACAGGGACGCCTGCCTCAGGAACTTGCCGTTGAGGTCGAACTCGAACACGTCGCGGGAGCCGTCGCCCATTGTGTAGACGCGCAGCCCAGTGCTGCCGTAGACCTGGCCGCCGAGGTTGGCGGCCAGTGCCGGGAACTTGTAGGGTCCGCTGAACTGCATGGTCTGCGTGTTCAGCTTGTAGAGACTTCCGGCCGATCGGCCGCGGATGCCGACCCACAAGTTGCCGAGCACGTCCATGTTGCACCCGAGTGCCCGGTCCCCAAAGGGCGGCGTCGGCATGATCGAGAGCATGTTCAACATCTGCGCGTTCTGGTCGAAGACCAACACCTGGTTCGTGTTGTTGAGGACGACGTAAGCGGCGTAGGTGCCGGTCTTGCTCATCCTCGAGAACGCAACAGAGGACGGGTAGCCAGGCAGGCTGGTCAGGTGACTGAACACCGACAGGTCCGGCTTCAGGATTGTCAGTGTCGCTTGGATGAAGTTGACGACCCAGATCTTGCCGTCGGGAGCCCGGTTGGCGCCCCTGACTGATGTCGAGGGCTTGCTTGCCTGCACCTTCAGGACTTCGCCACCGCGGCTGATCTTGTGGTAGTCATTGCCCTTTCGGGAACCAATGACGAGCACGTCCTCGATGCCTTGGGCACACAGGGTGCTGGCAGTGAAAGTGGCGAGGAGGGAGAAGACGACGCGTGGGAGCGTAGTGGACATGGACGGTCTCCTGCTGATGGGCCCACTATTCATGCACAGAGTACTGAGATCCACAAGTTGCCCGGGATGCAGCCTCGTGGAGTGGCCGCAGCGGCTACCTGCTACTTGGCGCCGAACCTGTGTGTCGAGCCCATGGCGCCAGCGGCGATCTGTTCGAGCAAGCGCATGTTGGCCTCACCGATGCCGACGCAGTGGATCTGCGCGCCGCGGAAAACGTTCATGCGGCGTACGTCTTCTACGATCCAGCCGTGAGCGGAACGTTCCCCCCTGTACACAGGGACCGGTACGACGTACGGGCCGTGGTACCAGAGGAACGGCGTGCGCTTCGTTGCGCGTGCGTACTCATTGTGGACGACCACCTTGCCCTCGCCAAAATCTCGATCCTTGACGACAAAGTCGTCGATCGACGGCGCACCGTCGGACAGGAGGAAGATCATGTCGCAGCCTTGCGCGTTGGCGCGGCTGTCCGTGTAGGCGTGCTCCGCGATGGGTTTGCGCTGTGTCAGTGAGAAGGCGAGGCGCAGTCCGCCGTGCAGGTTCGTGCTACCGCGTAGCACGCCGTCCGGGTGGTCCGGCGGTCTTGGCGATCCGACTCGAATCGAGTCGAGCTCCTTGATGACCTTTTTGATGTTGCCAGACGTGCCCCTGATCATCCTCGGGCACGACTTCAGGGTCCCTGCCTTCGTCCCGAACCACACGATCGAGAAGCGCCGGTCCTTCGACAGCCGCTGCAGCGAGATCTTGAGATGCTCGCGGGCGAGGTCGAAGCGCGTCACGATCTTGAACCAGGGCAGGTCGCTCTCATCGGGGAGGACGTTCTTCTTGCGCTTCTTGCGTAGGCCGGTGAATGCGGCCTTGGGCTTGATGCTCTCGTCGATCTTCTTGCACATCGAGTCCGACATGTCGATCACGTAGATGATGCGATTGCCGTCGGCCTCCATGCCGAAGAAGCGCAGCGCCGCCGTTGTCGTGTCCGACGAGGTGCGTTTCTTTGTCTTGCCGCGGTCGAGCACGTCGAGCCAGTAGGCCGGGTTGGCGTTGTGCGAGTTGTCGTCGAAGATCTTGCGCAGGTGACGCAGCATCAGCCGCTTTTCGCTGACCGACAACTTGTGCTCCGGCCCGAGCAGCTCGATGAAAGCGTGTATCGCAGACTTGGTTGTTTCTTCGTCGAGTCGGTCCTCGTTGGCCAGCAAGTAACTCGACATGGCCACGATCAGTGCGCGCCGCGCGCCCGGCTTCTTGGGCAGTGAGTCGCAGACCTCATCGATCATGACGAGACCGCCTGGCTCGCCAGCGAGTCGGAACGCCTCGATCGCCGCCGCGCGCAGGAACGGCTCCTTGTCGGTTCGCGCCACGCGCAGCGCCTGCGCGGGACCGTCGCGCCGGATCTGACCTGGCAGGGTCCTCGCGACCAACCAGGCGTGCTCACGCTTGTGGAAGCGCTTGCGTAGATCGATCAGTGGATCGACGGACATTGCGTTGTCGAAGAACTGTCCCAGCAGGCTTCCCACCGTGTAGTGCGTGTGCTCGGGGTAGGCAGGCGGCTTGCGGTAATCGGAGATCAGTTGCAACATCGCGCGCGCATCGTGGGAGCGCGCGAGCACGGTGCGCCCCTCGGTGTGGAAGCGAAATGGCAGGCGCCGGATCGTGGTGTCGTAGCGCTCGCGGGCTCGGTCGTAGGAACCCGATATCTGGCCTCCGCGCTGAGCGGGGCAAGGGGCGACGCCTAGGAGGGCGGCCAGGAGGGTGAGCAGGAGGGCCAAGAAGCGGCGCGGCATGTCTCCAGTGTACTCGCTAACTTGGCGGGCAACGATGGCGGCGATCACACGGACGAGCGGAGGTCTCGTTTTCGGCCTCGTCCTGGGAGCGGTGACGACGGGCACGGCTCAGGCGCCGACTCATGACTTGACGACGGTGCGGCCAGCCGGCTAGTGCGTGTTGCTTGGTCGTGGTCGAGGCAAAGCCCTCATCTGCCTCCTAGCGGCGCGTCTTCTTCAGAATGTCGGCTCCGGCCTCGTTGTGGCCGAGCAGGTGCTCCGCGAAGTGCTCCCACATGCGGTGCTGGAAGTACTTCTGGGCGCGGCCGAAGCCATGCCGGGCGCCGGGGATGATCAGCAGGTCGAAGCGCTTGTTGGCTTTGATCAGAGCGTCGACGAGGCGCATCGTGTTGGCGGGATGGACGTTGTTGTCTATTTCGCCGTGCACGAGTAGCAGGTGGCCCTTGAGGTTGGCCGCCAGTTCCGCGTTGGTCGGGACCTTGATCTCGAACTTCTTCTTCTTGTCTTGGGCTTTGGCCTTCTTGTCCTGCGTCTTCTTCTTGTCCTGCGTCTTCTTCTTGTCCTGGGCCTCGTTGGTCGTGCGGACGGTGCGCCCTTGGCCGCGCGCGCGTCCGGCGCGACGGACTCCCTCGGTGGCTTTCTTTTCCTCGACCTCCACTTCCTTGAGGCCGTGGTAACGCTCGGACCAGTTCGAGTTGTAGATGTTGTTGTCGTGGTTGCCAGCGGAAGCGACGCCGACCTTGAAGAAGTCGTTGTAGGGCGGCTTCATCATCGCGGCGGCGGTCATGAAGCCCCCGCCCGAATGGCCGTAGATGCCGACGCGATCGATGTCGATGAAGGCGTGCCTATCGGCGAGCTGCTCGATCGCCGCCTTCTTGTCGGCGAGGCCGTAGTCGCGCAGGTTGAAGTAGCCGTATGCAGCGTATTCCTTTGACCGCGTGGGGGCGCCGCCGCGGTGACCTACCTGGATCACGATGAAGCCGATCTGCGCCAGCTGTTGTCGGCCGTTGCTGGCAGAGAAGGTGTGTGACACGCCTTCCTGCTGCGGTCCCGGGTAGACGTGGGCGATGATCGGATACCGCCTGTTCGGATCGAAGTCGAACGGCTTCCACATGTTGCCGTACAGGTCAGTGACGCCGTCGGCTGCCTTGACGACGAAACGTTCCGGCTTGCGCCAGCCCATCTCCTCGAGCTTCGTAACGTCCGTCTCTTCGAGCGTCATCAGCGCGGCGCCGCTGGCATCACGCAGGATCGACTTGGGCGGCATGTCGACCCGAGAGCAGTTGTCGACGAGGAAGCGCCGCGTCGGCGACAGGGTCGTGCGGTGGGTGGCGTCGCCGCGGTCGAGGCACACCAGGCCGCTGCCGTCGAGATCGACGCGGTAGATGTGGTCGTGGTAGAGGCTCTCGTTCTTCTCACGCCCGTTTGCGCGGAACCACATCTGCCCGGCTTCCTCGTCGACGTGCACGATCCGGCTGGCGCGGAAGGGTCCGGTCGTGATCGCGTTCTTGAGCTCGCCGGTCGTAGTGTCGTGCAGGTAGAAGTGGCCCCACCCGCTGCGCTCTGACCACCAGATGAACTGCTTGCGCTTGGGAAGGTAGCGGATGGTCTGCGGCGAGAGGTTGGCGGCCTTGAAGCCTTCCTTGAACAGGAGCTTGCCGCTCTCGTTGACGGGATCCACGGAGCAGAGCTCGATGTTCCGCTGCAGGCGATCGCGGCGCAGGAAGCGGATCTCATGCGTGTCGCCGACCCAGTCGACGTTGATGTAGCTCTCGTCCTTCCACTTGGGCGTGATGCGATGCAGCTTCTTGTTCTTGCGGTTGAAGACATGGAGTTCGGAGCGTCGCACCTTCTCTTCGCCCGGCATCGGATAGCTGTACTTGCGTAGGGTCGGGCGGGGCTCGGCAACGGAGTCGACGAGGTAGAGCTCCTGCACGCCGCGCGAGTCCCTGCGCGTGATCCAGAACGACTTGGAGTCCTTGGACCAGCTGACGTTGGGACGAACCTTGCGCTTTGGGTCGGCTGGCGTCGAAGTCGTGCTCGTGGATTGTGTGCGACCACGACCACGTCCGCGACTGCCGCGCTGAGAGCCGCTGGCAAAGCTGTGGCTCTCGGCGCCGTCCTTCGTCAGCTGCAGTGCCGCCTTTTCGTTGTAGGCCCATTCCATCTTGGGCTTGTCATCGGTCTTCTTGGCCGCGCCGTCGGTGCGCGCCGTGCTCTCGGCGACCCCGTTGTCGTACGTCTCGCCGCTCGTCAGTTTGGCCTTGGTCTTGTTGGCCTTGGTCTTGTCCTTGGCCGGTACTTGCTTGCCCTCGACGTAGAACAAGTTGTGGCCCTGTCCGTAGACATACGCGCTCTTGTCCGGCGCCAGGTTGCGGTGGTCACGCCGGGCGCCGCGGCCGCCCGGTGCAGTGCCGCCGGCGCTGCCGCGTCCGCCGCGTTGACGCAGGCGTTCGGTCATCTGGCGAATCTGTTCCTGGATCCGCCCGCCACGCTGGCGACCGCGACCGCCACGAGAGTTGCGCGCGCCGCTGCGCGGCGCCTTGCCCTTGTCGGTCAGGGTGCCGGTCTTCGGTAGGTACTCGTAGAGCCGGCCTTCGCTCCCGAAGCTCAGCTTGCTCAAGTCGTCCTCTACCTTGAGGCTGCTCAGTCGCAGCGTGGTACCGGTTACGGGCTTCTGCGTCGCGGCCGACAGCGCTGCGGCGAGCTTGTCGTGGTCGAACAGTTCCCGTTTCTTCCGCGCCTTTGGATCGACGAGCCAGTAGCGCGTGCCCGTACTCGTCTTGAAGCTGTAGAAGAAACGATCGGTCTTGCCGATCCACTTCGGTCGCACAGAAGTGCTGTAGAGGAACTTGCCCAACCGGTCGGACGAGAACTTCTCGGCGAGCTTGTAGTTGGGAGGTGTGCCCTGTGGGTGTTGCGCAGCGATCGAACCAGCGCCGAGCGCGACGGAGAGGACGCAAACGATGCACGAAGAACAGGCCGGCCTTCTTGCCATGATTCGGTTCCGGGTTGGCGGTTGGTTGGGCGGGCGGCAGGCATCGCCCACGCTAAGAACATAGCGCCGAGAGCCGGCGATGGGGCCCTGTACCCGGCCGATGCCTGGCTCTGTCTCCCTTCAGCTGACCGCGGCCGGCTAGCGGATGGGAGAAGGCATGCGGCAAGAGATAGAGAGAGCGCTTTTCGCCGCCAGGCCGCTTACTTGGCGCGCATCTCTTCCAGTTGCTTCTCGAGCATCTCGATGCGACTTCCGTTGCGCTCTTCGGAACCGAAGCACTCCTTGAACTTCGTCAGCGCCGCGGCAAACAGCTTGACGTTCTCCTCGGTACGAGCGTGGTTCATGACGGTCCTCAGGATGCTGCTGCCCTGGTAACCGGACGGAAGGCTCCCGGACCTGAAGAAGTCCAGCCGCAACGCATTCCAGCGTTTCAAGTACCCTTCCCGGTCTGTCGCGAGTGTGGCGCGCACGCTGCGCGACAACTCGGCGTACTGCAGATCGACCAGGTGCTGCTGCGCCGACTCTCTCAGGCGCTTTGGCATGTCGGTGCGCATCGCAGCATACCGAAGCATGCCGTGCGCGTAGCTGTAGCTACGAAGCTCGAGGTCCTTGACGAACAGGTCCAGTTGTGCGGTCTTGTCGCCGGCGGCCGCCTGCTTGGCCAACGCTTCGTAGACCCGACCCTTGGCCAGCGTCTCTGCGAACGGCTCGAGATCGCGGCGACCAGCATGCTTGGCCGTGACCTTGCCCGACACATCCATCGCGCACATCGTTGGGAAGCCGGTGAAGCGCTTCTCTTTCAGTAAGCCATCGTGCTTGCGCCCTTCCAACCTCGTCGTGACGTGCAAGAACATCACGTACTTCTGGCTCCAAGCTGTGAACTCGTCGGTGGAGAACAGACCGTTCTCCACGGCTTTGCAGGGGCCTCAAGGAGCGTAGCTTCTGGTGAAGTAGCCGAAGATCTGCCTGCCGGAGGCTCCCGCCGTGGCCTTCGCCTTGTCGTAGTCCGTGATCCAGGCAGCGTTCGTCACCCATTTCTCAGCGAGCTTGGCATCGAACTTCTCTTTGAGCTCTTTCTGATTGGGCGCTTTACCCGCACTGCCTCTGACGAGCCTCATCGCGGGCTTCGAGCGCATGCGAATCGACATGGTTCGCGCCTTGGGCTTGGCTTTCGTCCCGGGCTTGAGGCCGGTAGGCGTGGCTCGCACTCCCTCGGCGCCCTTCTGCTTTTCTTGCGTGTTTTCTTGCGTGGCTGCCTCTGCTTTGGCCGCCTGCGCACACAGGGGTGCTAGCGGCAGGGCAGCAAAGACAGATGCGGCGAGGATTCGGGTCGGCTTCATGGGTTTGCTTTTCTTGCGGACTGAAACTCGAGTGGGCCACCCAGTATGCCTGCTTGGGCCGCGCGGTCCAGCGAGCCCCCCCCCGTCACCTCGTCGCGCCGCTGCGGATTCGCGTGCACCGCAGCGACAAGCAAAGGGCGTCGGCTACCATGCGCCCGAAACCGGGGGCCACGACGCAGAAGAAACACGAGCGCCGGCGGGTGCTGATTGCGGTCGGTACGCGCCCGGAAGCCATCAAGCTGGCTCCAGTGGTCGCGGCGCTACGGGCGGAGCCGTGGGCTGACGTCCGGGTGCTGGCAACCGGCCAACATCGCGAGTTGCTCGACGAGGTGCTCGCCTTCTTTGGCATTCGCGCTGACATCGACCTCGACGTCATGTCCCCGGACCAGACGCTCGCCGACCTGTCGAGGCGGCTCTTGCCGGCGATCGATGCGGTACTCACCGACCAAGAGCCGGGCATGGTCGTGGCGCAAGGCGACACGACGAGCGCTCTGATGACGGCGCTGGCGAGCTTTCACCGCGGGATTCCGTTCGCCCATGTCGAGGCCGGGCTGCGCACCGGAGATCGCCGCGAGCCGTTTCCGGAAGAGTGCAACAGGGTGCTGATCGCGCAGGTGGCGGACCTGCACTTCGCGCCGACCGAGGCGGCGCGCACCAACTTGCTCGCAGAACAGGTCGACGCGGATGCGATCGAAGTGGTCGGCAACACGGGAATCGATGCGCTGCTCTGGACGGCGCAGCGGGATCTTCCGGACGACTTCGCGAACCTGCGACGTCCGTTAGTGCTCGTCACCGCGCACCGGCGCGAGTCCTTCGGCGCGCCGCTGGCCGAGATCTGCGAAGCCGTTGGTGAAATCGCCAGCGCGCGGGACGTCGACTTCTTGTGGCCGGTGCATCCGAACCCGCGCGTACGCGAGCCCGTCGAGGCGGCGCTCGGTTCCCTCGACAACGTGCGGCTCGTGGCGCCGCTGGACTATCCGCACTTCGTCGCAGCGATGCGGGCGGCGGCGTTGATCCTGACCGATTCCGGCGGCGTACAGGAGGAGGCGCCTTCGCTCGGCAAGCCCGTGCTCGTGCTACGCGACAAAACCGAGCGCGGCGAGGGCATCGCGAGTGGCAACGCGCTCCTCGTCGGCCTGGATCGGGCGCGGATCGTCAAGCAAACGCTGCGTCTCCTCGATGATCGCGCCGCCTACGAGGCGATGGCGCACCAGGCCAACCCGTATGGCGATGGGCAGTCGGCGCCACGCATTGCAGCGTGCGTGGCGGCCGTGTTACAAGTGCGGTGCTGATGTTGCCGCGATCCCTTGGCGTAGTCGTAGTGACGGCCGCGGCGCCCGTTGCGATCGTGGTGTCGCTCGTGCTGGGCTTCGATGTCGTCGAGCACGAGGCTTCGCGGGCGCTCGTGCACCGCGATGCCGACTTCGTCGGTGCCACGACTTGCCAGCGCTGCCACCCAGATCAGCACGCGACTTGGGACCGTACCTTCCACTCGTCGATGACCCAATACGCTGACCCGGACAGCGTGGTAGGTGTCTTCGATGGCCGCTCGGTGACCTTTTATGGCAAGAGCGCGTGTGTGTTTCGGGACGGTGAGCGCTTCCTGATGGACCTGCCCGCCAAGGGCGGCGGACGTCGCACGGCTGAAGTCGCGTTGACGGTCGGCTCGCGTCGCTACCAGCAGTACTTCGAACGCATCGAACGCCGCGAGGGTGTTGTCATGCGACGCTTGCCGTTGCTTTGGCACATCGAAGCGAAGCGTTGGTTGCACCTGAACGGCGTCTTCCTTGGCTCGGATGATGCCAACTGGGAAAAGCACACGCAGAACTGGAACCAGAACTGCATCTTCTGCCACAACACAGGCCCACGTCCTGGTTACCTGACAGGGGGGTCCGAGCGAGAGCTTCTCGCTAGCGCCGAGCGCACGTTCGACTCCAAGGTCGCAGTGCTTGGGATCGCTTGCGAATCCTGCCACGGGCCCGGTCGCGCGCACGTCGAACGCTACCAGGGCATCGCTACCCGCTACGGCGACTACCTGGTCGCGGACAACGACACGCGCATCGTGCACCCGAACAAGATCGACAAGGAGCGCAGCGTTGGCGTGTGTGGGCAGTGTCACGGTCAGCGTGTGCCGAAGCCGCTCCAGAGATATTGGGAGTGGCGCCGGACTGGCCCGACCTTCCGCAGCGGTGACCACTTGTCCGATCACGTCACGCCGGTGCGGCCGGACACGCCAGTAGGCGATGACTCCGGCGTGTTTGCGGCGCGCTTTTGGGGCGATGGCACGCCGCGACTCACGGCCTACGAGTACCAGGGCGTGACGATGTCCGCATGCTACCTGAAGGGCAGCATGACCTGCGGTACATGCCACTCGATGCACGGCGATGATGTGCATGGGCAGGTCAAGCCCGGCATGCGGACGGATCGTGCCTGCCTGCAGTGTCACGCCAAGATCGGCAACGACATCCAGGCACACACGAAGCACGCGCCGGCGAGCAGCGGGTCACGCTGCCTCGAGTGCCACATGCCGCGCATCGTCTATGGAATCGTCGAGGCTCACCGCAGCCATCGCATCGACGTGCCGGACGCAGCGCGCGACGTCGAGCACGGCCGGCCGAACGCCTGCACACTGTGCCACCTCGACAAGAGCCCCATTTGGGCGGGCGACAAGATGCGGGAACTCTGGGGAGAGTCGTACAGGCGGCCGGCGAAGCGTCCCAGCGGCGCGCCGCTGACGCTGCCGGACGCCTCCGCTTCCTTGCTCGCCGGCGACCCGGTGCAGCGTTTCGTTTTCGCCCGGAGCGCGGGCCGGCTGGACGCGCCGGTCGCGCCGGCCGACAAGGCCGAGTTGCGCGTCGTTCTGCAGACGACGCTGCTGGATGCCTACCCGAGTATTCGTTGGCGTGCGCAGAAGAGCCTCGTGGCCCTCGAACGCGAACTACCGCTCGGCATCGGGCAGGACCTGGCGCGCTGGGACCACGAAGGTGAGATCGTGGCGCGGAAGGAAGTTGCGCACCGTCTGCTCGGGAGTTTTGCGCGGCTGGGTTTGGGCAAGCTGCGACAACCGGCCCGAACGACCCTGCTCGGACCCGAGCTGCGGCCGAACCTCAAGCTGATGCGCAGCCTGCTGAACCTTCAATCAAAGAGCGCGATCTCGATCGGTGAGTGATTCCCCCAAGCACCTGCGTGGTACCGTCTTCTTGGGCTGGCTTCTGCTCGCTCTGGCGATCCCGGCTGGCCTGACGTTGGAAGCGCTGCACGCGCTCAAGGTCGAGGTCTATCTCGGCAGCGCGCTGCGTCGCGAGCTTTGGACCCTGGCACATGCGCACGGCAACCTGCTCGGCATCCTCTGCTTGGTCTACGCGGTGCTCGCCGAGCGCTGGGTGCCGGACCCCAAGGCACAGCGTTCGGTGTCGCGGTGGCTGCGCACTGGCGCCGTGCTTATGCCTCTAGGTTTCTTTGCCGGCGGCGTCCTCAACTTCGAGGGCGACCCGTCGTTCGGCGTCCTGCTCGTGCCGGTCGGTGGCGTTTGCTTGGTCGTGGCACTCACGCGTGCCGCCTTCGCGGCGCGCAGCGCACCCTAGTCGATGGTGCAACTGCACCTCGTCGATGGGACCTGCGAGCTGTTCCGGGCCTACTTCGCGGTGCCGTCCGAGAGCGATGACAACGGCGTCGAGGTCGGTGCGACGCGTGGCCTGGTACGGTCGCTGAAGGGGCTGTGCCGGCAAGCCGACGTCACGCATGTCGCGGTTGCCTTCGACACGGTGGTGGAGTCGTTCCGCAACCAGATGTTTGACGGCTACAAGACCGGCGAGGACGTGCCCGCGGACCTCATGGCACAGTTTCCGTCGGCGGAGCAGGCTGTGCGCGACATCGGTCTCGTCGCATGGTCGATGGTGGAGTTCGAGGCCGACGATGCGCTGTGTACCGGAGCGGCGCGTTGGCGCGACGATGTCGATCGGGTCGTGCTGTGCACGCCGGACAAGGACCTGGCCCAATGCGTGATCGGAAAGCGCGTGGTGATGTTCGATCGACGCCGCGAGACGATCCGTGACGAGGCGGGTGTGATCGAGAAGTTCGGCGTTCGGCCGGCCTCGATTCCCGACTATCTGGCGCTGGTTGGCGACGCTGCCGATGGCATTCCCGGGGTTCGGCGGTGGGGGGCGAAGTCGAGCGGACTGGTGCTGTCGACTTTCGGGCGCGTCGAGGACATTCCGGACGACCCGGCGCAGTGGGGCGTCAAGGTGCGGGGCGCGGCGGCGCTGGCGGCAGAACTCGCCGCGCACCGCGAGGAGGTCGCGCTCTACAAGCGGCTGGCGACGCTGCGCGAAGACGTTCCGCTCGCGGAGGCGCTAGAAGACCTGCGCGTCCCTTGCGAGCTTCTGGAACCGACCTAAACTCTTCGCCTCCTGTTTCGCAGTGTAGAGGCCGCCATGAGCTTCGAGAACGACCTGAAAGACCTGCTCGGCCTGAGCAACGTTTCCTACAAGTACGGCCTCTCCAAGGACGAGTTGTTCCACGAAGCGATTGCGAACGATCGGGGGCGGGTCGAGAAGGACGGCCCCGACGATGCGCAGAAGGCCTACCCGACGAGGCTCGGGACGGACGGGCCGCTCATCTTCTACACTGATCCGAGCTGCACGGGGCGGCCGGTCCAGGACACGTTCGCGGTCGCCTGGCCGGAGATCGACGACACGCTGTGGTGGAAGAAGGACTTCCAGAAGTACGACCCGGCGGCATACGAGGGGCTGCGTAGCCGGGTCATCGAGCACCTCAATGCGAAGGGCGGCACGCTCTACGTCAAGGACGTCTACTGCGGTGTCGACGCGGAGTACGCGGTGCCGTACCGCTTTGTCGGTGAGTACGCGACGCACGCGATGTTCGTGCACAACATGTTTCCCAAGGAAATGCCCGGCGTCGCGAACGAGACGGGCAAGCGTTGGACCATGCTCAACGTTCCGTCGTTCCACTGCGACCCTGAGCGCGACGGAAGCAAGTCCAAACGCGCCGTGATCCTCGACCTCAAGAACCGCATGTGCCTCGTGGTCGGCCGCGCCGACTACTGCGGGGTTAACAAGAAGTCGATGTTCACGATCATGAACTACTTGCTGCCGACGATGCGGCACCTGTCGATGCACTGTTCGGCCAACATCGGCGAGGCGGGCGACACGGCGATTCTGTTCGGGCTTTCGGGCACGGGCAAGACGACGCTGTCGGCCGATCCACAACGCCGCTTGATCGGCGACGACGAGCACGCGTGGACCGGCAACGGCATCTCCAACCTCGAGGACGGTTGCTACGCCAAGCTGATCGACCTCGACAAGGAAGCCGAGCCGATCATCGCGGCCGCGATGTCGATGCCCGGTACCGTGATCGAGAATGTGCCAGCCTTGTCGGGTAAGCGCATCGAGGACACCGATCCGCAAGATCTAGACCTGACGGACGCTTCGATCACCGAGAACACTCGCTTCAGCTATCCGCTGACCGCCAACCCGAACGTCGCGGACGGCGCCAAGGGTGACCATCCCCAGACGATCGTCCTGCTGACCGCTGATGCCTTTGGTGTCCTGCCGCCGGTCTCCATACTGACGCCCAAGGAGGTCATGTATCACTTCGTCCAGGGCTTCACGGCGAAGCTGGCTGGCACCGAAGTCGGGATCACCGAGCCAGTGGCTGCCTTCAGTGCCTGCTTTGGTGCGCCCTTCATGGCGCAGAAGCCGTCGGTGTATGCCGAGCTCTTGGCCGAGAAGATGGGGCAGCACCAGACGCGCTGCATCCTGCTCAACACGGGTTGGGGCGGTGGAGCGTACGGCACTGGCAAGCGCATCTCGATCAAGCACACGCGGGCGCTTCTGGACGCGGCGCTGCGCGGGGACCTCGATGACGTCGAGACCGAGGTGCACCCAGTGTTCCAGCTGCGCATGCCGAAGAGCTGCCCGGACGTGCCGGCCGAGATCCTCAATCCCCGCAACACCTGGGAGGACCGGGGAGCCTACGACGCGCAGGCTGAGAAGCTGCGCGACATGTTCCGTGCCAACTTCGAGGCCAAGGGCTTCGGAGAACTCGGGATTGACGCGGTGATGTAGGATCCGCTACATGGGTTGCATGTCTCTGTGGCGGTGTAGCAGAAGTCCGTTTGTCCCTTGGCGGCGAGGTTGTCGTTCCCGGCAAGGCGGGCGGCCGCAGTCGGATTGGCGATCCGGTGAGCGAGCGCAACACCGGCAGGGGCGGCGAGGGCCCGCCAATACGCAGGCTGACTTCCGCTACTTGGCACTGGTGCTGCTGCTTGCAGCGGGTGCTGCTGGGCAAGAGTCGGGGGCGCGCACCTACGTCGCGAGGGATTCACTCGCGCCAAAGCCGGGTGCGACCGAGGAAGCAAGAAATCTGCTCCGGCTACTTGCGTGGCAGCCGACCAAGTTCGAAGTCTCCGTTCGCCCCGAGCAAGGCAGCTGGACCGGCGGCATCGTCACCTTTCCGTCGCCCAAGCCGCAAGGCAACAAGCGCGCCGACACGGTGTTCATGGAGTGGTATGTCGGCAAGGGCCGCCGCCTGCTCAAGCCAGCGCCCGCCGTGCTTGTCTTGCACATTCTGTCCGGGCGTATGGTCGTGGCGCGGGCGATCGCGCGTGGCCTGGCCAACCAAGGTATCCACGCCTTCGTGCTACACCTGCCCGACTACGGACGGCGGGAGAACCGCGCCAGGCGCGGTGATGCATCATTGTTCCCGCATCGCATGGTGCAGGGGGTTGCCGACGTGCGGCGCGGTCGTGATGCCATCGCCGCGCTGCCCTGTGTGGACGCGGCGCGTATTTCGGTGCAGGGGACCAGCCTCGGCAGCTTGGCTGCATCGGTGGCGGCCGGGATCGACGGTGCGTTCGTGAACGTGTTCCTCGCGCTCGCGGGCGGTGACCTGGTCTCCGTGTTGGACAAGGGGCACAAGAGCGCAGCCGCGCTCAAGCGGCAGTTGCAGCGGGCTCATGTGACGCGGGAAGCCCTCGCGCAGGTTGTGGCCCGGCTCGAGCCCTTGACCCTCGCGGACCGACTGGATCCACAGCGTACATGGCTCTATTCCGGCCGCAGTGACCGGGTCGTCCCCAAGGAAAACGCGATCAAGCTCGCCCGTGCCGTCGGGCTGGATGCCGAGCACCACCTTTGGGTGAACGGCAACCACTACACGAGTGCCTTGCACGCCGGAGGGATCTTGCGACACATGGTCGAGCAAGTGCATGGGCGACCAGCACCGAAGACAGCGGCCGAAAAGCGGTAACGGAGGTCGGCGCTCGCGGGTCAGGACCAACTTGCGCGGCCGCTGCCCGGTCCGCGATACCCGGCATGCCTCCCTTGGCTGTAACGCTCGAACGAGCAGGAGGCGTCATGAGAGCGCTCGTTCGACGCGACTGCTTTCGTCGACCACGGGCGCTACTTCCACGGCCTGAATGGCATGGACTGGCGTGGGGGCGTCCGTGGGCAGAAGAGCCTCATGAGGAAACGCGCCCGAGCCGAGGCAAGCGGCCTCGGAGCGAGAAATAGCGGTTTCGAGACAACTCGCTTAGGTCAACGTAAGGTCGCGCGCCGTAAATGGGGGGCATGAAGCGCACGCCCCTTGCGTTCCTCTTGGTCCTGGTGGCTGCCGGCGGGGCCTACGCGCTGCTCGGTGGCCAGCCAGGTGCTGACGACTCGGTCGATTTCACGGCGGAGGAG
>NYZE01000101.1 GCA_002685965.1 Planctomycetota bacterium | reverse complement strand
TGGTGGTCGAAGCGGACGAGCGGCCGCGGCAACTCGTCGATCAGTCGCTGCCATTCCTCGGGATAGCGGCCGATCGATGGCTCGCCGGCCTCGAGCACTTCGGGCCATCCGTCGACACCATGGAGTCGGCCCAGTTCGACGCCGCCCTCGTGTGTCAGTGCGCTGAGTCCGATGCTGTGCACTCGGTCCCACGGGACCTGATCCAGCAGGGCTCGGGGAAAACGGCCGTCCTTCTTGCTCCGGGAGAGACGCTCGAGCGCGCACGCGAACACGATCGACCCATCTGGCGCCACCGCGGTCACCGCGGAATCGTGGAGACCGGTGAAGTTGAGGCCGAGGACCGTGCCGTCTGGGATCGTCGAGAGTTCGTGCATCTGGGCGGGGACGATTAGAGCGCTTGCAATGGAGCTTTGTACTGACCCGCTATGGGGCGACTAGCACTGGCAAAAAAGCCCGAGCAGCCAGGACTTCTCAAACGCCCCAACACCAGCGCTCTTGGTCTTCTTGTCATCCTGACCCACAGCGTGACGGACGCAAAGCAGACTTGCGGTGAGAACCATGAGAGCAAGGTGGAGGGTTTCATGAGCTTCGGGGGACAGTGTCGTACCCGGCATTCTAGTTAGGCGAGAGCTGGTTCTGAAGCGCAGGCTGGATCCTCGAGTGCGCGGGGCTTGGGAAGAGGAGCGGGAGCCCCATCGACGCGAGATGTTCCGCTGCTCTAGACGTCCCTCAAGCAAGCACTAGGAGGAGCAAGACAGAACGATCCAGTTCTGGTCGAAAGCGCTGCGAAGCCTCTGAAGCAGGTCGCTAGTTCTTGGGGAGGGGTGCGACCTTCTTGCCGGCTTTGTAGACGCCGCTGCCCTTGAAAACAGAGTTGATGGAGCCGTTGGGCCACCAAACGGTCCAGCGTCCTTCCTTCTCCCCGTTCTTGTATGCGCCCTCTGCCGCCTTCTGACCGTTCTTGTGCCACACGGTCCAGCGTCCTTCTTCCTCACCGTTCTTGTATGCGCCCTCTTTCTTCTGCTGACCGTTCGACCACGACTCCGTCCAAGCCCCTTCTCTCTTCCCGTTCTTGTATGCGCCTTACGAAAAGACCTGACCTTTGGACCACCACCTGGTCCAGCGCCCTTCTTTCTTCCCGTTCTTGTATGCGCCCTCTGCCGCCTTCTGACCGTTGGCGTACCAGTTGGTCCAGCGCCCTTCTAGCTTCCCGTTCTTCCGTTCGCCCTCCGTCTCCTTCTGGCCGTTGTCGTACCAGCGGGTCCAGCGTCCTCCTTGCTTCCCGTCCTTCCATCCACCACGCACCGCGACTGGCTTCTCTAGCTCTATGACCTCGTTCTCTACCTTCTCGATCCTGTCGGTGGCTGAACACCCAAGAAGCAGGCTGAGACTGGCGAGAGCAGCGAGAGCGGGGAGGAAGTTCTTCATGGCTTCGGGCGGGGCGGGTTCCCGCACTCGGCATTCTAGCCAGGTGCGGGTTGGCGTCACTCCGGATCGCACGCCAAGACCTTGGTGAGCACGGCCCGTGCGCGTTCCTGGTGGCGCCGCGCCAGGAACAGATGGTCGCGACGAAACCCGCAGACCGCACCGATGGGGATGCCCGCTGCTGCGAAGTGTCCGGTGACCAGAGCCAAGAACCCCACAACGTCCCAGCTCATGGGCGCGTCGAAGCGTACCCAAATCAGGTCACCCTCGACTTCCGCTTCGGGATGGCGTCGCAGCGCCTCTTCGACTCGATCCGACGGAATCAGCAGCGTCGTTTGCTCCGCTTCCGTCACGATCTGCGCGGGGGGAACGCTCAGCAGTTCGAGGTCCGCGACGCTTGGTGGCGCCAAGAAGCCGAGCAGCGCGAAGGTGCCGGGTTCGAAGCGCCAGCTCATCTGCGACAGGGCAGACTCGAGGTTTCCGTGGGTGGGGACCATGCGCCGCTGAGATCCGCTCAGGAGGGTGGAAAAGGGACGTGGGTCGTGGTGGTCCTCAAGAGCAGTGAACGAACGTGCGGGCGGGCCTCGTCCACCTCGCCTAGCGGAGCCCCACCACGGCGTTCGTCACTGCCCAGACGCGTGCCGGGCCGTGGTTGCGGAAGGAGTCGAAGAGCACCGCGAGCACCGCGTCGAGGTTGCCCAGTCGCGACAGCGCCATCCGCGTCTTGGGGTCGCCCAAGACGCCGCCCTGGGCGAACAACTGCGAAAGGAAGGAGTCGATGCCGCCCGGTTGTGGCCGGTGAATGGTCGCGAAGTCCTCGATCTTGGCTTCCTTGGCCACCTGCGCGATCGCCGCGCCGAGTCCGCCGACCGTGTCGATCAGACCCCGCGCCTTGGCCTGCTCGCCGGACCAAACCCGACCGCCGGCGACCGCCGCCACGTCCTTCTTCGCCATGCCGCGCGACTTGGCGGCGATGGCGAGGAACTTGTCATAGATGTCGTTGACCCGCGTCTGCATGCGAGCGCGGAGCGACTCGTTCCAGCTTGCGCTCAGCGACAGGAACTGTGCGCCTTGGTCCAGGCCGATGAGCTCCTCGTGCACACCGACACGGCGCATCAGCGTCCCGAGCGAGGGTTTCATCGCGAAGACACCGATCGAACCGGTGATCGTTGCGGCCTCGGCATAGATCGGCCGGCCGATGCACGTGATCCAGTAGCCACCGGACGCGGCGACGCGCCCCATCGAGAACACGAGAGGCTTCTTGGCCGCGAGTCGATCCAGCGCGCGGCGGATGGCTTCGCTCGCAGTGGCCGACCCACCGGGCGAGTTGATGCGCGCGACAACACCCTTGACCTTGTCATCCTTGGCCAGCCTGTCGATCGCTTTGACCGTCGGGCCCGAAACCATCGACCCGCCACCGCCGGAATCCCCGTCGACGATGCCGCCGCTCAGGTGCAACACGGCGACCGTGTCCTTGACGAGCTTCTTGGTGCGTTTGCGCTTGGGCGCGAACAGGTCGTTCATGACCGAGAGGAAGCCAGCGCTGCCCCGCTTCTTCTTCTTGCCGAGCGCGTCCACCAGGTCGTAGTCCTTCGTGCCGAGAATGCGTCCCAGCGTGCGCTCGGCCCCATCCCAGGGAACGATGCGGTCCACCAAGCCTGCGGCCAACGCCTCCTTGGCGCTCAGCAAGCGCTTGGCCTGCAGCGACCGAACAGTCGCCGGATCGATCCGCCGGGCCTTGGCGATCCGGCGCACGACGTCGTTGTTGATCTTGGTGAGCATTGCGACGTAGTGCTCGCGCAGGTGATCGCTCATGCGCGGTAGCAAGTACGGCTCGACGGCGCCCTTGAAGTCACCGCAGCGCACGATGTCCAGGCGCACGCCGACCAAGTCGAGCGCGTCCTTCATGAACATGACCGACATGGAAGGCGAACTGATCTCCACACCACCCATCCCCGCAAGGCAGACCTGCTCGCACAGGGCTGCGAGCTGGTACTGCGAGGAGGAGGCGTTCTCGAGGTAGGCGATGGTCTTCTTGCCTGCCGCACGCAGCTTCGACATGCGGCGCTCGATTTCGCGCAACTGTGCCCCGTTGAAGCCGAAGCTACGCGTCAGGTCGAAGAAGATCGGCTCGTCACCCTTCTCGTTCGCCAGCGATGCAATGCGGTCGGCGAACTCATAGAAGGCGGACTGTTTGCCACCCTCCCCCATGAGCAGCGCCATCGGGTCGACCCCTCCGCCCGGCAGGTCGGCATAAGCGCCCGTCGGACGCACGAGCAGGACCTTCTGCCGCGGGGCTTCCGCCTTCGCGCCAGTGGCCTTTGCCGCCTTGGCGGGCTTGCCCTGAGAGCGCGGCAGGGCGGGAATCAGCAGACATGCCAGGGCGCATGCAAGGCGTGGGTCGAGCATCACAGTCTATCCCCCGTGTTCTAGGCGAGAGGCCACCATACCGACTCCACAAACGGTCGTAGCCAGACCGAAGAGGATCTTCAGGTGAGCTAGAGCACCGCTGAGGCCGACCGCCAGCTGTGGCGGTCACGGCCTGCTCTCTCGCGGGTTCGCCGCCGCCGGGACAACTTCTTCCGATCACGCCGGCAGCGACGGCGACTGCGGTGCCTTCACTCGCGCTAAACGTCAACGGACCGGCCGGAGAGCCGTGTCGCCGTTGCGGTCGAGCGATTCGCTGCACTGCCATCGACGGAGGGTCGACCCTCCATGATTCGTGCTCCCAAGAGCGCTGATGCCCGAACCGTGCCAGGAGATCCTGTTTTCTTTCCCGGGGGTTCCGGTTGAGCCACGAATGACTATCCTTCCGGACCGCTTTTCGATCCTCCGGGCCTAGAGAGCTACCTATCGATGCAGCGTGCAGTTGAGGAGACCTATCAACAGGTACTCCGCCGCGATCCCGACCAGCCAGAGTTCCACCAGGCCCTGCTCGAAGTGCTGCGCAGCCTTGATCTCTTGGTCGAGCGCGAGCCGGACTACGCAGCAGTGCTGTCGCGAATCGTGGAACCGGAGCGCGTCATCATGTTCCGTGTGCCCTGGCAGGACCGGGATGACAACATTCGCGTGAATCGCGGCTTCCGGACGCAGTTCAACAGCGCCATCGGACCCTACAAGGGTGGCCTGCGCTTTCACCCGAGCGTCAACCTGTCGGTCATCAAGTTCCTGGCGTTTGAACAGATCCTCAAGAACAGCCTGACCGGCCTGCCGATCGGTGGCGGCAAGGGCGGATCGGACTTCGATCCGAAGGGCAAGACCGACTCCGAGGTCATGCGTTTCTGCCAGTCGTTCATGACAGAGTTGGCGCACCACATCGGCCCGAACACCGACATCCCCGCCGGCGACATCGGTGTCGGCGCGCGTGAGATCGGCTATCTGTTCGGACAGTTCAAGCGCTTGCGCAAGGCCTACGAAGCCGGCGTGCTGACTGGCAAGGGTCTGTCTTATGGCGGCAGCCTGATTCGCCCCGAGGCTACGGGCTATGGCTGCGCCTACTTCGCCGAGGAGATGCTCAAGTCACGCGGCGACTCGCTGGACGGCAAGAAGGTGTTGGTGTCGGGCAGCGGGAATGTGGCGCAGTTCTGCATCGAGAAGGTCAACGCACTCGGCGGACGCTGCATCACGATGTCCGACTCCTCCGGCTACGTGCTCGACGAGGATGGCATCGACACCGAGAAGTGCGAGTTCCTGATGGCACTCAAGAACGAACGCCGCGGCCGCGTCAGCGAGTACGCCGACAAGTTCAAGGGCGCTAAGTTCGTGCCTAACGCCAAGCCATGGGGCATCGCGGCAGACTTCGCCTTCCCGTGCGCGACGCAGAACGAGGTCGACGCGGAGGACGCAGCGAGCCTCGTAAAGAACGGGTGCCGTGGTGTCTGCGAGGGCGCAAACATGCCGTCGACCCCGGAAGCGGTCGAAGTCTACAACGAGCACCGCCTGATGTTCGGCCCAGGCAAGGCCGCCAACGCTGGCGGGGGGGCGACCTCCGCCCTCGAAATGAGCCAGAACAGCCAGCGCATGATGTGGTCACGCGAGGACGTCGATGCACGTCTACGCAAGATCATGACCAACATCCACGAAGCGGCAGTTCAGGCTGCCGAGCGCGTCGGCATGCCCGACAACCTCCTGCATGGCGCCAACATCGCCGGCTTCACCAAGGTCGCCGACGCCATGATGTCGCACGGCATCGTCTAGCCGCGGGAGGCTCGCGCCCGGACGGCACGAAGGTCCTCCCGCTAGAGCGCTTCGCTCTCGAGCGGCGTTCCTTGCGCTTCGTAGTCGTCGAACCACATCGCGGTCGGATCGGACCTGTACACCAAGACCTCGCCCTCGCCTTTGACGTCCGGCGAGCGGTGACGGCGGAAGATGATCTTGCTGCCGACCTTGGCGAGGACTTCGACTTTGCCCGAGCGGTGCGACATCGCAAAGCGCGCGCGTTTGGCCAGGCCGGAGACGCACAGGAGGGCCTGCTCGAAGATCCGGTAAGCCTCCTCGACCGGCAGCGCGAACGGTTTGTTGCCCTCCGTCGGCCGGCAGTGGAAGACGTAGTAAGGCGGCACCCCGATGTAGGACAGCTTGCGGAACAGCTCGCCGAGCACAGCCGGGTCGTCGTTGACGCCCTTGATGATCGGCGTCTGATTGACAGTGGTGACCCCGGCCTTCTGCAGCCACGTCATCGCGCGCACCGCAGAGTCGGTCAGCTCGCGCGGGTGGTTGAAGTGGGCCATCACGTAGATCTTGCGGTCCGGCGTGCTGTGCCGTTGCAGTGCCTCGAGCAACTCGGGATCACTGAGGATCCGGGCCGGGTTGAACGCCGGCATCTTGGTGCCGATGCGGATGATCTGGACATGCGGGATTTCGCGCAGCGCGGCCAGGATGACCTCGAGCTTCTTGGTGGATAGGACGAGCGGATCGCCGCCCGTGAGCAGCACGTTCGTGATCTCGGCATGCTCGCGGATGTAGGCGAGCCCGTGCGAGATGTCGCGAACGACCTCGTCGTTGTCGTTCATGAACAGGCGCTTGCGGAAGCAGAAGCGGCAGTAGCCCCCGCAAACGTCGTTGACGAGCAAGAGCGCGGTGTCGCTGTACTTGTGCTCGAGCCCCGGCACCACCGTGTAGGACTCCTCATCGGAGGCGTCCAGCTGGCCCCAGTCGTCCAACTCGGCGACGTCCGGCATCACGATGCGCCGGATCGGGTCGTCTGGGTCGGACCAGTCGATCAGCCCCTGGTAGTACTCATTGCTCCGAAAGACGAACTTCTCCCCGACCTCGCGGGCCTGCTCCTGCTCCTCGGCTCCCAGTTGCGGCACGTTCTCGGGCCGGGTGATGTACCTCGGGTTGGCGATGCGCCGTAGCGGCACCGACTGCCTGTTGGCGTTGCCATTGGATCGTGGGCCGGGCTGGGCCTGGCCACGCCGCTCTGCTGACAGGTCTTGGCTCGTC
Source organism: Planctomycetota bacterium (assembly GCA_002685965.1). GTDB lineage: Bacteria > Planctomycetota > UBA1135 > UBA1135. Next base: position 11,666 of record NYZE01000101.1, on the reverse strand, counting down.
AAAGGTCCTCCCTCATCACGATTTCCCGGCGCGGGCCTCACCGCCTGCATACAGGCAAGGTGCGTGCGCTCGAGAGTGGGATGGCGAGTGAGCGCGGCGCGGCGAGCGGTCCCGTCCGCTGCGAGCGGCCGGGTGGCCCGGCATGGGGCACGCATTGAGCATAGTCCCAAAAGCGGCCAGTTTCCACGAAGCTCGATCGAGTAGGAAGCTAACCCATTGCAGAGAAGAGGGTTGTAGCTTCTGGCTGTCGCCCTGCTCGCGGCCTACCCTTCCCCAATGAACTCACAATCCCTTGTCGATGAGTTGCGCCCCATCGTCCATGTCATGGGCAGTCTCGACCTCTCGGACCCTGCTGCGGCGAAGTCCGAACTCGATCGACGACTGCCAGTCGAGGGGCAGAGCGTTCTACGCGTGCGAGAACTGCTCGTGGAAGGCCGGGATGGCGGTTGGCTGTTACCCCGCGAGAACGGCGGCCTCCGCTACGGCAGGGTCGCCAAGGACCTCGAGGGGTTCTCTGTCGACGCCGTGCTCATGTCCGGCCCCGGCCCGCGCCATCGGCACCCCAAGGGCGAGGTGGACCTTCTCTTCGCGACTCAAGGCAGCCCCCGCTTCGACGAACGGGACCCGGGTTGGACCGTCTTCGCCCCGGATTCGACCCACGTGTCCACCGTGACCGATGGCGAGATGCTCATCCTCTACTTCCTGCCCGAGGCCGCCATCGAGTGGCTCTGAAGGCGGGCGGGGGCGCGGGGTCGCCTTCGGCCTAGAAGGCGAACAACACGTGCGCCACGACATCGGCGCGCGACACCGGCCCGACCCTCCGGGAGTCTGGCCACGGAGCATCGAGCTTGTCGTTCACCAGTAGATACTCACCAGGGCCCAGCACCCGCTCGTGCCAGGTGGCCGCGAGTCGCAACTCCGGCCGCAGCAGGCGTTCGGCTTCGCCCCGCACGCACCAGCGTTCACCGCGCCGCGTCACGACTTCGCCCGGCAGCGCGAGGACGCGGCTGAAGACAGCGCCTCCCTCCCATCGCCACCAGAGCACCCAACCGCCTTGCAAGATGTGCGGCGGGTCGGCGTCGATGAGGTGTAACCCACCACGTTTCAGCACCGGCTCCATGGCCACGACGGTCGCGACCTCGAGTCGCTTCACCGAGAAGCGTCGCAGGATGCCGAACCAGAGGCTCGCCGCAACCAAGGCCATGACGACCCAGCGAATCGTGCGCCGGATGCCGCGCCGCTTGGTCATGACAGGCGCTCCAGATAGCGCTGCACGAGCAGGTGCGGGTCGGAGGAGTCGGCGATGCTCCGCATGACGGCGACCCCGTGCGCACCCGTGCCGAGGACCTCATCGAGGTTCTCCGGTGTGATGCCGCCGAGGCCCAGCACCGGCATTGGACTGGCCGCGACCAGCCCCTCGAGACCGGCCAGGCCCAAGGGCGCAGTCGCGGGCACGCCAGCCTTGCACACCGGGAAGACGGGGGAAGCGAAGACGAAGTCGGCGCCACCGGCGACGGCCTCGGCCAGTTCCGTGTCGTTGTGGACCGAACGCCCGATCCAGGCCGCCTCACCGAGCAAGCGTCGCGCGTGGTCGACGGGCACGGAGCCAGCGCCGAGGTGCACACCATCGAAGGCTCCGGCGAGGGCGAGGTCCAGGCGGTCGTTGATCATCAGCAGACCCTCGCTCGGCACGATGCGGCGCAGCTCGCCGCCCGTCGCGAGCAAGGCGCGGGCAACAGATGCCTTTTCGCGCAACTGAAAGCCCGTAAGGCCCGCGTTGCAGCAACTACGCAGCGTATCCAACAGCTCGTCGCTGAGCCCACGGCCAGGGCTGATCCAAAACAGGCGCGGCGGGAGCCGCCCTGTCATGCGCACTCGTCGCGATCGGACCGCCCGACCTCGAGGCAGAAGCCGAGGTCACGCAGCACGGCGCGGAAGTCCTCGATGCGCACCCCTTTCCGCACGCGGACCCGGTTGCCGTCGACATCCGTCATCTCCCGCACTGGACCATTGGCGAGAAGACGTGTCAGCGTCTCCGTCCGCAGCGCGCGCAGACTGCCGGAGCCATCGATCCGCACCGCACCGGCGCGCTCGCCCCAGTCGCGGAGGCTGAACACCACGTTCTGTGGCAACGGCGTCCGTGTGCGATCCGTGAGCACACCGAGGATTTCGCCAACGCCCATGCCATCGCTGAGCGCCGAACGCACCGACTCCTCGGTCAAGACGAAGCGGAACAGGTGTTCCGATCCCGTCCGCGTCGCGAATCGATCCAGGGTATGCACGAGGTCCCAAGCATCCGCCTCAGGGAAGAGCAGGACGTCGAAGTCCGGGTTGACAACGAGCGTGGAGCGGGCGCCCTCGGCGGCCTGCGCCGACACACCGGCGAGCAGTGAGGCGCCGACCTTCGAGAGGCGCAGCGCGACCGCATGACCACCCTCGAAGCCGAGGTCGACGATGCCGAGCGGGTGCAGGCGCTTGCGGATCCAGTGGAAGAGGTGCCACGACAACTCCTGCATGTCGTCGAGCGGGCCGCGTCCGGTCGCGTAGTAGGTCGCGGTTGCGGGCCGGTCGAGCTGCGCCAGATAGCTGTTGCGCGCCAGAAACGGCAGGTACATCGGATCGTACCAGACCTCCGCGTCGACCCGGCGCAAAAGGCGGAGCAGAACGCGGCGCAGCTTGATCTGATGGAAGGCGTCGCCGGCCCCGCCGGGGTCAGCGATCGCGAATGACAACAGGTCCTTCAGCTTGTCGGCGACGTCCTTCTGTTCGAAGCTACGCCCCGCATCCGACAACGACAGGGTCCGTTCCCCTGTGCGCTCGACCAGGCGCCGCGCCAGTGCGAAGCGCTGGATGAAGGCCAAGGAAGTCTCGGCCTCTTCACTGGTCTCCGCCAGCAGCCGCCCGAGCATGCGTTTACGCGTCGCCTTGAAGATCTCCCCCTGCACCGTGAAGCGCACTGCCTCCTCGTCGATGTAGCGCAGGAAGCGCATGACATCGGTCGCCAGGTTGACGCCGACGACGCGCTCGGACGGTGGACGCGGCGCGCCCCGCGCCCGTAACGAGACCAGACAGATTTCCTGGAAGACACAAAGAGTCGGCTCGGCGATCGCGATGCCATACCTGCGCAGGTCCAGGCGGCCGACCGTTCCGACCAGCGCTTCCTCGAGCAGGTGCGCGAGGTCGTCACGGTCGAAGGCGCCGGCGCTACCGCCCGCCTTTTGACACAGACTGCGTGTCATGAGGCCGCCGAATCGAGTGATGGCCAACTCGACCAGGGCTCGCACATCCTCCGGCAGGCGTTGGAGGCGCTTGGCGACTCCTGCCGGCATCAGGAACAACTTGTAGGCCTGCCGCGTGTGCTGGGCGCGCCGACTTTCGGCGACGCCGTTGGCACCACCTTTCCTGTGCCGCCGCTCGAGCTGCGCCCTGAGCGTGAGCGCCATGTCCGTGGGTTCGATTTGGTCGCTCAACTCGCCTCCCCTCGTGCCAGGACTCCGTCCGGCCCGTCCTGCGTGGGTTCGCCCACCTCGCGGATCTCGTAGGAGTAGCCCTGCTCGGCCAGGAAACGCTGACGCTTGGCCGCGAAGTCGGCATCCTTCGTGCCCGCCGTCACGACGGCGTAGAAGACTGCAGCGCTCCCGTCGGACTTGGGTCGGAGAATGCGTCCGAGCCGCTGGGCTTCCTCCTGGCGTGACCCGAAGGCTCCCGACAGCTGGATCGCCACACTGGCGTCGGGCAAGTCGATCGCGAAGTTGCCGACCTTCGACACTACCAGACGCATGATGGCGCCGCTGCGGAACGCCTCGTAGAGACGCTCCCGCTCACCGACCGGCGTGCGCCCGGTGATCAGGGGCAACTCGAACCGCGCCGACAGCTCGCGCAGCTGATCCAGATACTGGCCGATGATGAGCACGCGCTCGTTGGCGTGGCACGCGAGAAGATCCTCGACGACGTTGAGCTTGCCCGGTGTCGTGCTCGCGATCCGATACGCCGTGCGGGCCGGCGCCGACATGTAGAGCTGCCGCTCCTCTGGCGACAACGACAGCCGGATCTCAACGCACCGGGCCTCCGCGATGAAACCGCGGCTCTCGAGGTCCTTCCACGGCACGCCGTAGCGCTTCGGGCCGATGAGGCTGAAGACGTCCTCTTCGCGGCCGTCCTCGCGCAGCAAGGTCGCGGTGAGTCCGAGTCGGCGACGCGTCTGGAGCTCCGCCGTAGCGCGAAAGACCGGCGCCGGCAGCAGGTGCACCTCGTCGTAGATCACGAGGCCCCAGTCACGCCGGCCGAAGACGTCGAAGTGCTCAAAGGGCTCTTCGCGACCCCGTCTCCAGGTGAGGATCTGATAGGTCGCGATCGTCACCGGGCGCAGGTTCTTGCGTTCGCCGGTGTACTCGCCGATGTCCTCCTCGCGCAGCGTGGTCTTCTCCAGCAGTTCGCGCCGCCACTGGCGCACGGCAACCGTGTTGGTGGTCAGGACCAGCGTCTCTTCACGCAGCAGGTCCATGACCGCCATGCCGACCACCGTCTTGCCGGCACCGCAGGGCAGCACGATGACCCCACTGCCGCCGTGCGCCGCTCCGGCCGCCCAGAAGACCCGCGCGGCCTCCTCTTGGTAGGGTCGCAGGGCGAAGGGCTCGCCCGAAGTCGTCCTCTCGCGCAGTCTCAGGTCCTTTAGCGCTTCGCCGGTCCGGTAGCCAGCCAGGTCCTCGACCGGGTAGCCGAGCCCGATCAGGGCCTGTTTGAGCAAGCCCCGGTTCCCTTCCTCGACCCGCAGGACGCCGTTTGCGACCTGGACCAGAGGCGCGACATCACGGGCTCGGGCCAACTCGCCGAGCAGGTCGGGCTCGCTGGACGTGAGCGTCAGGGCGCCCTCGCCCCGCTCGAGGCGGAGCAGGCCGTAGCGCCGGAACCAATCGCGGATCTCGCTCTCGAGGCTGGGTGGGACAGGAAAGCGACTGCGCGCCGCGAGCCCATCCAGGAGCGGCTCTGCATGCAGCCCGGCTGCAGCGGCGTTCCAGATCGAGATCGGTGTAACCCGGTAGAAGTGCACGTGTTCTGGTGCCTTCTCCAACTCAGCGAAGACGGCCAGGAAGTCCCGCGCCTCGGCGAAACCAGGCTGATCGACCTCGAGCACGATCGAGCGATCGCTCTGCACGATCAGCGGCGGTGGACTCGGACGAGCGGCAGGTGCTGGAACAGTCAAGGCTGAGGACAGCTGTTGTTTCGAAGGCCGGGGGGCCGGAAAAGAGCGCCAGCGGACAGAACAAGCAGGCAGCGGACCGAGTGAGACGGGCATTCGGCACCCGGCTCCAGAGAGTTGGTCGGCCGCAATCAAACGTCCCAGTGTAGCGCGACCGACCGTGCTTGTGCCACTGCTGCCAGGCTCCTGGAATGCTCGGTTTCCCAGCGGCGCTCCGTGACCCTACGATGCCTTGTCATGGAGAGAGTTCTTGGTATCGGCGGCGGGTTCGTGCCTGGCCGCCATCGCCTGGTCCTCACCCGCCGGCACCGTGACAAGACTTCAGCGAGCGACCTCGGCAAGTTCGCTTGCCTGACCGATCCTGAGGGCAATCGTGTCGAGCTTTGGGGGCCGCCGGTCTGACCCACTCCTCTTCCAGACCGCGACTCGGCGACGCCCTCGCCCTCGCCACCGCCGCCTTCTTCGTCTACTGCCTGCTCGGGCAGCAAGCGTGGTACAAGGAGGACGGTCAAGTCACCTTGCTGCGCTACGTGCGCGGCTGGCCCCCCCATCCAAGTCACCTGCTCAGCGACGACCTGCTGCGGCTCTTCGGCTGGGTCACGAGGCCGCTCGGCTTGTCGGCATACGTGACCGCGCGCGCCTGGTCCGCGGTGTCGATCGCGGCGACGTTGGTGGTCCTGCACGGGACGGCACGACTGCTCGGTCTGACGCGCACGCGCGCCATCGCGGCGATGGTCATGCTGGCCTGTGCACCGGGCCTGATGTTCTATGCCACGGTCGTCGAGTTCCACGGGCCCCTGCTCCTCTTCGCCTCGCTGTCGCTGCTCGCCGCCACTGCGCTCGGCAAGCGTCCCACGCCGCTGCTCGCCGTCATGACCGGGCTGGCGTCGGGGTTGGCGTTCTGCGTGCACGCCTCCGGCGCACCGTTGCCGGCACTCTTGGTTCCGTGGGCACTGGCAGTCGGATGGAAGAGCCAAAGGCGTACCCAGCTCTTCCTCTGGGTCGGCGTCGCGGCGGCGCTGCATGCTGCGTGCATCCCGGGGCTCCCTTTCGTGCTGCGGGCCGTCGGCTTCCTGCCCCAGGCGATCGACACCACGGCGGGACTTCAGGGGATGCAAGGCGTCGGCAAAACGGCCAACACCCACTTCGTCAACTACCTCCTGTGGCACGTCGAGCAGCTGCGCGCCTCTGAGTGGGCATCGCTGCCGCGCACGATCGCCTTCGAGTGGCTGCTGCCGTTCGCGCCACTGTCGGTGCTGGCGTTCTGGCGCAATCGCAGCAACGCCACCGCGCTGCAGGCCGGGGCGCTGGCCATCGCCTGCGTGCCATTCCTGGGCACCTCCTTCCTCTTGATGCGCCATGCCGACGAGTTCGGCGCCTACCTCGTGCCGCTAGCGTTCGCGGCGGCCCTCGTCGCCGGGCGCAACGTGCCGCTAAGGATCGCGGTCATCACATCGCTCCTGGCCGCGGTCGGGAGCATTGTGCACATCGCCAACCACGACCTCTGGGACGAGGGCGATCGCTTTGCCAGCCAACTGGCAGTGGTCGAGGATGACGGTCCTGTCTTGCTCTTGATCGGCGAGCCCGGGGAAGCGAATGCCGCACTCATGCACCAGCAGCACCGCCCGCACGTGCAGTTCCTGTACGTGGTAGAGGTCGTCCTGAGCCCGCTGCAACGCTTCGACGAGGTCGTGTCCGGCTACCGCAAGGACGGCTATCGGGTCTTCCTGACTGGCGCGGGTCGCAAGAAGCTCGCCACCTTGCCTGGTGGCGGGAAGTTGCTCGCGCACATGTCCGCCGCACACCGCCTCACCCGCGGTCCGACCGGAGGGTTGGCAGGAGAGTGGGTCCAAGCGCGCTAGTCCTCCAGGGGCCGGAAGCGGTCGCGCAGCCATCAAACCAGCCCGGCGATCACGCATTACTGGCCCTGTCACCGTATGCTCTCACGTTCCCCGTTCAGACGGAGTTCCAATGAAGACCGCATCGCTCGCACTGGCATCTCTCACGCTCACGGCTGGTCTGCTCGCGCAAGGCAACTACCTCCGCTTCGGGAAGGGCTGCGCCGGCAGCCGCGGTGTGCCAATCCTCGCGGCAACCGGCGAGCACAAGATCGGCGCTACGACCACCGTCCAGGTCGCCAACCTCTTGCCGAGTCAGCCGGCGATGTTGTTCATCGGCGCCTCCGACAAGCTGTGGTTCGGCAAGATCCCCTTGCCCTTCGACCTGGCTGCGGTCGGGATGACCGGCTGCACGCAGTACATCAGCACCGAGATCGCGGTCGCAACGACGACCGGTCCGGGCTTCGTGACCTACAAGTTCGTGGTGCCGCTGCGACGTGAGTTGGCCGGGCTCATCATGTTCCATCAGTACTACGCGCTGGACCCGGGCGCCAAGAGGCCGAGCCGGTCCGTCGTCAGCAACGCCGGCAAGCTGACCGTCGGCGTCGCGTGCAAGGACGGCAAGGTCATCAAGGACTCGAACAAACTCTCGCTCACGATCCCGCCGATCACAGGCATCAACAACCCGCCCATCGACGCCGTGATCAACTTCACCGGTACCGTGCAGCAAAAGTGCTGCAGCGGGCCCTTCGTGCCGACGAAGGGCTGCGTCTTCAACGGCGCCGGCGACATCGCCGGCACGACCCCGGACTTCACGATCAAGGTCCCGCCCGAGATGTCCAAGGCGGTGAGTGATGCTGCCTGCGCAGAAGTGCGCAAGTACACCCTCGGCATCGTGCGCTGCACGATCGCAATGGACTCGATGCGCGTCAAAGGCGCGCGACTGGGCGGCAAGCTCGGCGTCTCCGTCGACGAGTGCCGCAAGAAGTTCAACTGGTCGGGCGGCGGCGCCTTGACCTTCGGCAGCATCGAGTCGAAGGCGACCGTGCGCTTCACCGTCAAGATCCTGTTCTCCTTCAACTTCTCGGTCGACCTTGACCTCTCTGGACGCCCTACCGGCGCCTGGGCCATCGCCAACAACAAGCTCGTCGCGAGCGGCAAGCTGACGCAGGTGCGCGCCGCGAAGACGTTCACGATCCCGGTCATCAACCAGAAGTGCACGTTCGACTACACCGCCACGACCAACAAGCTGCAGGGCTCCACCGATCCGGTCGACCTGCCGAAGCCGCCCATCGGATGTAACTGAGGCAAGAAGCCCTCGTAGTCGGTCGCTGCGCGAGACCCGTCCGGCTACCGGGATCGGCGGGTCAGGCGCCTCGCTTCCTTGCTTTGGCTTGCCTTCGCCTCCTCGACTGCGCAGGCGGAGTCGGGCCATCCGCCAGCGCTTCCGCCAGGTAGCGCGCCGTGCGTGAGCACTTCGACCCGGCCACGTGCTCGGGCGTCCCCTGCGCCACCACCCGCCCGCCCGCATCACCAGCCTCAGGGCCAAGGTCCACGATCCAGTCCGCTTGCCGCGCAACACCCATGTGGTGCTCGATCACGATGACCGTGCCACCGCGGTCAACCAACGCCGCGAGTACGCTCATCAAGCGTGCGACGTCTTCCATGTGCAGACCGGTCGTCGGCTCGTCGAGCAGATAGACACGGCCTGCTCGTGCGGGCTTGCACAGCTCGGCCGCGAGCTTGAGCCGCTGCGCCTCACCCCCGGACAGCGTGTGCACGCCCTGGCCGAGACGGAGGTAACCCAGCCCGACGTCACACAGCGTGCGCAATGGGCCTCTGATGTGCTTGTGCGCCGCGAAGAGGTCGAGGGCCTCTGAGCATTCGAGTTCGAGCACGTCGGCAATCGTCTTGTCGCGCCACGTCACCTCGAGCGTCGCCTCGTCGAAGCGCTTACCACGACACAGTTCGCAACGCACCCACACATCCGCAAGGAAGTGCATCTCGACGAGCGTCTCACCACGGCCATCGCACTCCAGGCAGCGCCCGCTGGCGGTGTTGAACGAGAATCGCCCGGGACCGAAACCGAGTCGGCGCGCGGCCTCCGTCTTGGAGAACAGCTCGCGGATCGGGCCGTAGATCTTCGTGTAGGTGGCCGGCGTCGAGGTCGCCGTCACGCCAACCCCGTCCTGGCCGACGACGATCACGTCGTGCACGGGCTCGTCCGCGCGCAGCTTCCACGGACCCTTCTCCTCCCGCAGCGCCGGGAGCAACCCGTCGATGACGAGGCTCGACTTGCCCGACCCCGAGACCCCTGTGACGACCGTCATGGCACCGAGCGGGAAGCGCGCCGTGGCGCCCACGAGGTTGTGCACGTGGACATCCTCGAGGTGGAGCGCCGTCTCGCCCTTTCGACGCTCGGCGATGGGCGGCAGCTGCGACTCACCGCGCAGCCACTTGGCCGTCACCGACGTCTCGTGCTTGGTCAGACTCGCCGGCGTTCCCTGGTGAACGACGTTGCCACCCATACGGCCGGCGCCGGGTCCGATGTCGACGACCCAGTCCGCCCGCCGGATGACCGACTCGTCGTGCTCCACGGCGACGACCGTATTACCGAGATCGCGTAGCCCGAGCAGGCTATCGAGCAGGCGGTCGGTGTCGCGCGGGTGCAAGCCGACCGTGGGCTCGTCGAGGACGTAGAGGGTGCCGGTCAAGCGGCTGCCGATTTGACTTGCGAGTCGAATGCGCTGCGCCTCGCCACCCGACAGCGTCGACGCCGAACGATCCAAGGCCAGGTAGCCGAGCCCCATGTCGTCGAGGAAGCCGGCCCGGCCCTCGATCTCGATGAGGATGTCGCGCGCGATCTGCCTGTCTTCCTTGCCCAGGTCGAGCGCACGGACGAAGGCCAGGAGTTCGGTCACTGTCTTGCGACTCACGACGCCGATGTCAAGACCGCCGACCCGCACGCCGAGCGCGCCGCGCGACAGGCGCTTTCCATCGCACTGTGGGCAGGCATCCTCGCGCATGATCTTGCTCATCCCATGGTGGAGCTGCTCGGACTCGTACTGCGTCCACTTCTCCTCGAGCAACGGCCGCAGTCCCGGCCACGGCTCCTCGACCACCCAACGCCGTTGTGAGTTGCCGCGCTTGCGCTGGAACTCGATCTCGTAGACGCGGTCACCGCTACCCAAGAGCACGAGGTCCAGCTGGCGTTTGGTCAGCTTGCCGACGGGCGTTTTCGTGAGGTCGAAGCGGTGCGCCTTCGCCATCGCGCACGCCGTCCTGGCGATGTGCTTCTTCGGCGAAAAAAACCAACCGAGCTGCGCCCCGAGCTTCGGTCGCACGGCGCCGCCGAACAGCGGCTTGTTCCGGTCGTGGAGCAGCGCGTCCAGCTCGAGGCGCATCGCCGTGCCGATGCCCTGGCAGTGGCCGCACGCGCCGGAGTGGTGGTTGAACGAGAAAAAGCGCGGATGAATATCGAGCGGCAGGTGGAATCCGCACTTTGTGCACGAGCGTTCCAGCGACCAGGTCTCGACGGCCCCGCCGTGTTTGGCAACGGCAACGAGCCCCTTGCCCCAGCGTCCGGCCAGCTCGAAGGCCTCCGCCAGGCGCGAGCGCGATCGCGCCCCGAACGAGACCCGGTCGACGACCAGCCACAGACCGGAGCGCACCGCCCTGAGGTCGATGGGTTCTTCAAGGCGGACCTCACAGACTCCACCCTCCTTGAAGACGGCGTAGCGCGCGAAGCCTTCCTCCTTCCACTCCTGGATCCGCTCATCCAAGAAGGCCCGCAGGTCCGCATCTTCAAGTCCCGGAGGCGTCGGACACGGCGCGAGCACGTGGCCCTTCTCCCCCTTCAGCTCCTTGCTGATCCGCGCCGCCAGCGTCGAGGGGCTGTTGCGCACGAGGGGCTCGCCGTGGTCCGGGCAGTGCGGCTGCCCGACGCGCGCGTACATGAGGCGCAGGTAGTCGAGGATCTCGGTTGACGTGCCGACCGTGGAGCGCGGGTTACGACCCGAGGTCTTCTGATCGATGGCGATCGCCGGCAGCAGTCCTTCGATCTTGTCCACCGGCGCACGGTCGAGGCGACCGAGGAAGCGACGTGCATACGTCGACAAGCTCTCGATGAATCGACGCTGGCCTTCCTGGAACAGCGTGTCGAAGGCGAGCGAAGTCTTGCCGCTACCCGAGACGCCGGTGACGACGGTCAGGGAGGAGGCCGGGAACCGCGCATCGACCTTCTTGAGATTGTGCTGCCGTGCGCCAACGACGCGCAGGTCCGGCGCCTTGTCACGACTCGCCAGCGGCCTGCCCTTCTTGCCTCTCTTGCGTGCCGGCTTCTTCCTGCGCCTGGGCTCGAGCACCGCGCCGAGCGCTTGCCCGGTGTAAGACTCCACCACCCCGACGAGGTCCTCGGGCGTCCCCTCGGCGACGAGACGACCACCGCCAGCACCCCCATCGGGACCCAGGTCGATGATCCAGTCGGCGCACTTCAGGACCTCGAGGTTGTGCTCGATGACCAGCACGCTGTTGCCGCGGTCCACGAGCGACTGCAGTGCATCGAGGAGCTTGCGCACGTCCTCGAAGTGCAGGCCCGTCGTCGGCTCGTCGAGCACGTAGAAGGTCTC
>NYZE01000100.1 GCA_002685965.1 Planctomycetota bacterium | reverse complement strand
CTGCAGTGAACCCGATCCAACGCACGACCAAAACGACCCCGTCCGCTCGGCTGGGGCCATCCGATGTAGCCGATCTCGCGGTACCGGTGCACCCACAGCTCCGTGCCGAGGATCGGGTCACCGTGCGCGGCAAGTTCCTGTTCGCTGGCGACCACAAGTTCCACGCCAAGGGCGTTACGTACGGGCCGTTCCGGCCAAACGAGGACGGCTGCGAGTACCACGACGTGGACCGGGCGCGGCGCGACTTCGCCCTGATGACCGAGAACGGGATCAACGCGATCCGCACCTATACGGCGCCGCCGGCCTGGCTGCTCGACTGTGCCCTCGAGCACGGACTCCGGGTCATGGTCGGCCTGCCATGGGAGCAGCACGTCACCTTCCTCGACGATCGCCGGACCCGCCGGCGCATCCTCGGAGCGGTCCGCGACGGCGTGAAGTCCTGCGCCGGTCACCCTGCGATCATGGCCTTCTCGGTCGGCAACGAGATCCCGGCGCCGATTGCTCGTTGGCATGGGCCCGGAAAGATCGAGCGATTCGTCGAAAAACTCTACCGGACCGCGAAGGACGTGGACCCGTCCGCGCCGGTCACCTACGTCAGCTACCCGACCACGGAATACCTGGACCTGTCCTTCCTCGATTTCCTCAGCTTCAACGTCTTTCTCGAGCGCGAAGAGCTGGCGGCCAACTACCTGGCTCGGCTACAGAACGCCGCTGGCGAGCTGCCGCTGCTGATGACCGAAATAGGGCTGGACAGCCACCGTAACGGCGAGACGAAGCAAGCGGAGACCCTCGACTGGCAGGTGCGCACTGCGTTTCGTGCCGGCTGTGCCGGAGCCTTCGTCTTCTCGTGGACCGACGAGTGGCACCGTGGCGGATTCGACATCGAGGACTGGGCCTTCGGTCTCGTGGATCGCGAGCGGAGAGCGAAACCGTCCCTCGTATCCGTCGGGGATGCGTTTGCCGACCCGCTCAAGCCCCGGAAGGACTCCTGGCCGAAGATGTCGGTCGTCGTTTGTACCTACAACGGCAGCAAGACGATTCGGGAGTGCCTGTCGGGACTCTCGCGGCTCGACTACCGCAATCACGAGGTGATCGTCGTCGACGACGGCTCGACCGACGGCACCCGAGACATCATCGGCGAGTTCGATGTGCGTCTGGTTGCCCTCGCACAGAACCACGGCCTCAGCCATGCGCGCAACGTCGGTATGCGAGAAGCGACGGGCGAGATCGTTGCATACATCGACGACGATGCCTGGCCCGATCCTGACTGGCTGTCCTACTTGGCGCTGACCTTCCTCAATACGGACCACGTTGGCGTTGGCGGTCCGAACCTGCCGCCGTCCGGTGATGGTTTCGTTGCCGACTGTGTCGCGCACTCGCCCGGAGGGCCGAGTCACGTCTTGCATTCGGATGTCGAGGCTGAGCACTTGCCCGGCTGCAACATGGCGTTCCGGCGTGACGCGATCATGGCGATCGGCGGCTTCGACACGCAGTACCGTGCCGCAGGTGACGACGTGGACCTGTGCTGGCGGCTGCAGGAGTGCGGTGGCACGCTCGGCTTCAGCCCGGGTGCGATGGTCTGGCACCATCGCCGCGCGTCCGTGAAGGGCTACTTGAAGCAGCAATGGAGCTACGGCAAGGCCGAAGCGATGCTTGAGAAGAAGTGGCCGGCGAAGTTCAACCGCCTCGGGCACATGCGTTGGGCCGGGCAGCTCTACGGCCAGGGCCATACGTTGTCAATCTCAGCGCGCGACCGCATCGACTACGGTGTTTGGGGCAGCCGACTGTTCCAGTCGATGTATGCGACCAATGGCGGCACTCTGTGGTCGCTGATGATGATGCCGGAGTGGTACTTCGTCGTCGTGATGCTCGGGGGCCTGTCGATGCTCGGTTTCGCGTGGCAGCCGGCCTTCGTGTTCGTCCCGCTCTTCGTGGTCGCGGCCATCGTGCCAGTGATTCAAGCAGGGCGCAGCGCGCTCTCCGCTCACTTCCGCCCCGTAACCGGCGGACCGCGGTGGGTGGCCTTGCACCTCTTCACCGGCCTGTTGCACGCGGCACAACCGATCGCCCGACTTGCCGGGCGCGTGCGCTTGGGCCTGACGCCGTGGCGTTTGCATGGGGCGCCGGGTCATGCTCTTCCGATGCGGCGATCGTTCTCGCACTGGAGCGAGGAGTGGCGTCCGCTCACGCACTGGATCGCTGCGCTCGAGAAGGGGCTGCAGGCTTATCGCGTCCTCGTGCGGCGCGGTGGTGACTTCGACCGCTGGGATTTGCAGGCGGACTGCGGCTTGTTTGGTGGCGCACGATTGCTGACGACGGTCGAGGAGCACGGCGCCGGCAAGCAACTGTTGCGTGTGCTCGCACGGCCACGCGTCTCCGGGGTGGCGGTGTTCTCGATACTCCTATGCGCGGGAATGGCGTTGGGTGCCTCGCTCAGCGCGGCTTGGATCGCTTGGATAGCTTGCATCGTGTTCGGCGCCTTGGCGGTCGGTCTCGTTGTCGTGACACTGCACGAGTGTAGCTCTGCGACGTATTCGGTTCGGATTGCAGTGCAAGAGTGGCAGCGAGGGGAGCCGCCAGCGTGAGTGAGCTTCAGGACCGCCCGCTTGATCCTTATGCGGACGCTGAAGAGCTGATCGAGCTCTTCGATCAGGTGTTCGGCTTCACGATCACGCCGGCCATGTGGGCGTGGAAGTACGTGCCGCCGTGGACAACCCGCTTCTACTGTTGGGTCGGAATCGCCGATGGCAAGATCATCGGCTACTGTGGTGCCGTGCCGTTACGCGGCTGGATGGATGGCAAGGACGCGATGTTTTTTCAGCTCGCCGACTTCATGGTGCACCCGGACTGGCGGCGCAAGCACGACTTCTTCGGACGGGCCGTACAGCAGTTCGAGAAGGACACCGTTGGTGACCGCAAGCTGGTCTACGGGTTCTCCGATCACCGTGCTTTCCTCCTGTTGAGACGTCAGGGCTACTGTGATCTCGTCGAGAAGGCTACGGCTCGCTTCGTGCATCCAAACGGACGCATACCTCGCTACGAGTTCCGCGAATGGAAGTTCACCGAGCCGACGATCGACGCGCTCTGGTTGGCGCAGCGAGATCAGATCGGCACGGCGCTCGTTCGCGACACGCGGTACCTGGCCTGGCGCTACGGTAGTCACCCGGCCAACCGCTACCGAGTCTTCGGCGTCTTCGACGGCGCTACAGCGATCGGTTGGACCTTGATCGGTGCCGATCCGCCCGGCGAGCGTGACCGGATTCCCGAGGTGCCTGTCGTGGACATGCTGCTTCCCGAGGCGGCGATGAAGGACACGCTCGAGTCACTGGCCAAGCATCTCGATCACTCGCTGGCTGCTTGGTTCCCCCAACGCCTCGCGTCAGGGTTGGAGGATACCCGCGAGACCAGCACCAACGTCTACCACTTCGTCAAGGGCTCGACGGTCGATACCGTCTTGCTGCGCGATAGCCTCTACTACACCATGGGCGACGTCGACTGGTGGTGAGCGAGCCAAGCGAGCGAACATCCGGCTGGCAGTTGTTCCGGCGTGTAGTGCGCGAGCAGGAGTCCTGCTGGCCGCACTTCGGCGGCATTCTTGCCCTGAGCGTGGCTGCAGCGCCGATCGCGTTGCTGACGCCGCTGGCGTTGAAGGTCGTGCTCGACAACTATATTGGCGGTGCGCCACTGCCGAGCGGACTGGCCTGGCTGCCGGGCGAGGGCGAGCATCACGCGCTGATCGCTGCGGCCACTCTGATCCTGTTCGCCACGTTCTCGCACCAGTGCATCGCCTACATTCGCAAGCTCCTGCGCGCATGGACCAACGAGTCTCTCGTGCTCGGTTTTCGCGCTCGCATGTTCCCGCACGTCGAACGTCTGTCGTTGTCGTACCACGACGAGGAAGGGCCGTCGGACTCGACGTTCCGTGTGCTCTTCGACACAGCGGTCGTTCCCGCCCTGATGCTCGACGGGCTGATCCCATTCGTTGGCTCGCTCGCTCTGTTGATTGCGATGGTGTCGGTGATCATCACCACCAGTTGGCAGATCGCGCTCGTCGCGCTGTCGATCGCGCCACTGATGCTGCTGGCTTCCTGGCCGTTCGGTCGCGTGTTGCGCCGGCAGTGGCACGAGATCAAAGAACTCGACAGCGCTGCGCTTGCGCTGCTGCAGGAAGTGTTCTCGGCCGTTCGTGTCGTCAAGGCATTCGGCCAGGAGAAGCTAGAGACCGAGAGGCTGATTCAGCTGGCCAAAGAGAGCATGCGGGCCAAGGTCCAGGTTGCTCGCACCCAGGGCAAGTTCGACGTGATCATGGGCACGCTGACAGCGCTCGGCACTCTGGGCGTGTTCGTCGTGGGTGGGTTGCAGGTCAAGAACGGTAACCTCACGCTCGGCGCGATGGCCATGGCGGCGTGGCTGCTCGCGCAGGTCTATGGGCCCCTGCAACTGCTCATTGGACAGATCGCGTCGTTGCAGAGTTCGCTCGCGAGCGCAGAGCGTGCGATCTCGCTGCTCGACGAGACGCCCGAGGTCATCGAGCGGCCGGATGCGCGAGCGCTCGACAGAGCTCAGGGGCACGTGACTTTTCGTGACGTGTCGTTTTCCTACGCGACCGATCGCCGTGTGCTCGATTCGGTGTCCTTCGACGTTACGCCAGGAATGCGGCTCGGCATCGCTGGACGCACCGGCGCCGGCAAGACCACGCTGATGAGCCTCTTGACCAGGCTCTACGATCCGACGGGCGGCGCGATTCTGCTCGACGGCGTAGACATTCGTGACCTCCTCGTCGACGACCTGCGGCAGCAGTTTTCGGTCGTGCTGCAGGAACCCGTGCTGTTCAAGAAGAGCATCGCCGAGAACATCAACTATGCGTTGCCCGATGCGACGCGCGAGCAGACGATCGAAGCGGCCAAGCTCGCCAACGCTCACGAGTTCATCGAGTCGTTCCCGGACGGCTATGAGACGATTGTCGGCGAACGGGGCATGCGTGTATCTGGCGGTGAGCGCCAGCGCATCTCCTTGGCCCGCGCGTTTCTCAAGGATGCGCCGATTCTGGTTCTCGACGAGCCGACGAGTTCGGTCGATATCCAGACCGAACGGCGAATCCTCGAAGCGATGCAGCGACTGATGGAGGGTCGCACCACCTTCATCATCGCGCATCGACCCAACACGCTCGCGAGTTGCGACCGGGTGCTCGTCCTCGAACAGGGCCGCGTGGTCCAGTTCGAGGCGCCTGGATCGGTTAGTTCGCTCGAGGCGTTGATGTCGGAGATGGCCGCGGACGCGCCGTCATGAAAGTCTGCGTCGCGCCGACCTACTTGCTATGGAACGCCACGATCGGCGGTCACGCCTGGGTGTTGCTGAACTGGGTGCTCGGCCTGCAGGATCTTGGGTGCGAGGTTGTTCTGCTCGACGACTACCGTCGTGATCACGATGCCGACGAGGTGGTCACGGAGCTCGATCAGTTCGCTGAACGGATGCGCGCACTCGGGCTCGATGCTCCGGTTGCGCTCGACCTGAACCCGGCGCAGGCCAGGAAGCTGGCCTACGCGACAGGCGAGATCGAGGAGCGCAGCATCCCGTTCGAGCAGGCTGCGGAAGAATGCGATCTACTGCTCGCGCTGCAATACGGCTTGCCGCAAGCGACGATTGATCGATTCCGCCGCTCCGCGTTGCTGGACATCGACCCCGGTCTACTGCAGATGTGGGTCGCCGGCGGGCACTTCGAGCTGCCGCGTTTCGACACGTACTTCTCGATTGGCGAGACCGTTGGGCAACCGGCTGCACTGTTCTCCGACTGCGGTCGAGAATGGAATTACGCACCGCCCGTGGTGCACCTGCCGTCCTGGCCAGTGACACCCGCGGCGCCGAATGCGTCGTACACGACGGTCACCAACTGGTGGGGCGAGTTCGAGGTTGACGGCGGAGAGACGTTCAACAACGAGAAGCGGACGCACTTCGTCGAGATGATCGACATCCCGAGCATGACATCGGTGCCAATCGAGCTTGCGATCTACCACGAAGACGGTCACGCATCCGACATGCCGATGCTGCACGCCAACGGTTGGGGCGCGCGGCCAGCCTACGAAGTGGCGTCGACACCCGCCGACTATCGTCGCTACGTGCAGTCCTCGCGTGGCGAGTTCAGCTGTGCCAAGGAATCGTGCATGCGGCTGCAAAACGCTTGGATCAGCGATCGCACCCTCTGCTACTTGGCGAGCGGCAAGCCTGCGGTCGTGCAGCACACCGGGCCGAGCCGCTTTCTGCCCGACGCTGCCGGTTTGTTTCGGTTCCACACCGCCGCAGAGGCCGCGCGCCTGCTCGACGCCGCTGAGGCCGACTACGCCGGACACTGTGCGATGGCCCGGACACTGGTCGAGGACCACTTCGACGCGTGCAAGGTCGGGGCGCGTTTGCTGGAGCGGGCCATGGACGTGAAAGAGGCCGGTTAGCGATGCTCGCGGTGCTCGGTTTCCATAAGATCGGTCCGCCGCCACCGGGCGGATGGGAGACCTGGAACTACATTCCTGAAGCGACGTTCGCTGGCTTCCTCGAAGTGGTGCGTGCGGATGGTTGGGAGGTGATCGATGCGGCGCGGTTTGTCGCGGGACTCGACAGCCCGTCGTCCCTGCCGGAGCGATCGGCGCTCCTGACGTTCGACGACGGTTGCCGCTCAATGTTGACGGTCGCCGAACCGATCCTTGCTCGCTTCGGCCTCCCCGCTGTTGCGTTCGTGCCGACCGACTACGTCGGTGGTGTCAACTCGTTCGACGCCGGCAACGAGCCGGAAGAACCGATCCTGACCTGGGACGAGATCGCTGAACTCGAGAAACGTGGTGTTAGCATTCAATCGCACGCCTGCTCGCATGCGACGTTTTCCGCGCTCGATCAGCTTCACATCAAAGAAGAGCTCGCCCGCTCCAGGTCGTTGATTGAGGAGCACCTGAAAACGGATGTTGTGCTCCACGCCTATCCCTTCGGGGATGCGGGCAAGGACGCAGCGCAGACGGCCGAGACCATGACGGAGCTGGGCTATCGTGCGGCCTTCCTCTACGGCGGCGTCGTCGCGTGCATACCGATTACGGATAGGTATCAAATCCCGCGCATCGCCGTCGGCCCCGATACAGACCTGCGGGCGGCACTCGCATGAGCTCGTCGCTGCGCATCATCGTCACGGGTTTGATCGGCCAGTACCCGCTTGGTGGTGTCACCTGGGACTACGTGCAGTACGTCATCGGCTTGGCCCGGCTTGGCCACGATGTCTACTACATCGAGGACACGGGGCAGTGGCCCTACGCGCCCTCCGAAGACGGCCTCGTCAAAGACTGCAAATACAACACCGACTACTTGCACGAGAGCATGTCGCGGTGGGGGCTTGGCGATCGATGGGCCTATCGCTTCGCGTGGCAGGGCCAGTGGTTCGGGCTGTCGGATCTCAAGCGTACCGAGGTGCTCGAGACGGCGGACTTGTTGATCAACGTGTCGGGAACGCTGGAGCGGCCGGACGAGTATCGCAGCGCCCGCCGCATGGCCTACATCGACTCGGACCCCGTGTTCACGCAGGTCAAGATCGTCGCTGGCAACGACTACTTGCGGAACCTCATCGACGTGCATGACGTGACGTTCAGCTTCGGCGAGAAGCATTCGGAGGCGACGCCGGACACAGGACATGACTGGGTGCCGACGCGACAGCCGGTCGTACTGTCCGAATGGCGGCCGGAGTCGAAGCACGGCGACGTGTTCACGACGGTCATGAACTGGCGCTCGTACAACCCGATCGAGTACGGCGGCAGAGAGTACGGACAGAAGGACATCGAGTTTCGCCGGTTCTTCGATCTGCCGTCCCTGATCCAGCCGACGCCGGTCGAACTGGCGGCCAATCAGGGGCGTGGCCGCAAGTTGCCGATCGACCTGCTGCGCCACAAGGGCTGGCGTCTGGTCGATCCGGGCGAGGTGAGCGGCACGGTCGACGCCTATCGCAGCTACATCGAGTCTTCCGCCGGCGAGTGGAGCGTAGCCAAGAACGGATACGTCCAGGGACAGTCGGGTTGGTTCAGTTGCCGCTCGGCGTGCTACCTGGCGACCGGACGTCCGGTCGTCGTGCAGGAGACCGGCTTCTCGGACGTGCTGCCGGTGGGTTGCGGCATCGTGCCATTTCGTACGCTCGAGGAGGCTGCTGCCGGAGTGCAGCAGGTCGTCGCGGACTACGACCGCCACGCCAGGGCGGCGCGCGACATCGCGGAAGAGTGGTTCGATTCCGACAAGGTGCTGCGCGACCTCGTTGACCGAGCGATGCGAGACGCATGAGTCTTCGCATCATCCTCTGCGGCTACATCGTGCGCGGGCCCGTTGCCGGCATGACCTGGTCGGTGCTGCAGTGGGTGCTCGGCCTGCGGCGGCTCGGTCATGACGTTTGGTATCTTGAGGATAGTGACGACTGGGAGAGCTGCTACGACCCGAGCCGGCACATCACGACCACGGATCCGACCTACGGTCTGAACTACGCCGAGGAGGTGTTTCGCGGTGCGGGCCTTGAGGATCGATGGGCCTACTACGATGCGCACTCGAGGAGGTGGCACGGACCCGCGGACCACGCCGAGGTCTGCCGCACGGCTGACTTGCTGATCAACATCTCGGCGTTGCATCCGATCCGGCCGTGGCTTGAACGCGTACCGCGCAAGGCCTACGTCGAGCGTGACCCTGGCTTCCACCAGATCCAGTTGCTCCAGGTCCCCGACCGGATGGAGATCGCGAAGGCGCACGACGTGTTCTTCACGTTCGGTCGTCACATCGCGCAGGGCAAGACCGAGATCCCCCTGGCCGGCTTCACCTGGCATGGTGCGTTGCAGCCGACCGTCTTGGACTGTTGGCCCGTTCAGCCGCCCCGTCGGGGCGGACCCTTCTCGACGGTCATGTTGTGGGACAGCTATCCAGACCGAAGCTACGGTGATCTTCGTCTCGGCACCAAGCGCGACTCGTTCCCGTTGATCATGGACATGCCGAGGCACACGAAACGCCGCTGCGAGATCGCGCTCGGTGGCGAGGACTTTCCGAGGCAAGAGATCGAGAGCCACGGTTGGGTCCTCAGGGACCCGCTCGCGGTGTCACGCTCCTTGCACACCTACCAGGGATTCATCCACGCTTCGCGCGGCGAACTCACGATCGCCAAGCACGGCTACGCGGGGACCGGGTGGTTCAGTGAGCGCAGCCAGCAGTGGATGGCAACCGGCCGGCCGGTCATTACCCAGGACACCGGCTTCCAATCGTGGCTGCCGGCAGGCGATGGACTGTTCGCGTTCGAGACCTTTGACCAAGCGCATGCTGCCGTCGAGGAGTTGGAAGGCAACTACGATTACCACTGTCGCGCTGCGCGCGAACTCGCCGAGGAGCACTTCGACTCCGACAAAGTGCTGCCGCGTTTTATCGAGGACGCGCTGGCGTAGTAGGCACCAGTTCGATCCCACGTCGGGCGACGATGCCGGAGCGCCCTCGGCAACGACTGGGGTGTCCGAGACCGCTCAAGAACCGGATGGCGACGCGGCGATCGTGGCGTCCCGATGAGCAGCCCGCTAGAGCGTGATGGCCGCCTGCAAGACGACGCCGTAGGTCCCCTTGCCGCCGATCATCCCGGCGAGGTCAACACGAACGACATCGAACGGTGAGACGGCCAGCCCGGCGGTGAACAGGTTGGGAGTCGTGCTCTGCAGGTCGCACTGAAAGCCTCCACGGACCTGGGCCCATTCCCAGGCGTCTAGTTCGGCGCCGAGCCGCAGATACTGCGAGTCATCCTCGAGCCCGGACCTATCGTCGAACCGTTCGATCACGGTCAAGTCAACATCGGCAGCGAGGGTCAGAAGGTCGGTCGTGAAGGCTGCGCCAGCGGTCACTAGCGGTGCGACGTTGTACGAGAACCTCTGACCGTTGGTGACCACGGTGTCGTAGTTCGTGGCAACCAAGTTGCGGCCGACGAGACCAATGACCAGTTCGTCGATCGGTGCCCATGCGAGTCCTGCGTCGCAGTTGAAGCTGACCTTGTTGTTGCGGTAGCCGCTGTCCGTGAAGTCGCCCCCTTCGAACGTCTCGATGTTGACGGAGTAGTTGAAGGTGTCGACGCGCTGCAGCTTGGGCGTGAGCCCGACCGAGAGCTTGCCGACTCCCACGTCGAAAGCATGCGCCACGGCCAGGCCGACGTCAGTGATAGCAGCCGCCAGCACCACGCCATTCGAGCGCAGGCCGGTCAGGTTGTTGGCCAGGATCCGGGTGACATCGGTCGGATCGATCTGAACGAAGCCGGTAGTGTCCAGGCGTGAGGTCACGACGATGGCCACGCCGAACTCCTCTGACGGGATCGCTGCGGCGAAGCTAAAGCCGGCGCTGCCGGTCAGCCTGCGGTCGCCGAGCGCCAGGATCTGCGCGCTCAACGCCAGGAGTTCGGCGGGAGTCGGTGTGCGATTCTGTAGGTCGTCCAGGTTGTTCTGGAAGGCATCGATGGCGCTGGCCAGTTCGTCCTCGTCGGCCAGCACACCGGCCAAAGCCGGCACCAGGATGCCGAAGTCATCGGTGGAATCGTACCGTGTCAACAGTGCCGGGTTGGTCAGTCCCGCCGAGAGGTAGCCCGAGGAGGCGACGCCGGTCCCGCCCATGGCGCTGTTGCGCGCCTCGAAAGACTGTGGGGCGGCCACTGCCAACCCCGACAAGAGCGCTGCTACCGCAGCCGCCTGGAGGCTGTTTGTGATTGGACCCATGCGCGTAGGATAGGAGCCGTAGAGGGCAAGGCTCAAACAACTTGCGCGATCACAGTTGGGGTGGCTGTGGGCGGCGCGACCATTGCGCGGAAGCCGTGGAAGCGCGACCGCGAACGTGTGTTCGCGATGACCGTGTGGCTAGACTCCCGCCCATGTCCGACGCTGTCGCGCCCGCAGTCCGCTGGGCCAAGGTCATCGATCACACTCGCTGCATCGGTTGCCATGCGTGTAGCACTGCCTGCAAGTCCGAGAACGAGGTGCCGTTGTCTGTGCACCGGACCTACGTCAAGTACGTCGATGTGGGGACGTTTCCAGAGGTGCGGCGCGCATTCCAGGTCACCCGTTGCAACCAGTGTGCGTCGCCGCCCTGCGTCAGCATCTGCCCGACCACTGCGATGTTCCAGCGCCACGACGGCATCGTCGACTTCGACAAGGACATTTGCATCGGCTGCAAGGCGTGCATCGCAGCGTGTCCCTACGACGCGATCTTCATCAACCCGGAGGACAACGCCGCAGAGAAGTGCAACTTCTGTGCGCACCGCATCGATATGGGGCTCGAGCCGGCTTGTGTGGTCGTGTGTCCGACCGAGGCTATCCTGGTCGGAGACATGCTCGATACGACTACCAAGGTCGCGTCGTACGTGAACCGTGACTCGGTGCAGGTGCGGCGGCCGGAGAAGGAGGCCAAGCCCAAGCTGTTCTACAAGGGCGCGCACTCGGCGACG
Source organism: Planctomycetota bacterium (assembly GCA_002685965.1). Classification (GTDB taxonomy): domain Bacteria; phylum Planctomycetota; class UBA1135; order UBA1135. Next base: position 28,159 of record NYZE01000100.1, on the reverse strand, counting down.
CTCGATCCGCTCGCGGCCGAGCGCCCAGACGGCGGTATCTTCATGTGGTCGGAGCAGCAGCGCGGCGGCGTGCAGTCGGGACATCCCAGAACCTCGAACAGCGCTGCCGGCGCGATGCTCAGCTACGACATCGCGCACGACAGACCATGGGGCTGGAAGGTCTCGCTCTACACGTGGACTAAGGGAATCGCCGCGGGGGCCTACTTCATGGCGGCCTTCTTCGTACTCTTTGGCTGGATGCAGCCCGACCACACCGTGTTCCGCTGGGTCGCGCCGATTGTCTCTGGTACCTTCCTCGGGATCACGGGCGGGCTGTTGATCTGGGACCTGAAGCGGCCTGAGCGCTTCCTGCTGATCTTCCGTCGGCCGCAATGGAAGAGCTGGCTCGTGCGTGGCTCGTTCATCATCCTTGGCTACTCGATCGTGCTCGGCTTGCACTTTCTCGCCAGCATCTTTGGCGGTGGCGCCTTCGCACGTTGGCTGGCTGGCATCGGTGTGGTGCTGGCTGGACTGACCGCGATCTATACCGCGTTCTTGTTTGCGCAAGCCAAGGCGCGCGATCTCTGGCAGAGTCCGCTCCTGCCACCGCACCTGCTGCTGCAGTCGGCGATCCTTGGCACTGCCTGTGTCATGCCGTTCCTGGTTGGTGGCCCGCTCGAAGATCTGGTGCTGCCTTTCTTCCCGCTCGCGTGTGCGTTGCACCTGATGTTTGTGTTTGGCGAGATCATGCTGACGCATCCGACCGCGCATGCGGAACTCGCGGTCTTCGAGATGACCCGCGGCCGCTACGCGATGTGGTTCTGGGCCAGCGTCGCCTTTGTCGTGCTCGCCATCGTCGCGCCGCTAGGGTGGGTTTGGGCACTGGTAGGACTGCTCCTTTACGAGCACGCGCACGTCCGGTCGGCTCAGGAGCCGCCGATCGCCTGACGCGATACCACGGCGTCTTGCACCGGTGCTTGGAGTTTCGTAATACCCAGCGAGGAAGGGAACCACAGATGACACTACGTATTGGCGACGAAGCACCGGACTTCACGGCAGAGACTTCCGAGGGCAGCATCCGCTTCCACGATTGGATCGGAGATGGTTGGGCGATCCTGTTTTCGCACCCGAAGGACTTCACACCTGTCTGCACGACTGAGCTCGGCTACATGGCCAAGTTGCAGCCCGAGTTCGCAAGCCGCAACTGCAAGGTCATGGGGCTGAGCAACGACTCGGTGGACGACCATGAGGCATGGTCGAAGGACATCGAGGAGCTAACGGGCCACGCGCCCAACTACCCAATCGTCGGGGACACCGATCTGGCTGTCGCCAAGGCCTACGACATGATCCATCCGAACGCGAGCGGTGACGCCAAGAGCCGGTCGGTTGCCGACAACGCGACGATCCGCTCGGTGTTCATGGTCGGACCCGACAAGAAGATCAAGGCGACGCTCACCTATCCGATGAGCACCGGTCGCAACTTCGACGAGGTACTGCGGCTCTTGGACTCGTGCCAGCTCACGGCGCAGCAGCAGGTTGCGACCCCCGTCAACTGGAAGCAGGGTGAGGACGTCATCATCGCGCCCGGCGTGACCGACGAAGACGCCAAGCAGAAGTATCCCGCCGGTTGGGAAGCGCCCCGGCCGTGGATGCGCATCGTCAAGCAGGCCTAGTGGGTCTCCACTAGCCGCCTAATTCGATCGAGCGCTACTTGCCCTTGGCGTCCGTCTGCTTGTTGCGCTTAGTCTTCGTTGCCTTCGCCTTCTTGCCGCTCTTCCAGATCTTGTTCAGCTCCTCGATGATCGAGTCTTCGAGTTCTTCGGGCTGGAAGCCGCGCGGGCCGCGCCCGCCGGCGTAAGCGATCTTGCCGTCCTTGCCGATCAGGTAGAGTCGATCGGGCAGCCCCTGGTAGGCAGTGCCGACCTTGTCATCGACGCCGTCCACGACGGTGGTCATCGGCAACTTGAGATTGGCGATGCACGAACTGGCGACCTCTTGCCGTTCGAAGTCGGAGACAGGATCCTCGATCTGGACCCGACTGTTGGGTCTGGAGCCGTCGATCGCGTGTGCCTCGCGCACGTAGACGAGAATGAACTGCACGTCCGGCTTGTAGTCCTTGTACAGCTTCCTCAGCCGACCGGCTGAGTTCGCGAACGGCGGTCAGGTGTAGCTGCCGAAGATCAACGCGACCGGTTTCTTGCCGGCGAAGCTCGACAGCTTGATGCGCTGCTTTGGCTTCTTGGCGAGCGGCAGGTCGAAGTCGGGAGCCAGGTCACCGGCTTTCGGCGTAGCGCCGCCGCGGCGGCGATTGCCGCGCGAGCCCTGTCCGCGACCTCCACCCTGGTCGAAGTCGGTCTTTGTGATCCCGCCGTTGCCGTCCTTGTCGAGCTCGGCGAACTTGCCCTTGTCGCGGGCGTACTCCTTCCAGGTGATCTCGCCGTCCTTGTTCTTGTCGTACTTCTTGGCGAGGAACTTCCAGGTGTCGCCACTGGCTCGGAAACCCCGTCCTCGGCGCTGGGCGACGGTGGTCGAAATCAGCAAGGCGCCGGTGGCGACGGCTATGATGAGTGGTCGCATCGAGTCTCCTTTGGTCACGGAGGCGGTTGCAGGAGCTGTTTACGTTGACCGTGGTGCCGAGAGCAGTGACTTTTTGGCGTTCGATTCGACGCTCGGCGTCTGCCACGTCTTGTTTTCGTCAGATTTTCTGATCGGGTTCATCGTCGGCGTTTGCGGCTGGCTTCGGCCGCCCGAGGCACACGCCAAGCAAGCGATGCCTACCACGATCTGTGGAACGAGCCATGGCGCGGTACGTTTTCCTATCGGCCAAGTGACTCGACGAGCGAAGCATAGCGCCGCGCATGTTCCTCACCGGGCGCGGTTTCCCACCACTCGCGTAGTCCCTTGTAGCGTTTGCCGCCGGCGTCGATCGCCTGCCAGGACCAGAACCAAAAACCGACGACCCCGAGTTCCTTGGCTTTATTCGTCACGTCAGCCGTGCGCGCGAGCCCCTTGGCGTTGTTGCTGGGAGTGCTGGGCGTCCAGTCGTAGCAGATGCCGAGGTGCAGCTTGTTGGTCGGCAACTCACTGAGGATGCGTGGCGCCCAACGATGCAACTCGGCCGCGTCGCCCCACCAGTTGACCATGGTCACGTCCTCACCGAAGAAGCCGTAGCCGCGCACGATTGGATTGCCCTCGTTGTAGCGCGGATCGTCAACCTTGCCGACCCAATGGCCGCCCCACAGGAAGGGTGCGCGTTGTGCTGGGTCTGCCGTGTAGTCGGCATAGCCGCCCTTTATCGGGTCGCCGCCGCGTTTGAGGAGGGGCAGAACCGAAGCGTAGTCGGCGTAGATCATCTGCGGCCTGTTGGTCTGCTTGGCCACGCTTCGGATCGCGATGACAAGGTCCCACATCGGTTTCAGGTCGACCGGGTTCTTGCGGCCCTGGATGCTGCGGCCCAGTGCTTCGTCGCAGACGTACCAACCGCCAATGAGGTCAGCATGTTCGCTCTCGAGCATGCGATGCATGAGGCCGGCGAACCGACCGTTGGTCAGCCATTCATCGTTGGCGAGGACATGGACATCGAACACGCAGCGGAACCGGCCGCGACCGACCCTCGCCGCCGCAGCGAGATAATCGCGCCAGACTTCTCGTGTTCCTGCACGCTCGAACCGAACGACTGCTGCCATCGCGTGTGTGAAGGCTTGCCGTCCGCCGGGGTCGCCCTCGATGACTCTCTGCAGCTCAGCCGGCGTCTTGGGCGACGGTTGGTAGTAGACGCCGAGAACTCTGCGGTCCTGTTTGGGCCGGGCGCTCTCCGTCGGGGCCCGTGGCGTGCAGGCTGTTGCGGTCAACGCTGCGAGGCAGTGGGTCGTGAGGATCCGTTTCAGTCGCGACATTCCCCGCCAGCATCAGCGCACCATGCCCCCGAACGCGAGCGTTTTCAGACGGCGGCCATTGCGAACATGCCCGGCTTGGCGCCGGCCGAATGCCCTCCGAAGGCCGAGGCTGGGATCAGTACCGTCAGAAACGTCATATGATAGCGAGCCGGTCTTACTCGACGATTCGTTCCCCCAAGGCTCAGTGGACGAAACCGCTGTGCGAGTGTCCAAGGAGGACGGCGTGGATCTCGTGGACGTTCGCGCTCGTTTCGCCGAACTCGGCCGTCGGCCTGCTCGCGGTGTGCGTTTCAACGCCGACGGCCACTGCACCGACCTGGACAACAAGGTTGTCGCTGATCTCGTCGCGGAGAACTTCGTTACCAGAGGCCGTCACTGAGTCGACTGCCGACTGGGTGCCTCTGCCGGTGTAGGCTCCTGTAGGGCAACGCCGCGGGTACGATGGATCAAGGCATACGCGAAGGCTACGAGGCATCACGAAAGATCGACGGGGAGCCCGTTCGCTCGGTCTGTTACGTGCCATACACCTCGCTCTACTTCAACACGCTCGGCGAAGTCGTTGCGTGCTGCAAGAACCAGAGCTACGTGCTCGACCCGGACAAGGCTGAGGAAAAGCGGCTCTCGGGGATGGCGATCGCGCGGCTCACGGAGGCGGAGTGACGGGCAGCGAGAGTCCGAACTTCCGGCAGTCTCTTTGGCAGAAGCGCGGTATGCGTTGGTTGTTCGTTGTGACTCTTACGGTGGTCCTGCTCGAGCTCGCGCTGTCGCTGTTCTTCGTTCGCAATGGGGCGTTCGGTCATTGGCCGTTGCCTCCGTTCGGCGCGATCACCAACCCGGCCCAACGAACTTTCCTCGAGCGTCGCTTGGCGCTGCTCGACAGCGACAACCCTGACACGGGCCATGGCGCCTGGGATCGCGAGTTGGGCTGGACAAACCGCCCCTCACGGAAGCGCGGCGAGGGCAACTACACGAGTAACTCCTGGGCTGCGCGCGGCCGACGCGAGTACCCGAAGCGCAAGCCGGCCGGCACGACGCGCATCCTTTGCTTTGGCGACTCATTTACCTACTGCGAGGAAGTCGACGACCACGAGACCTGGCAGCACCAACTCGAACAGAAGCGCGGAGACTGGGAGGTCATCAACTTCGGGATCGGCGCCTACGGCACCGACCAAGCGTTGCTGCGCTGCCGCCGTAAAGCGCCCGGCCTCGATCCGGACGTGGTCGGTATCGGGATCATGCTTGAGAACATCAACCGCAACGTGAACCGCTATCGGCCGATCTACTATCCGTCGACGCGGGTCGTCGCTGGTAAGCCACGTTTTGTGCTCGGCGGCAACGGGCTGCAGTTGCTGCCCCTTCCGTATGCCACCGAGCGCGCCCTTCTGAGTGCTGTGCAGGACGGCCGCGTTGTCGAAGACCTGCGTCAAGATGAGTACTGGATCGGCCCGCGTCTCGGCCTACTGCGTCACTTCGCGCTTGGAAGGCTGGCCGGTGCCTACAGCGCCTACGCGGCGCGCCGGCACCGCGATCGCTGGCTCGCCTCAGGTGAAGAGCCCTTCCTCGTGACGGTCGCGCTACTCGCGGCCTTCCATCGCGAAGCGCGCGCGCTCGGCGCCAAGCTCGCGCCGATCTTGATCTTCCCGTCCGAGAAGGACATGGCGCCCGCTCGCTTGAAGGAACGCTATTGGCGCACGCTGACGGACGACCTTCGCGCGCGCAATCTGCCCTTCCTCGACCTGACAGAAGCGCTGTCCGCAGAATCGGTGGGCCCGAAGAAGTTGTTTCGTGCCGGCCACCTCAACGCCCGTGCGAATGGCCTCGTCGCGGCGGCGCTTGGCGACTGGCTCGAGTCGAGGCTGCCGCGCTGATGTCTCGGGGGCTGTCTGGCGGCCCTTGCACCCTGGGCTGAATGGTGTTTCGTAGCCAGCCGTGAACCGCGCCACGCCAGCCTGGATGATCGGCTTGCTCCTGGTCTCAGCAGGCTGCAGCGCCGCGCGTTCCTCTTACGTCGACGTCAGTCAGGTCGTGACCTATCGATTGACCCACCGCACTCGCATCGAGTTCACTTCGCCCGTTGAAGTGCTGCGCGTGTATCACGCCCGTCCGATACAGCCTACCTGGATGTCGTCGAACACCCTCTGGATCAGCGAGCCGACGCTGATGCCGCCCGACGCCGTTTGGCAGCCAGCGCAGAAGGGTGGGTCATGGTGGCGATGGGAGCGCAACGGTGTCGAGCCGGGCGTCCACGTTTTCGAGACGCGCTTCGACGTGACGACCGCCCATCGTGCACTGAGGACCGGGCGATTGCAGTTGACCTGGGATGAGGTTGCGGACGCCGCTCATGACGTTCCTGATGGACAACGGGCAAAGCCCGTCAACGTGCCGGAGCCGCTGCGTCGCGTGGCCCGGGACATTCGAGCGCGCCATACCGATCCAGTCGAAGCCGTCCGAGCGGTCACGGCTTGGATCGCAGCCAACATCGCTTACAGCGTTGATGTTGACTATGGCACGAATGACCTTGGCTCCATCGTGCGCGGGCGCAAGGGCTGGTGCGGTCATCGTCTGACCGTGTTCCAGGCGCTCAGTCAGGAGCTTTTGATCCCCGCGCGCGCTGCGATCGGCTTCAACGCCCGGAACCAGGAAGGCTTCTGGGACGGCCGCAGCGACTGGAATCGACACGCCTGGGCCGAGATCCGTCTGCCACGCGTCGGTTGGGTAGAGGTGGAGCCCTCCGACCCGCGCGCGCCGTTCGCGATCCCGCCGACATACATCAAGAACCCACCCGAGTTGCAGAGCCATGCCGTCTGGGTGCGTCGCGGCGGGCGCTGGGGCGGGCACAAGAAGTACCACAACACGATTCGCGTCGAGCTGGTGCCGGCATCATTCTGATTCGGCTGTGCCTCTGGGAAATCTGCCAGTGACCGCCGAGAATCCAGCCGTGCGCTTCGTGATGCTGATCATCGTTGCTGCCGTCTCGAGGGCGTCGATCTCGGCGCAGGTTGTGACGCCTGTGCAGTCCAGCTTGCAGCTGTCCGCCCCGAAGGGTCTCCCGTCACCCGTGCCGGGGAGCGACACGTTCAGGCCGGCCGTGGCCGGCCTGGGGCGAACGCTGTTCTTCGATACGAGTTTGTCGATCGATCGCAAGATATCGTGCTCCAGTTGCCACGCGCCGGAGCACGGGTTCGCGAGCGTCGAGGCTCTGCCGGCCGGGTCACTCGGTCGGCGCGCGCTGCGCAATGCGCCGACGCTCTACAACCGCGCGTATGGCAAGGCGTTCAGCTGGGACGGCCGCGCGAAGACCCTCGAAGAGCAAGTGATCCTGCCGATCTCAAATGCGAATGAAATGGCGCTGCCGCTAGAGGATGCGATCCTGCGCTTGCGCAAGGACGAGAGTTACGCCAAGAAGTTTGCGGCGCTCTTCGGTCGCGAGGCGACGGCGCAGGACTTGTCGGTGGCGCTCGCCAGTTTCACTCGCACGCTCGTGCACGCGGATACGGTCGTTGATGATTTCCGAGCGGGACAGGTCGGCCATCTGACCAGATCCGAGCGCACCGGCATGTGGATCTTCGAAAGCAAGGGCGGTTGTTGGAGGTGTCACACTGGCCCGAACCTCACTGACGAAGCGTTCCATAACACCGGGATCGGTGTGGCTGGCGGCAAGTCGCGGCCGGGTCGCATGGCGATCACGAACGACCCGGCGGACGCGGGCGGATTCAAAACGCCGACTCTGCGCGCGCTGGCCGAGACCGCGCCGTACATGCACGACGGAAGCCTGGCGACGCTCGCGGAAGTCGTCGCCTTCTACCGTCGTGGCGGCAACGAGAATCCGCGACTCGATCGGAAGATGAAGCCGCTGGCCTTGTCGGACCAAGATGCCCTGCACCTCGTCGCCTTCTTGCGTGCTCTGAGCCGCAGGTCGGCGTTCTCCGCGCGGGGCAAGTAGGGCTGGCACACTGTCGTTGGTGGCATGTCTGGCCGTCTACGGTGCGGGTCTTGTGCTCCGCATCATCTCAGCGCTCCACTGGGCGGCGTCGCCGGACCATCGCGATGAGGGCGCCGATGCCGACGATGCCGACTGCGATCAACGCGATCAGCCAGTCGCGGCTCGAGCCGGGTGGCGGTGTGCGGCGGAAGGCGTCACGCGGTAGCGAGTTGAGGTTGGCGGGTGTGTAGTAGTCGAGGAGTCGCGGGTCTGAACCGTCGAGGCAGTGCAGGTTCACTGCGACGTTGCTGCCGTCCACGGTGACGACCAGAGCGTTCTCTCCCTTGACCTCGCCCATGCCGCTTGCGATCAGACTGACGTTGTCAACCTGGTCCTTGAACGCCGGTATCGCATCGGCGTTGCCAGCTACGTCGCCGGCGATCACGAACACCGGGCGCGGCGCCTGCTGCACGAGCAATGGGTGGATGTCGCGCCAGTAGTTGGACTTGCCGAGCTTGTTCTGTCTCGATCGGCTGTTGGCGCGGATCGTTTTGTAGTGTGGCTTCTTGGCCAGCCAGATCAGTTCGTGGAAGAAGACGAGGAATGCTCCGATGCCTTCGCTCTCCTTCAGCGCTGCGCGCAGGAAGAGCAGTTGTCCCGGCGGGATGGTCCGCGACACCTCCTGCGTATTGAGGAACACGAACCGCGTTGTCCCGACGTCGAACCGGTAGTGCAAGGAGCCGTAGGCTTCTCGTAGCCGAACGCTACCGAAGTCCGTCACGTCGTGGTTGCCGGGCGTGATGTAGTACTTGCAGCCGAGCGGTCGCAGCTCTTTCGTGAGGGAGGCCCACGACTCTTGCTCGAACCGCCGCAATACGTCGCCTGTGAACACGATGAAGTCCAGCTTGCCGAATGCGCCAGCGTGCAGTTTCGCGACCAGCGGCGGGTGCAGGCCGAGGTTGTCGCCGCGGTGAGAGCCGTAGGCGTGACCAGCTACGAGGAAGCGAAACCGTGCTGTGTCGCGAACATTGGGCGGCTCGATCACCTGCGCGAACAAAGGCGAGGACAAGCAGGCGAGGAGTGCCGTGGTTCGCAAGGGGCGCGAGAACTTGAACACTAGTGAAAGTCCGACACGCCGAACAACAGATTCATGCCGGTGACGTACTTGGAACTCCGACTGAGTCGAAACAGAAGTTTCTGGGCGACTGCCGAAGCCGTGTCGTTGTCAGCGCGCGCGTACTTCAGTTCGACCACGATCGCACCGACGTGCTGCGCCGGTCGCCGTTTCCACGGATTGCGCGCCGGGTAGAACCGCATGTTGCTGTCGATCGTGACCCGAAAGCGTCCATCCGCAGACAGGAAGTACTTACGCGAGTAGCTGTTCAGGAGTGTCGGCTCTTGCATCCTGATGCGCAGTGCGACGGCCTCGGGCAGATCAGAGCTGCGTAGCTGCTCGGCGATGGCCGCTTCGATCTGTCCGCTCCGTGTGTCGATCGGGGCGAGCGCGTAGATCTCCTTTGTTCCGACGAGCCCTTTCTTGATCTTGAACTCCAGTTGCGCCTTGTTGGCCAGGCCGCGGATCTCGCCGTACCAGCGGATGCGGGTCTTGGTGCGATTCGGGATCCCGTCGAGATTCGCCTTCAGGCTCTGCAGGTTGAGGTCGTCGAAGTAGACGTTGCACACGTCTCGATCTGGATAGGCCTGGCGGAACAGCGCCGGGTGCTCACGAACGACGGACTCGGCCAGGTGGGGGGTGAGCGACTGCGTGGCGAACTTGCGCTCGTAGCGGAATCTGTCTTCGGGCTCGCTCACTCGCTCATCTCTACTTGCTGCGGCGGCCGTACTTGCCGCCATACAGCAGCGGCTCGACCTTGTTGTGATTTGGTGCGACCCATGCGCCATTCACTGCCAGGTGCGAGCCTTTCTCGACCAGGTGGGGGACCTCCACATCGACCAGCTTGCAACCGGTCGCGTGGATCCAGCCACTCGAGAACTCGCTCTTCTTCTGGAACGAGACGAAGGCGACCCGTGTGCGCAGGAACTCAATGCCTCTCACGGTCAGCCGCGATGCGTCCTTGCTAATGCAACCTAGCTCCGTGTCGCTGATCTTCAGGTTCTGCACCTTGACCTGACTGTTCTCGCCAGCGCTGATCGCTTTGTCGCCGATGTGGTCGAACGTGAGATCCTCGCCGGAGAACACCGAGCCGGACAGGTCGATGCCGTCGTTGCCGCTGCGTAAGAAGGTGCACTTCTTGGCGGTGCCGCTGACGAAGTCGCCGTCGAAAGCGTCGGAGTGGGCGTCGACAAAACTCACGTGGTCCAGGGTCACGCGCGCGCGGACCACGTTGAGGTCGTCTTCGGATCGCCCGCCCTTGAACTGGACGTACGACATCGTCACGTCTGACTCGTAGAAGGTCACCGCGCCGGGCACCAGCCAGCCGTCCTGTGTCGGCGTGCCGAGGCCGAGGAAGCGAACGTTGCTCAGTCGTGACTCGCCAGGCGCGTCGAGGACCACGAGGCCCTGTCCTGTCTCGTCGGAGGATTCGATGATGACGGGGGCGACCGCGGTGCCTTCGAACAACAACGGCGAGTAGCTGAGCAGCTTGGCGCCGTTGCGCAGGTCGAGGTGGACCCCACCCGCGGCGTGCACTGTGTAGCCGGCCGGGATGACGAGGTTCTTGTCCAATACTCGCTTGCCCGGCGACAGCGTGACTGTGCGTTCGGTGTCGTCGACGACGACGCCGGGCGTCGAACGAAAGCCCTTGGTGTCGGCCATCCAGTCGGCCTCGGGCAGCACTGGCGGCAGGCAGCTCCATTCGTAGAGGGTGGTGTGCATGAGCCGCTTGGTGCCGACGAACCGGTAGGCCACGGCCAGAGTCTTGGTGTCGACGACTGTCCAGTCGGTGCCGGTCGGAGCCTCGAACACGACCTTGACGAAGTCCAGCGCCTGCGCCCGTCGCTTCGACCCGAGGACGACTGGCGTGGTCGGTCGCACCGGCGAGCCGCCGCCAACTGATAGGCCGACGATTTCGACCGACAAGCTCTGGGTGTTGCCGGCCAGGACGGTCAGTTGCTGGCCGATGGCATCGTGCCGGTAGACGTGCAGGGAGTGCAGCCCCTCGAGCTGTTTGCGAATGAATTTTCCGTTGTGCACGAAGTTCGCGGCTGGCGACCCGACGTATGGGTAGTCGGCGTGAATGTTGATCAACGACTTCTGCAGTCGTTCGCCGTGCTTGGCGAAGAACTGCTCCAGATACTCCGGTCGCGAGACTCGCTGCAGCGCAGCGGCGTAGGCGGCGGCGAAGGCGCGATCCTGGAACAGCAAGCGAACGAAGTTCATCTTCGTCAACAACTCAGGCGGCGTCTTGGGTCCCTTGGAGTAGATGCCGCCGTCGTCACAGAACAGCTTGGTGATCTTGGCGCCGGCATGGTTGTCGTAGCCGATTGGTTCGAAGCGCGACCGGATCGGGTCGAAGTAGAGGCGCATGTCGCGCCAGTCCATCTCCTTGGCGCCAATGATCTCACGCAACGCCGTGAAGGTGGCCAAGCGTTCGATGTGAAACACGCGGCTTGCGGGTACGCGGCCGGCGCGGAACGCCTCGAGTAACGCCGCGGCGCGCTCCAACGACGAACCGGGTCCGGCATCCCTGTTTTGCCCTGTGATCGGGCTCGCTGTGAACTCGCCCGACCCGGCCTCGAAGTCGCCCGTTGCGCCGTAGGAGCGAAGTGCGGCGTCGTTGTCGAAGCGCAGAATCGGGCCTTCGCGACGCCGCGACCGCTCGAGCAGGTGTTTGTCGAGCGTCTCCTCGAGCGCGTAGAGCCCCTTCGCCACGCCGTTGATGCTGACGTCGACGAAGCGGTATTGGACCGCGATGAGGTCTTCCTGCCGCATCAACTCCAAGGCGATTGCTTCGCCGAGGAACTGACGCGTTTCCGGCGCCTGGATGGCGAAGCGGTTCATGCCCAAGAGCGTGGTGTTGCCCTTGAGCTTGAAGCGTAGCGACCACTTGTCGGTGGACCAGTGATCCGGCAGTCGCCCCTTGAGTCGCGCCTTGCCTCGGTAGTTCTCGCCCTGGTAACGGATCTGGACCGGCACGTAGTCGCTGGGCTTCGCGAACAGGATGCCCTCTTTCAGTGCCGTCTCGCGTTGCCGCGTCAAGGCTTGGTAGTCCTCCCACTTGACGTCGAGTTCCATCGGCTCGGCGGTCGAGTAGGCGACCCCCTCGAGGAAGTTCCACGGCAGATTGGTGGTCATCATCGTGCTCGCGGCATAGATCCCGGGCGTGACGACGCGCTTGGCGATGAAGGTGTCGAGTAACCAGCGATTCACGCCACTCATCACTGGGCTCTCGCCGAGGCGCAGTCCGATGATCATGCCGACGAGTACGAATCCGCCGAACGCCCCCGAAACGAGGAAGAGCAGCGTGATACCAGGCAGGCTCAGCAGGCGTCGGCGCTTGAGCGTCTCATCGCCGTAGATCTTCATGCCAGGCCTCTCATGACAGACCCCTCATGCGATTGTCGTTATCCAAGGCCCTGGGTGTCGAGGAAGGAGACCGTCAACGGACTGCTCATGTCACGCAGCGCCTTTCTGGCCGCATTGAGTCCGCCGACGGACCCGAACGAGATGTGCATGGCTACCTCGAGTGACTCGTGGGTCTCGTCCAGTCGCAAGAGATGGAGGTCCGTGCAGTGCGGACGCAGCAGCGACAGAATGGAATCCAGGTCGGTGGACTGTGGCCCTGTGATCGTCACGTGCAGCGTCGGTGGCTCTTTGTTGGCCGGTCGGCTGCTGATCAGGATGATCGCGGCAATGACGAAGAAGGCGCAGATCGTGATGACGCGCTGGTTGCCACCAAAGCCGAGGCCGACCGCGATCGCGAGGAACAAGTAGGTGAGCTCCTCAGGCTCCTTGATCGCCGACCGGAAACGGACGATCGACAGGGCGCCCACCAAGCCCAGCGACAACGCCAACGATGACTTGACGATGCTGATCACCAGCATCGTCGTCAGAACCAGCATCGGGAAGTTGCGCGCGAACTCGCGCCTGTTCGACAGCGTACGCCCGCAGCGGATGTAGAGGCGGCCGAGCAGGTAGCCGAAGACGGCGCACAGGATCAGGTCGAGGACGAAGGGTGGAAGCGGGATGTCGGAGATGGCCTGCCGGAGATAGTCCGTCAGGGTCTGCTTGTCGAGCGGTGTCGATTGCGGCGTGGCTTGGCTGATCATCAAATCAAGTGGTCGGCTGCGGTTTGGTGGCTTGTCGGCCAGTGGGCGCCATCGGTGGGCCCGTACGTCGGCGAAGTCTAAGCCCTTGGCACGGCCGATTGATGTCGCGTCTTGCGTTCAAGAGGGGTCTTGCCCGCTCGTGTGCCTCGGGGACAAGCAAGGTCGGCGGGCTGTGGATCTCGTCAACGAGCCTGACCGGTGTGTGTGTGGGGGGGGCGTGGGCCTGCACCCTGGCGGACTGGAAGAAAAATTATCCGCGTAGAGGGCGTATTGTTGCTCTGAGCATGCGCACAAGCACATCGCATCTGTTGCTCTGTTTGTTTGTGGCTGGCGCCACCTGCGGTCGAGCCTGTGCCCAGAAATCGCTACGGGTCGACAAGCTCTTCGACCCGTCGCACCTCGTGCGCGTAGACATTGAGCTGCCCGCTGCCGACTGGGACGAGCTGCGCGCGACGACGCGGACATTCGTCGGCTCCGTCGGCAGAAAGCCGGCTCCTCGGCCTTATCGCTACTACAAGGGGCATCTGACCGTCGACGGCGTTCGCATCGAGAACGTCGGGATTCGCAAGAAGGGTTTCATCGGTTCGATGGACCGGGCGCGACCGTCGCTGAAGGTCAAGTTCGCCGAGTACGAGTCTCAGCAACCGGCCGTCGGGTTCGATCGGCTGACGCTGAACAACAACAAGCAGGACCGCTCGCTGTTGTCGCAGCTCTTGACGTTTGCGTTGTTTCGCGCGTCCGGAGCGCCGGCGCCGCGGTGTAACCTCGCGCGGGTCTCGGTCAACGGTCAGCTGCTGGGCGTCTACGCCAACGTCGAATCGATCAAGGTGCCCTTCTTGAAGCATGCCTTCGGCGACGGGTCGGGTTGGCTCTACGAGGGTGCTGTTGCCGACTTCTACAAGGACTCGCTGCCGCGCTTCGAGCGCAAGAGCAAGGCGACGAAGATCGGGCCGATCGTCGCCGTCACGAAGACCCTCCACAAGGCGAAGCTGGACCTCGCGCACCTCGGGACTTTGGTCGACGTTGATGCCTTCCTCCGCTTCTGGGCGATGGAGAGCCTCGTCGGGTTCTGGGATGGCTACGCGCAGAACCAGAACAACTTCTTCCTGTATCGCAAACCGGACAACTCGAAGCTCTACTTCATTCCGTGGGGTGCCGACGCCGCGTTCACGAGTCGGATGCCGATGCCGCCCTACTTGATCGAGCCCAAATCGGTGCACAGTCAGTCGATCCTCGCGAACCGGCTGTTTCGGCTTCCCGAGATCCAGGCTCGCTATCGCAAGGTTCTCCAGCAGTTGCTGACGACCGTCTGGAACGAAGACCAGCTCTACGCTCGGATCGACAGCGTCGTCGGGCTCGCGACCGATCATCTGCACGCGAGCCAGCGGCGCGACTTCCGCAGGGCGACTCGCGTGGTGCGTAGGTTCATCAAGAACCGTCGCAGGGTCATCGAGCGTGAGCTCCGTCGCTGGCCCGTCAGGCTGAAGGGCGGGCCGAGGCAGCCGTTCTACACCGATCCGGTGGGCAGGGTGTCGGGTTCGTTCGTGACGACGTGGCACGAAGGCGAGCCGAGTAAACCGCTCACGACCGGAGCCGTGGACTTGACGCTGAAGCTGGGTGGCGAGTTCGTGAAGTTCTCCGAGATCGGAGTGACTGCTCAGCGGAGCACGGTGCCGACGATCGACGGTGGGCCCAAGCCGCCCGCGATCGTCTTCACGGGTAAGCGTGCTACCGACGGGCAGTTGCTGGTGATCGCGATCAGCTGCGAGGCAACCGACTTCCAACCCGGCAACGGCGGCAGCGTCACGGTGCAGGGGATCCTGTTCGAGGGTCGTTTAGGCTGGATGGGCACAAAGGGCATCACCCTGGTCGGCGGCACGGCCAAGCTCGAGAGCGCGGCGATGCAATCGGGTGCTGAGGTGCGCGGCACGCTCGAACTCGAGGTCGCGAAGCTGCGCGGCGGCGAAACGAAGTTCTTCAGGGGTAAGTAGCCAAGGGGCGCAACCCGCCTACTCCTTCATCCTGCGCCACACCGGTCCGAGCATGCACCAGGCGCTGCCGTCCCAGAAGAACAGATGGTACTTCATGCCGGCGCTGTGGCCGGGCTTGACGAACTCGACCTCGTAATAGGTTGTTTGCGGTTTCAGGATCGCCTTTGCCACGCGTCGAGCGCCGCCCGGGAACTCGCCGCTGCCGGCGTTGGTCGCCAGCTCCTCGGTCGTCGCCGCGTGCACCTGCACCTCGGTGTTTCCCGCGGGCGCGGCGAACGCGCCTGCCCAAGCCCCGTCGTCGGTTGGCAGGCGTGCGTAGATGCTGGCGATCGCCTTGGCCATGTCGTCGTTGCCGGTCCTGAGCCCGAGCCGGATCCGCGCCTCGTTCGGGATCAGTCCACGCGTGATCCGAGCCGCCGTCGCCGTGTCACCCGTGAGTTGTGCAGCACGCAGTTCCTTCATCAAGGAAGTGAGCCCCACCTTGTCACCCTTGGGAACGGCGGTGCAAGCAGCGATCAGCGTCAGGCCAGAGAAGAACCCGTGTTTGAGGGTGCCCATGGTGACCTGGCCCTAGTAGTGGGGCGGCGGCACGTCGTGCGGACCGACGTCGTGGCCACCTCCTTGCATTGCCTTCACACGCTGCTCGATGAGCGCTAGCCGGCGCTCGAGGCTGGCAAGGGCGTTACCCTGCTCGCGGACGACGGCGTCCAGCGTTTCGACGGTGCGTTCGAGGAACGCTGTCTTCATCTCTAGGTCGACTCGCTCGCTCATGTTCGACACTCTAGCCGCAACAGCCGTGTGGCCGGCTCGTCGAACCGCTGGCGAAGGCGGTGCGATGGCGAGGAACACGCCCCGCTACATTGTCGCCGCCCTTGGTCGCTTCTTCCGCTCCAAGGGCTATCGCGCCTGGCGCGCTGAAGTGGCCAGTGGGCGATCGTTCGCGCCAGAGAAGACGGTGCTCACAATCGCATTGGTTCGGCGAGCCTGCCGCGGGCTCATCGGCTAGGTTGGCGCCCCGCACCGATGACCAACGACGAAACCTTCTATCAGGGCCCCTCGGGCACTCACCTTCGGTCCTTCCCGCCAAAGGAGCGTTGGGACGACTGGACCGAACTCGACGCCAAGTCGTGGCCGAAGCGCGTCGAGCGACGCTACCGGCTGCTGCCGACGACGTGCTTCAACTGTGAGTCCGCGTGTGGGCTACTCGCTTACGTCGACAAGGACACAGGGCGCATTCGTAAGTTCGAGGGCAACCCGGAGCATCCGGCTTCGCGCGGCCGCAACTGTGCCAAGGGGCCGGCGACGCACAACCAGGTCTACGACCCCGACCGCATTCTGCACCCGTTGAAGAGGGTCGGGAAACGCGGCGAGGGCAAGTGGGAGCGCATCTCGTGGGACGAGGCGCTCGATGCGATCGCCACGCGCATTCGCAAGGCCTTCGACGAGGACCGCAAGGACGAGGTTATCTACCACGTCGGGCGACCCGGCGAGGATGGCTACACCGAGCGCGTGCTCGCTGCGTGGGGCATCGACGGCCACAACTCGCACACCAACATCTGCAGCTCCGGCGCGCGCGCAGGTTACGCGGCATGGATGGGCTTCGACCGGCCGAGTCCCGATCATGCCAACGCCAAGGTCATCTATCTGATCTCGGCGCACCTCGAGGCGGGGCACTACTTCAACCCGCATGCGCAGCGCATCATCGAAGGCAAGCAAAACGGCGCCAAGCTGATCGTCGTGGACGTGCGACTGTCGAACACGGCGACGCACGCCGACTGGTGGCTCGCGTCGTACCCAGGCAGCGAGACTGCGATCAACCTCGCCATCGCCAACTGGATCATCCAGGAGAAGCGATACAACCGTGAGTTCGTGCGGCGCTGGTGGAACTGGGAGGAGTTCCTCGAGAACGAGCGGCCCGGTGCAGCGCACACCTTCGAGGGGTTCGAGGAGGTCCTCACCGAGATCTACGGGAAGTACACCTTTGAGTGGGCCGAGCAGGAGTCGGGCGTCGCCGCCGCGACGCTGCGCGAAGTCGCCGAGGTGGTCGCATCTGCGGGTACACAGCTGTCGACGCACAACTGGCGTTCGGCGAGTTCGGGCGTGTCCGGTGGCTGGATGGTGGCACGTTCGTTGTTCATGCTCAACGCGCTGCTCGGCGCGATTTGTACCGAGGGTGGCGCCTTCCCGAATGCCTGGAACAAGTTCGTTGCCAAGCCGATTCACTCGCCGCCGCACCCGAGTCGCTGGAACGAGCTCAACTGGCCGCAGGAGTTTCCGCTCGCCTACCACGAGATGTCGATTCTCTTGCCGCACTTCGTCAAGGAGGGTCGTGGCAAGATCGATACGTACTTCACGCGCGTCTACAACCCTGTGTGGACGAACCCCGACGGTTGCTCGTGGCTCGAGATGCTCAACGACGAGGAGAAGCTCGGGTGCCACATCGCACTGACGCCGACCTGGAGCGAGACGGCCTACTTCGCTGACTTCGTGTTGCCGATGGGGCTCGGCGGTGAGCGCCACGACGTGCACAGCTACGAGACGCATGACTCGATGTGGATTGGCTTCCGCCAGCCGATCATGCGCCGGCACCTCGAGGCTGAGGGTAAGGAGGTCCGCGATACGCGTGATGCGAACCCCGGCGAGGTCTGGGAGGAGAACGAGTTCTGGATCGAGCTCAGCTGGCGCATCGATCCCGATGGCGAACTCGGCATCCGCCAGTGGTTCGAGTCGAAGGCGAACCCCGGCGAGAAGCTGACGGTCGACGAGTACTACGGGTGGATGTTCGAGAACTCCGTGCCCGGGCTACCCGAGAAGGCGGCGGCGGAGGACCTTTCGCCGTTGGCCTACATGCGCAGGTACGGCGCCTTCGAGGTCGCGCGCTCGATTGGCCGCGTCTACGAACAAGAAGTCGAGGACGAGGAGCTCGAAGGCTCGGTCGTGAGTGGCTTCAACCGCATCTACACGACGGCGCCGAAGCTGCCGACCGCGAACATCGTGCCGCAGCCGGCACCGACCGATGCCGAGGGCCGGCGCGCTGCTGGGGTCATTGTTGATGGTGCGAGGCTGCGTGGTTTCCCGACCCCGTCCGGAAAGCTCGAGTTCTGGTCGAGCTTGCACGCTACGTGGGGCTGGGATGACGTCGCGATTCCGTGCTGGGTCGAGAGCCACGTGCACCGGAACCAACTGGAGCCGGATCAGATGCCGCTGATCCCGACCTTCCGGTTACCGGTGCAGATCCACACGCGGTCGGCCAACAGCAAGTGGCTCGACGAGATCGCGCACACGAACCCGCTGTGGATCCACACGAGCGACGCCGAGAAGCTCGGCGGTTTCAAGACTGGCGACCTCGTGCGCGTCGAGACCGAGATCGGCTACTTCGTCGTCAAGGCCTGGGTGACTGAGGGCATACGCCCCGGCGTTGTTGCCTGCAGTCACCACATGGGTCGCTGGCGGCTGCCCGGTCCGGACGGCCAGAGACAGCTCATGGCGACCGTCGACCTCACGCACGACGGACCACGGTGGAAGATGTCGCGGAGGGACGGCGCCCGTGCGTACAAGAGCAGCGACGCCGACACGAGTCGCATCTGGTGGACCGATGTCGGCGTGCACCAGAACCTGACCTTCCCGGTACACCCGGACCCGATGTCGGGCATGCACTGCTGGCACCAAGCCGTCCGCGTCAAGCGCCCCGAGTCCGGCGACCGCTACGGCGACATCTCGGTCGACACAGACAAGGCACACGCGACCTACAAGGAGTGGCTGGCGAAGTGTCTACCGGCCAAGGAGCACTCGCCGGATGGGACGCGGAGGCCCTACTGGATGCTACGACCGCTGAAGCCCACCAAGGATGCGTATCAACTGCCGGAGTGAGGCCGTCGCCAAGCCCTGATGCCAGCGGGCGTCCGACCGGGTGGTCTGGCGAACCGTCGCCGCGAGGGCGTCGCACGATCAAAGGCACGGCGGAGTTCCCCTGACGACGATGAAGCTGGAGTAGGGGGACCTGTTATCCTTCGTATGTCGGTCCCTCGGGTCGCCGTGGGAATGGAGAGCCTGGCGGCAGAACATCACGCTGTGCGGCCGGGGTTGGTTGTTCTAGAAAGGAGGTGATCGTATGACTGACAGTGATCTTTTCGGAGGGCTACACCTCTGACCTTGCAACCGACGGGTTGTTAGGCCGTTGTAGCCTGCGACTCCGAGATGGGAGCCCGGCGCTCGTCAGCGAGCGGTCGGGCTCTTTTCTTGACTGGACAGTAGAGTCCCGGGGCAGAGTGAGTGAGTCATGAGCGAGCCGAGTTTCAGCTTCCACACCGAGGTCCGCGTCCGGTTGCCCGAGACCGACGCGATGGGGATTGTCTTCCACGGCAACTTCTTCACGTATCTCGAGGTTGGCCGCGTCGACTACTTGCGCAACCTGGGGCTGACCGAGGGCAACCGCCCGATCCGGGACTTCGAAAACGTCGTCGTCAGTGCGCATCTCGACTTCGCTTCGCCGGCTCGTCTCGACGATCCGCTCGTGATCGAGGTTCGCGTCGCCGAGATCAAGAGTTCGAGCTTTCGCTTCGATTTTCGACTGCGGCAACGCCAAGAGAACCGCATCGTCGCGACCGGTTACACGACCCATTGCGCGATAGACGAAGCGTTCCAACCGATGCCAGTGCCGGAGGCGTTTCGCGCGATCGTCGCGCGGTTCGAAGGCTGGGAGTAGCCTGGAGTCGCGGCGGCCGACGCTATAGTCCCTCCGATGGTAACCCGGATCCGCAGTTGCCTCGTGATTGCAGCCCTCATCGTGGCCTCTGCGTGCACGGGCGACGGCGGTCACGAGCTATTCCGTGAGGTGCGAGCGGGGGTCGACCATGTCCACACCGTCGACCTGACCGGCGACTTTCCACTGCCCGAGATCACGGGCGCCGGCTGTGCGGTGTTCGACGCGAATGGCGATGGCCGTCTCGACCTGTACTTCACCGACGCGGGCCGCGTCGGCGGCAAAGGCGCCTCGAACAAGCTGTATCTGCGTCAGGCTGACGCTACTTACCGGGAAGCAACCAAGGCCAGTGGGCTCGGCGATGCCGGCTACGGCATGGGCGTGGCGGTCGGCGACATCGACAACGATGGCGACCTCGACGTCTACGTCGGTAACCACGGCGCCGATGCCCTCTACTCCAACAACGGCGATGGCACGTTCACGAACGTAACGGAGAAGGCTGGCATCACCGCGTCCGAGTGGACCACCTCGGTCGCTTTCCTCGACTACGACAACGACGGCAAGCTCGACCTCTTCGTGGTCAACTACGTCCGGCATGACCTGGCCCTGCGGTGCTTCACGCAAGATGGTCGCTTGACCTACTGCAGTCCGAAGTCATTCCTGAGCGTTGCAGACCGTCTCTATCGCAACCGCGGTGACGGGACCTTCGAGGACGTCAGCAAGAAGGCCGGCATCGCTGCGCTGGCTTCCAGCGGCCTCGGGATCATCGTCGACGACTTCAACGATGACGGTTGGGCGGACGTGTATGTGGCAAACGATGGCAAGGCCAACCATCTCTGGATGAACAACAAGGACAGCACCTTCCGCGAGGAGGCGCTGGCGAAGGGCGTCGCTGTTAACGCTCATGGCAAGGCGGAGGCGAGCATGGGCGTGGCCGTCGGCGACGTCGACGGCGATGGTGATATCGACCTGTTCATGACGCACTTGAAGGAAGAGACCAACACGCTCTACCTGTGCGAGAAGTACGGCTTCATCGACGCGTCGATGCAAAGCGGGCTGGGTAAATCGAGTTTCTTGTTCACCGGTTTCGGGACCGCGCTCTTCGACATCGAGCACGATGGCGACCTCGACCTCGCGATCGTCAACGGCCGCATCCACGTCGAGGTTGGCGAAACGGCTGGCAACGACGAATTCCAGGCGCTCTTCGCCGAGGCCAACCAGCTGTTCCTTGGCGATGGCAAGGGTGGGTTCACCGACGTCTCGGTGAAGTGCGGGTCCTTCGGCGCGGCGATCGAAGTCTCGCGTGCGCTCGGTGTCGCCGACCTCGACGTCGACGGTGACCTCGACATGGTGGTCACGAACTGCCGGGGCAAAGTGCGGATCTACGAGAACGTTGCGCCCAAGAAGGGGCATTGGTTGCAAGTGCGGGCCCTCGACAAAGCTCTGAAGCGCGATGTCTACGGCGCAGTCGTCTACGTGCACGCGGGCGGCCGGGTGCACCGGCGCACCGTGTGCCCGCAGAACAGCTACTTGACCAGCGGTGCGGTCGCGACACACTTCGGCCTCGGCGACGCGACCGAGATCGATCGCATCGAGGTGCGCTGGCCCGGTGGAAAGCTGGAGACCTTCTCGTCGGCGTCAGTGGATGCCGCGATCGAGGTCGTGCGCGGCGAGGGCAAGCCCTGACCGTGCGTTGCCACGACACGCTCATCTTGCTGCTGTTCGCGTTCAACTCGTGTGGCAACGTTGCCGTGCCATCGCCGAACCTCGCTGCAGCGGAGGCGCCGGTGCGAGACAAGGTCGAGAGTCGCCGCAGTGCCGTTCTGGCCTCGCCGACTGCAGAGACCTGGTCCGACTATGCGCGCGTACTCGACGTGCACGGGTTCTCTGAGGATGCCGAGAAGGCCTACCTCGCCGCCGTCGAACTCGACGCGTCCAAGGCCTTCGACAACCTGCATCTGGCCGGTGTTGTGACGCTTCAGATCGACCTGGAACGCGCACGCGCGCACCTGGTCCGCGCGCTGACGCTACGCAAAGACTACATGGCCACCTATCTCCACCTGGCGACCATCGAGGAGCGGCTAGGGCGTTTCGAGAAGGCGCGCGAGCAATACGCCCTCGTTGCTTCACGCTGGAAGTCGGGCCACGCCCTGCTCGGCCTTGGGCGGGCAGCGCTGCGCGCCGGCGACGCAGAGGGCGCCATCTCCTACCTCATAGAAGCACAGCAGCTCGAGCCGCGGCACCAGGGGATCTACGAAGCGTTGGCGCGGGCCTTCGCGCGTGTCGGCAAGCCAGCCGAGAGTCGCGCCGCTGCCAAACGCGCGGGGACGCTCGCCGACACACCGTGGTTCGTCGACCCCTTGGCCGAGAAAATCAACGACGAGGACGCACGTGCCATGACGCGTTTCCGGCACGCATACGCTCTCCTCAAAGAGGGGCAATACACTGAATCCATCAAGGAATTCGAGGCCGCGCTGCAGGTACAGCCGGGCTACATCCTCCCACGCTATCAGCTCGCGAGGGCGTTCGCCCTCGTGGGTCGCGTCGACGACGCTTACAAGCAGCTTGGCCGCATCCTCGAGAAGGACAGTAACAACCCAGAAGCGCTCGAAGCTCGCGCGCGCTTGTTCCTGGCGCAGAAGAAATGGACCGAGGCGGAACGCGACCTGCGCGCGCTGTTGAAGGTCGCTCCGGACCACCCCTGGGCGCGCGCGCAGGTCGGCAAGTAGGGCATCTGCTACCACGCCACGTCGATCCGGATCACCGAGGGCAAGGACGAGATCGGGCGGTTGCAGCTGAGTCGCTGCCGCTTCTCGAGGTGGCGCTCAGCCGCCCAGCTGGACGAGGAGCGCGCGGATGCGGTCGACGGACGTGGCGTCCCGCTCGAACTCGCCGGGCACCTCGGGGGTGCCCATCGCACAGGCCGGGTTGCGAAAAGTCATGCCACCGTCGCGCCGTTCACGGGCGCTGAAGTGGATCTCGCGTGCACCGGTGGCCTCGATGATCTCGCGTGCATTGTGTTCCTGCACGCCGCAGCCGGGCATGACGCTCAACTGGGCGCCGGCGGCGGCGACGAGCTCGCTCACCAGCGCCAGGCCAGCCGAGACGTCGGCGACCTGTCCCGAGGTCAGTAGGCGGTCGATGCCGAGGTCGATCAGGGCCCGCAGGGCCTCGTACGGCTCGCGGCTCATGTCGAAGGCGCGATGGAAGGTGACCTCGAGCGGTCGTGCCCGCTCGATGAGGTCACGGGTCGCGGCAACATGGACCTGTCCGTCAGGGGTCAGCAGCCCGAGGACGATGGCCGCGGCCCCAGCCTGCTTGGCCAGCTCGATGTCGCGTCGCATGATCTCGCGTTCGCCTTCGCTGTAGAGGAAGTCGCCCGCACGCGGCCGGATCATGACTGCCACGGGCAGGGTCAGGGCCTCGCAGACGGCGGTCATCATCCCGCCGCTCGGCGTGGTTCCGCCGAGTGGAAGGTCGGCGCAGAGCTCGACGCGATCGGCTCCGGCCTGCTCGACGGCGATACTGCCATCGAGAGAATCGGTGCAGATCTCGACCAGGGGGCGGCGGGGCTGTCCGGGGGTCACAGGGCCGATCGTGAACACAACCGGACCGTTCGTCGACTGCTTTTGCGTCGGCCGGGATGGAGGCCAGGATCCGCCCGCTCCCCAGTAACCGCTGGAGAGCTCAGCTGGTGCAGTCGACACCGAGCCCGTCGTTGTCGGCGACGATCCAGTTCGTTGGGCGGCCAGGGGCGCAGCACAAAAAGTGTGATGGCGTCCAGGACGGTTCTGCGTCGCATGGCGCCCAACGAACGTATGGTTGGTGGGCATGGAACGCAGGCTCTGGTCAGTGCTCGGCAACTCGCAGCGGCTCGATGGGGGGGCGATGTTCGGCAACGCGCCGAAGGCGTTGTGGACGCGGTGGGCAGACGTCGACGACGAGAACCGCATCGCGCTGGCCTGTCGGGCGATGCTCGTGCGCGAGCCCGAGCGGGTGCTGCTGTTCGAGACCGGGATCGGCGCGTTCTTCGAGCCGAGCCTGCGTGAGCGCTTCGGTGTGCAGGAAAGCGAGCACGTGCTGCTCGACAACCTGCAGGAACTCGGCGTGGCACAGGAAGACATCGACGTTGTCATGCTCTCTCACTTGCACTTCGATCACGCCGGCGGGCTCATGACCGCTTGGCGCGAAGGTCACGAACCCGAGTTGTGCTTTCCGAACGCTCGCTATGTCGTCGGCCACGCCGCTTGGGAACGCGCGCAGTCGCCGCATGCGCGCGACCGTGCGAGCTTCGTGCCGCAGCTGCAGGAGCTACTCGAAGCGAGTGGTCGGCTCGAGATCGTCGTTGGCGGGGAGAGTTCGGTTCTTGGCCCGGACTATCGCTTCCACGTCTCGAACGGTCATACGCCGGGGATGCTGCTGGTCGAGGTGCCAGGAGTCGACGGTCCGGTCGTGTTTGCGGGTGACCTGGTGCCCGGTCTGCCGTGGGTGCGGAGTGCGATCACCATGGGCTACGACCGCTACCCGGAGCTGTTGATCGACGAGAAGACGGCGCTCTTCGATGACCTTCTGGCCCGGGCCGGGCGGCTGTTCTTCACTCACGATCCCGCCTGCGCGATGGCAGGGCTGGCCCGCGATGCGAGAGGCCGAATCGTCGCCGCGGGCCAAGTCCGGGAGGTGGCCGGCCTCGTTGCGTGAGTTGTGGCATGTAGCGGGCGAGCAGGAGGTCGAGCGCTTGCTTGTCCGCCTCGGGGAGGTTCCCCGAGTATGGGTCACTTGACGACCGGTCCGAGCGACGCCTCGGCGTTGAATGGCAGTGCAGCATCACCGCTGAGGCCGAGCCGTTCGTTGAGCGCGCGTAGGTGGTGGTCGAGACCGATCTCGGCACCTGGCACGAACCCCGGAACCGTGATCACGTGCGCGAGCACGCCACCGACGGCGCGGTGCATGGCGCCCCGACCGACCCAGACGAGATCGCCCGTCGTGAGTGGTGTGCAATCGACGAGGTCCACAGCTTCGGCTGCGGTTACTCCGGTCGCCTGCTCGATGCGATCGACCTTGCTCGAGGTGTAGAGGCGCGCACCGGGCGGCGCGTCTTGCACAAGGTACATCTCGTCGAAGCCGCCATCGTGGGGGTGGAAGTGCGAGAACGAATCGTGCATCCGTACGCGGTGCGTATTGAGCGCGCGCCATCGATACGGACCGTTCTCGTCGAGCCAGGTCAGCAACACTCGGCGGTAGGCGTCGCCCTTGGTGGCGCAGCCGCCGGGCGTGTCGGTGATCCGCAGATCATGGTCCGGGCGCACGAACACGGGGACATCATTCGGTGCCGGCGTCGGAACATCGAACACGACCAGGTCGAGCCTTCCGTCGATCACGAGCTCATGGCCCGCACGGAGCACGACGAGATCGCCGATCAAGAGATCCGAGCGTTCCTCCCCGACAGACGCCACAGCGGCGCCGCCCTGAACGAAACCGACACGCGTCGACTCCAGAGGATCCAGTCGTTCGCAGCCGCCGTGGTAGCTGAGGTCGTATCCCGGATTGCTGTCCGTGAAGTCTTGGCGCAGTGCGGTGAAGGCACCTGGGGCATCGTTGCCGAGATGGACGATTCGCATCGTCCAAAGAGCGTATCACCGCGAACATCGCGCGGGTGCGCTCGTCTCTGCGGCGTTCGTATGACCCGTCCGCTACAATGTTCGCCGATGCAACGGATCGGGCCCTGCAGAGTCCTCGAGACCCTCGGCGAAAGCGGTCAACGATGGCTGAACGCGTTCGGCTGGTGCGGCAGGATCAGGGAACGCCGTCCGATTCGAGCTTGGCGAGTCGGTCCGCAGCGATCGCTCTGTCGGCGATAGCACCCGCAGCGTGTGCGAGTTCGGCCGCCTTGATGTAGTGCGCGACGTCGCGCGTGCGTTGCTCGTGGTTGACGAGCAGGAAGTTGCCCTGCAGCCCGTTCAACCAGGCGAGGAACGCGAGCCCAGCCTTGTAGTGCCTCGTCGGAGGCGCAAATAAGTGCTGGCCGAGCGCTTCACACGGCTGCATGGCCGCCAGGTAGCCCTGGTCGTCGCCGTCATCCAGCAGCTGCAGTGCGTGTGCGGCCGGCGCGGCGATCGCGTCGAGCACGCCGAGCACGGCATGGCTGCCGTCGAGGATCAGTCTGGCGAAGTGCAGGTCGTCGCCGGTGAGGACGATCTGGTCATGCTGAGCGAGCGCTTCGCGCGTGCGGGTTTCGAACTCTGCGTCGAGCAGGGACAGCTTGACGCCGCGCACCTTGCAGCGATCGAGGGCCATGACCTCCGAGAAACTGTCGCCAGGGAAGTAGCCGGCGAGAGCGGGTGCGAACATGTCACCAAGCCAGTGCACGTAGAGCGGACCGTCGAGCTTGGCGATGATCGCTCCATAGACGTCGACGTAGTCGCCGGCATCGCATCGTTCGGCTGCGAGCCATGGCAGGGGCAGCAGGATCGGAGTTCCGCCCGCTCGCTGGATGAAGCCGGCCTGATGGACCACTCCGTCGACGAGGTCCTTCTTGTCGCCGATGTGATCGAGGTGGTCCGTGCCGGCGCCAGCGATGAAACCGTGCTTGGGCGCCAATGCGCCGCATTCGACGATCAGACGTTGCGCATTCTCCCAGCCGATCTCAAAGCGCTGCGCAGTGTCCATGGCTTCGGCGATACCGAAGCCGAGGCCCGCCAGCCGCTGCCGGATGCCTAGCGTCGCGTCCAGGTCGATGTAGTCGCCGATCGTGCGCGGATCGCCGGGGTGGTCGGGGGAGTGCCCGACCTCGCGGTACTCGTCACGCAGTGCGATGTGCGCTGCAGCGAAGGCGAGGCGTTTGGCCATGCGAGGATGATAGATGTTGCAGGCGCGCCGCACGCCGTTGCATTGCTGCAACTCGGGCGCAGCGGGGAGCCTGACTCGACTGCCAGCGCCCGTGCCGACGAGCAAGATGCCAGCAGGGCCTACGCCGCATCGACGACGAAAACGCAGCGTCGCCTGCGCGATAGCAACGCGTGCGGCTATGTTGCCGCGCCGTGACGGATTCGCAGGACCCACGAGTCGCCTCCGATCTTGCGACGATCCGCGCTGCAAGGAGTCGTGGCTCGCTTGCCACGTTGCGCGCCTACGTGGGGCTGTCGGGCCCGGGATGGCTGCAGAGCGCGATCACGCTCGGCGGCGGCTCACTCGGCAGCAGCCTCTACCTCGGTGTGCTCGCTGGCGTGTCGATGCTGTGGTTGCAGCCCGTCGCGATGTTGCTCGGCCTCGTCATGCTGAGTGCGATCTCCTACGTCACCCTGTCGACGGGCGAGCGGCCGTTCGGCGCCATGTGTCGGCACGTCAGCCCTGTCCTGGCCTGGGGTTGGGCGCTGGCATCGCTGGCCGCAAACATGGTCTGGGCGTTGCCGCAATACGGGCTCGCGACGGCGGTCGTGCAGCAGAACCTCGCCCCGGGGCTCCTGGGTGGCAGCGGCGGCAAGGTGATCGTTGCTGTAGCGATACTCATCATCAGCATCGCAGTGACCTGGAGTTACGACCGCGGCCGCGGTGTGCAAATCTACGAACGCACCTTGAAGGTCCTGGTCGGTGTCATTGTGCTGTGCTTCTTCGGTGTCGTCGTGCGGCTCGCCTTCGTGGACGACCTCGACCTCGGCGCGGCGCTGCTCGGTCTGGTGCCGGACCTGGGTAGCTTCTCGCAACCCGCGGCTTCGTTCGAGCCGTACCTGAGCAAGCTGTCGGAGGACGCACGGCGGTTCTGGTCCGATGAGATCGTCGGCATGCAGCGTGACGTCATGATCAGCGCGGCCGCGACAGCAGTCGGCATCAACATGACGTTCCTGTTGCCCTACTCGCTGTTGCGACGGGGTTGGAATCGCGAGTTCCGCGGCCTCGCCCGCGTTGATCTCGGGATCGGGATGCTGTTGCCCTTCGTGCTGGCGACGAGCTGCGTCGTGATCGCCTCGGCTAGCCGCTTTCACGCCAAGCCCGTGCAGCCGACGGGCGAACTCGCAGTCGCGTTCGACAAGCTCTGCGACAAACGCGTGATGGGTATCGGACGGGGTGTCGACAACGCGCTCTTGTCGGCGGAGCAGCGCGTCGAGGCTCGCAGGGCCTTGCCGGGACCGGACCGCGACCTTGCCGCGATGCTCGTCAAACGCGATGCCTTCGACCTGGCCAACGCGTTGACACCGCTGACGGGCAAGCTGTTCGCCAACATCCTGTTCGGCGTGGGTGTGCTGGCGATGGCGCTGTCGACGATCACTCTGTTGATGCTGATCTCCGGGTTCGTGATCTGCGAGATGCTCGGCAAGCCACCGCTCGGTCGCGCGCACCGTTTAGGCACCCTCGCAGCTGCTACCGGCGTCTTCGGGCCCTTCGTGTGGTCGGACGCGGCCTTCTACCTGGTCGTGCCGACGTCGGTGTTCGGGATGGCGCTCTT
>NYZE01000099.1 GCA_002685965.1 Planctomycetota bacterium | reverse complement strand
TGGGCCGTTCGTAAACCTGGCGACGGCCGAACACCCCGTCTCAGACGTGTCCTACCAGGCGTTCGGTGTACGTGTAGGCGTCCAGCCCGAGCTGGACTTCGTCAACTCGAACGACACTCGGTTCAGCGGCTACACCGACCTGAGCGCCGGCCTCGGCACTAGCAGCATCGTGGTCGATGGGGTGGGCAACACCTTCAGCTCATGGGCATCAACCGTTGGCGCAGAACTGGGCCTACGGTTCACGAGCGGGCAGTTCACTGCCAGCATTGGCTACGTTCACCGGCTGATGTCCGTCGACGAGAGCGACACGATTGGGAACGTCTTCGTCAAGCAAGCCGACTTCGGCTTCAGCGGATTCCAGTTCAGCGCGGGCATCCGTTGGTAGCCAACTGCCGAGCCACCGGTAAGCCGATAGCACAAGGGGCGTCAGCGCGGATCGATTCTCTCGTAACGCGGTCCGGGTTACGCAACTTCACCCGGCGGTCTGTTACCAAGGGTTCTCTTGGGGGGGTTCTCTTGGGGTGGCGATTCCCGGTGCACGGTCTACG
This sequence comes from Planctomycetota bacterium, assembly GCA_002685965.1. Taxonomy (GTDB): domain Bacteria; phylum Planctomycetota; class UBA1135; order UBA1135. Next base: position 18,246 of record NYZE01000099.1, on the reverse strand, counting down.
AACAAGCTGGGTAGTCTGGAGCGCCGCGGTGCGAGGGCCCGGGTAAGGCGGTCGTTAGGCAAGGCGACCACTCGCAGCGTTGGCAATGGGGCTTGGACCCGTGTCCTGCCTTACCGCATTTTGCGCGGTCGTGCCTTACAATGGCGTGGGTCCGGATGGAGTGAGCCCGGGTTAGGTCGGTGGTCCGCGGTGCCGGGCTCCGTTGACCAACGACCTGCTCGCGCATTCTTCGCCAATGATCCGTCTTCGATGTCTCCAGCCTGGAGTTCACCTGTGATTAGAGCCTTTGCCATTCCCGTTGCCCTGCTGCTCGTGTCTGCGACCGGTAGCACCCAGCTGCGCAACGCCTCTCCCAATACCCTCAAGGCGTTCACGATCAGTGAAGGCACCGTGCAGCAGTTGGTCGTCCCTGCCAATGCGCGCAAGCCTTTTTCGGTCCGTGTCGTGCTCGGCAACAAGCTTCGGGTCCTGTCGATGCGGCCGCACAGCGTGTTGTCGCCCGACTTCAAGCTCGTCACCGACGACGGGGCCAAGCTCACCACGATTCCGACACCGGCCGAGGTGACCTACCAGGGCGAAGTCCTGGGCGAACCCGGCAGCTCCGTCGCCGGTTCGCTGCTCAGCGGTCAGTTTGCAGCGCTGGTCATCGTGGACGGCAACGAGTGGAGTATGCAGCCGTTGACCGACATGTTGGCAAGAGCGCCGCTCAACGAGCACATCGTCTACGAGCATAAACACCTCCTCAAGGACAACACGCAGTGTGGGCACACCGATGCGCACCGGCCACCCGAGCAGCAGCGCGGCGGCAACGCGAGCCCGCAGGCCGGCGTCATGAAGGAGTGCGAGATCGCGCTCGATTGCAACAACTACTACTACAAGCGGTTTGGTAGCAACTCGACGACCACGTTCAACGCGGCGACCTCACGCATAAACATGGTCGACGCGATCTACCGACGCGAAGTCGAGATCTGCTACAAGATCCCGACGATCATCATTCGCACCACCCAGGTCTACCTGAACGGGCCGCAGGTTGGCTGCGTCTCGGGACCGGACCTCCTCGAAGAGCTCCGTACCCGCTGGAGGACCTACCACACCAGCGTCCGTCGCGACGTCACGCACATGTTGTCGGGCTGGGGCTCTTGGTCAGGGATCATCGGCTGCGCCTATCTAAGCGTCATCTGCTCCACCACGAACGGCTACGGCGTGTCTCGTGTCGTTCACAGCACGCAGGGGCGGAACACGGGCCTCGTCGCCCACGAGCTCGGCCACAACTGGAGTTCGGGCCACTGCAACTCGAGCCCGCCGTGCTACATCATGTGTTCGGGCATCGGTGGCTGTAACAACAACTTGACGGCTTTCGGCACCTTCGCCAAGAACAAGATCATCCCCTACAAGAACGGCAGAAGCTGCCTGTCGGACTGCTGTCCGGCCGCGAGCTACACCTACTTCGGTGCTGGTTGTAAGGGCACCGGCCCGAATGGCGGAGTGGTCCTGCTCGACAGCCTGACTGGCCCAAAGCTCGGCTACACCATGAACGTTCGCGTCACGAATGCGCGACCCAACGCGCTCGCGATCATGATGCACAACATCTATGCAGCTTCGATCGACCTGACATCGGCCGGTGCGGCGGGGTGTTTTCTCTACGCGCAGAACATGTTCCACGCGAGCGCAGTTGTCACCAACTTCGGCGGCGCGGGGTTCTTCTCGCTGACGATTCCGAACATCACGGCGCTGTGCGGCCTGAGGTTCTATGACCAGATCCTCGTCGATGACAGCAAGGCGAACAGGCTGGGCCTAGTCCTTACGCGGCGCGGCCAGCCAATCATCGGCAGCTGACCCGAAACAGCACGACGGCCGGGTTCATCGCGCCAGGCGCGCGGCCCGGCCGTTCGAGCCGACCGCGATGACGGTTCCGTCGGCGGCAGCATGTAGGGCGAAGAAGCCCGCCGGGTCGGTGAACGCCGTCCATGTCTTGCCGTTGTCGCTGGACAGGTCCGCGCCCGTGCGACCCACGGCGAGCACCGTGCTCGGTGCTCCGGGCAACCACGCAACACAAGAGCGGTAACCGCCCGGGCCGGGTTTGGCGAGGTGCCAGGTCTTGCCGCCGTCGTCGGTTCGCGCGAGGTTGTTGCCGCCGACATTGGGCTTCGTGTAGTCGCCACCGACCAAGATGCCGGTGTGGCGGTCCTTGAAGCGTAGTCCGTAGGTGCCGGTAGTTTGGGTGCCGCTTGGCATCGGCGTTGCCGTGGCCCGCCACGTCCTGCCGCCGTCTTCGCTTCCGAGCACGCGTGAGTGCATGCCGCCGGTTCCGATCCACGCGTGCCTGGCTCCACGCGTGACGACGCAGGTGCCACTGGCAGCGAAGGCCGCTTCGCCTTTCCTCGCCGGAGGAATGCTGCTGGCGTCAGCGTGCTGCCATCGGACGCCGTCGGCGCTCCAGAGGATCTCGAAGACACCGTCGCGCGGATCGCCGAAGACGACGCCGCCGCCGCCCGCGAACAGGGCGATCGAATCAAAGAAGGAACGCTCATCCTTGCTGACGTAGAGCTCGTCCCAGTCGGCGCCACCGTTCGTCGTGCGCAGGATGCGCGCCGGTTTGGTGATCGAGATCACGTAGGCGGTGGTGGCGTCGACCGCTTCGATGTCACGTAGGTCGTTGGCGCCCGCGCCGGGAACGATGTGCACGCTGAACGTGTCGCCCGCATCCGTGCTGCGTAGCACCGTGCCGCCGCTGCCGCTGGCCCAGACGACGCCGTCGAGGACGCAGACGCCGCGCAGGCTGGCCTTCGTCCCGGTCGTGAGCGGCACCCACGTCGCGGATGTCCAGTCGATGCTCGCTGGGGGAGCTGCACAGGAGGCGAGGAGGATGAAGAGCCAGGCTGTGCGCGTCACGCGTGCAGACTAGGGTCGGACATTGCACGGCGCGAGGTTACGCCGGGTCGATCCCTTGGGTGGCTTGTGGGTCTTTCCGAAGAACCTGAGCGCGCGCTCGCTCATGCAGCGGGTTTCATCCTCCGAACAGCGACTCGGCGCCGGCGTCTGCGCGCTTGGCGTCCTGGCCGCAACGCCAGCAGGCGAAACAGCGCGGCTCGTAGAAATCGGCGGTGCCGACGAGTACGCGTTCGGCCGGAGCCGCACCCTTGCGAAACGTGTAGAAGCCATCCTTCTTGCAGGTCGCGCAGACGGCGGGGCACTTGACCACCTCTTCGGCCATGGCGAGGAGTTCGCCGACGGAGTCCCAGGGCTTGCCCTCAGAATCCATGTCGAGGGTCGCGACGACGACCTTGATGTCCTGCGCCGCAAGCTCGACCACGGCGTCCAGCGCGGCATCGATCATGAAGAACTCATCGATACCGACGACTTGTGGGCGGTGGGCTGCCACGTGATCGAGAAGGTCCTGCCCCGTGGCCACCGCCCGCGCAGGAAACGTCGCGCCCGAGTGCGCCACGATGTCGGTGGTGCCGTAGCGATCGTTGCGGACGGGGTTGAACGCGAGGGTCTCGATGTCCATCAGGCGGGCACGGACGAGGCGTGAGATCAGGGCCTCGGTCTTGCCGCCCCACATCGGGCCGCAGTAGACGATCGGGGAACGCATGCGCCGAGCATACCGACGGGGAAGCTTGGGTTGAGACGCGGCCCGTTTTGTCCGAAAATGGGCCGACATGGACTTCGAGCGCTTCGAGCAGGAAGAGCTCTCGCATTCGCTGATCGATCAATACAGCGGCGAGCTGGTCGCGCTCGCTCATCGGGAGTTCGGACGTGACCCGAGTGCGGAGCCGGTGGGCGTGATCGCCATGCCTGACTCGCCGCTCAGCGAGGCCATCCGGCCCGCGGTCGAAAACGTGGGGGCGTCGGCGGATTTGAATATCCGTGCGCTCACGAACCGGGTGTCCTGCCTGCGGCTGCTCGAAGCGCACGCGCCGAGCTGGTTGGATTGGTTCCACGAGCACTGGGAGCCGGCAGAGCGCCTCATCATCGTGTGCGCGTCCAAGGATGGGTATCGGCTTGCCGATGTGACAATGGGCGGGTTGATCTCTCCGGGCCTGCATGCGGCCGGGGAGCCAGCCATCTTCGCCGAGCACGATCTTGCACCCGACCTGATCGATGCCATGGTCGAGGGCGCCAGGGAGTTCATCGCGGAGCACCCCGGCGTGGGTGCTGTGGCGCTCGTGCACCAGTCGCCTTCCGAGGAAGCTGCACAGATGCGCGCGCTGCTGGAGTCGCAGGCAGACCAAGAGGCCACCGCCGACGTCATTTTGGACGGGGGGTTCTGCCTGACCGTACCGCGTCACGTCGGCTTGGAGGTGCTGCGCCAGCGGGCGCCACGTTTGCTCGACTGGCTCGAGTCGGCCGAGGTCGTGGACGGAAGGCAGCGCATTCCGTTCATCTGCGTCGCGCACGATGGCTACGGCTTGGGTGTGATCGAGTTCGACACCTAGCGCGCGCGACCGCCCTACTAGTACAGCATCAAGACCGCGTTTGTGTTGTCCAAGAGCGCTTCGTCGATCGACATCGGGTTGCCGATCCTGCGCGTGGCGCTAGCGCGCTTGGCTGTGCGCCGTGTCCGGGCTCTTTGTTTGGTGTCGGCGGCCAACTCGACATGCTCGGCCCGATCGTCGAGGCGGTGCAGCAGCGCCAGAAGCCTCGCGGCTGCGTCCTCGAGGCCCAGCGCTTTGCAGCCGGGGTAAAGGTACTCCGCGATGCGCCTTCGATGCGCGTCGTCGCCATCGAGTGCATAGCTGACCAGGTTCTCGATGTGCGGCGCGAGCTCGGTTGCTGCTGGGTTGCGCAGCGTCGCCGCCGACAGGTCGGCGGCGAAGGCCTCCGGATCGGCGCGCAGTGCGGCGGGGGCGCGGGCGAGCAGGGCGCGCGTCATGGCATCTGTGGTCGTCAGCGGCCACGGGAAGCCGGCAGCGCCCCACCAGATGACTGCCAGCCCGAGGAGCGCCGCCAGGGCGGTGACACGGGAGCGGCGGTCGGCATGGCGGCGGTCGCGATCGCGAATGGAGTCGAGGTTACGTACGATCAGCATGGTGGTGGTGGCGGGCGCCAGGCTAGCCGGCGGTCGACGGGCCCTCAAGCTGCCCTCGCAACGCCCATTGCTGGCTTCTCAGCGCTCGTTGTGCCTGAGGATGGGCACCGGCCCTCTCGGTGAGTTTCAACTCGACTCTTCGTCGGCGCGCAGATGTCCCGTGAGATCACGCTGCTCGACCGGGGGCTTGGGCGCGCGTCGCAGCCGGATGTTGAGGATCTCCACCCCGAGCGAGAACGCCATCGCGAAGTAGATGTAGCCCTTGGGAATGTGCAGCTCGAGACCTTCGCCGACGAGCGCGACGCCGATCAGCAGGAGGAAGGACAGCGCCAACATCTTGAATGTCGGATGCTGTTCGACGAAGGCGCAGATCGTGTTGACGAACACTATCATGACGAGCATCGCCAGAACCACTGCGACGATCATCACGGCGAGGATGTCGGCCATGCCGACCGCGGTGATGACGGAGTCCAACGAGAACACGAGGTCGAACAGGGCGATCTGCACGAGCACGGCGGCGAAGGTCCTGCCGCTACCGCCGCTGGCGTGGTCGCCGTCGCCCTCGAGGTGGTCGTGGATCTCCCTGGTTGCCTTCCATATCAGGAAGACTCCGCCTGCGAGAAGGATCAGGTCTCGTCCCGAGATCGCGTTGTCGGCCACCGTGAACAACGGGCTTTCGAGTTCCATGATCCAACTCAAGGCTGCAAGGAGGGCGACGCGCATGAGCAGCGCCAGTGCGAGTCCGATCTTCCGCGCCTTCGAGCGTTGGTGATCGGGCAGTCGCCCTGTCAGGATCGAGATGAAGACGACATTGTCGATGCCGAGGACGATCTCGAGCGCGGTCAGCGTTGCCAGCGCGATCCAGGCATTCGGGTCGTTGAGCCACTCCATGTGGCCGGACCCTAGTGGGGTGAGCCAGGGGTACGCCACAGAACTTTCGGGCCCTCTGCACCGCTGACCGCGCTGCGCGGCGTCGCGCTAGCTCGGCGAAGCGCCCGCTCCCCACTCAAACCGCGCATCGCCCCTGTCGGACGCCGATGTCTGATCAGCGATCGGTGTCTTCGAGGTAGGACAACAGGTCTCCGGCTGACGGCGAGTACCAGTGCTCGGGAGGCAGCAGGCATGTACGGCTGGGTTGGTCACTCGGGTGCGAAAGGCACAGCCAGAGTCGGCGGTCCAGGCGGCCTGCCGGCATGTGGTCGCGGTCGAGCCAGAGGCCGACCAACCATGTGTCGTCATTGTCGGCCAGGTGGTGGGGCACGCGCCAGCGCACGAACTCGCCTTCCTCCTGGACGCGCGCGAGGGTTCGTGCGGTCTCTGCGTCGCGGGGCGCCAGCTCGGCAGCGTTCGCTGCGTTCAGGGCAAAGAGCCGTTCGGCGAGCTGGGACAACCATGGCCCGTCGGCACGACGGCGGGCCTCACGCGTAAGGACGACGACACCCGGCAACGCGACGTCTTTGCCTTCCTGCCCGTCGAACAGTTGCTCGTTGGCCATGACGAGCGCGGCCAGGGCGACGTCCGCTTCGGCCTGCCATTGGCGTGGCGCGCGCAAGTGCCTGGCAAGCCCCATGCCGAACCAGGCCACGCACAGCACGAGTCCCGACAACAACGCGGCTGTCAGCGGCCAGGCGTCGAGGAAGGACGCGGCGAAGGTCGCGATCGTCAGGATGCCAGCGAACTTGAGGGCAGTCAGCCAGGCGTAGGACGCACCGACCTGGATGACGCGCACCGAGTAGAACGGCCGCGTTCGCAGTGCTTCGCGGAAGTGCTCCTGGGCGTGCTCGAGCAGTTCGCCGAGCCGCACTTGCTCATCGGACATGGAGTGTGGCGGCGCCGGAGGGACAGGCGACGGGGGCAGCCACCGTGGCGTGCCCCCGGCCATGGATCCAGAGGTGACCGGCGGAACCGGCCAGGTCGTGCAATCTACGATTTACAAGAACACCACGCTGGCGATGTTCGTGGCGCTGACCGCTGCCGAGTTGACGAAGGCTGCCTGCGACCAGACGCGCAAGCCCTGCGCCGACTTCGGGATAGGTATCGTCAGGCCGCCGATCCCAGCGCCGTTGGTGGGTCCCGACATGATCGGGATCAAGTTGGTCAGGATGTGGTACGGGCCGTACTTGAAGGTCGTGGCGTTGGGCGAAAGGACGAAAAGCCAAGCCGAGGCCGGCGGTCCACCGAAGGTCCATGTGTGCGGGAAGGTCGCGAAGCCAAAGGTGTTGGTCTGAATGCGCGGCGGCTTGGTTTCGGTGACGTTGACCGACACTCCGTTGCTCCTGCCCTGGCCGTTGCTGACCTGGATGGTCACCCGGCCCAGAGCCGTGGCGGTGCCTGCGTCGAAGGTCACCTTCGACGAGCTGACGATGAGGAACTTGGTCAGGTTCTTGGTGCCGTAGTGCACGGTCGTGATGGTGTCGAGGTTGGCGCCATTGAGCGTGATGGTGCCGCCGTTGAGGGCGGGCACGGTCGCCGGCGTGGCGCTCGTGAGCGATGGCGGGGACGGGTTCGACAGACAACTGCGAGAGTTCTTGAACGGAACGATCACGTTCTTGGAGCAGGTGCCGAACGACGTGATGCTGCGCCCACAGCCACCGAGTCCCGAGCACATGATCTTGCAGTCGTTGCCGCAGCTGTCGCAGTGGCCCGCAGCCCAGTTGTGGCCGCATTCGTGCGAGACGAGGCCGGCGTTGGTCGTGGTGCTGCTGGAGAAGGCCTTCGAGGTGCCGTAGGCGTTGTTGAGGTCGCACACGACCCTGAGGTAGGCAACGCCGATGACGCCACTGAAGTTGCCTTGGCCCGTGAACAGGTGCGCCAAGTCGCGCTTGATGTTGTAGTGGTACGAGTTCCAGCGGCTGCGGAACTGACCCAGGCGAGAGCTGATGCTGCCCGAATAGACGCGCGATGTGCGTACGATGATCGTCGTGATCAGATAGGTGATCGTGACGTCTCGCTTGTAGATCACGTCGACCGCGTTCATGACGCGGTTGACCTGGTTCTGCACGTTCGTCGTGCTGCTGCCGTACTTGACGTAGTAGTCGATGTCGCAGTCGATGCCGATTTCGGCCAGCTTGAGCGCTGCGGGACCAACGTTGTTGCCACCGCGGACCTGCGCGTTGACGTTGAGCGGTTTCGTGCCGCAGCTGACACCTCGTAACCGGATCGACGACGTGTCGAGCGCAACGTGCAGCGAGGGGTCGGCCTTCGGATCCACGTTCGTGACGGGTTCGACGTTCCATGTCTTGTCATCGATGACGATCATCGCGGACAGCTGGCCGTCGACGATCGACGCCGCGACGTTGCTGTTGTGAGCGCCGCGTACCTGACCGCGGAACGTCGTGGTCGGCGTGGCCGCGATCTCGCGAAGCTGCCCGTCGAAGGCGTACGCCTTGAAGTTTGGCGCGCGCATGTCGTGCTTGTAGAGGTCCAATGCCCAGGTGCGTTTGCCGAGGTAGACCCGCATGACGAAGGTCTGGGGGACCCTGCGCGGCAGCAGCAGGTTCTGGGCTTGACCCACGCTTGCATCGAACTTCTGCAGCAAGCTCTTGGGAGTGTCGCGAAGGATCGGTCCGGGGATTCGGACTTGCTGGGCGGGCGCAGCCGCGACCAGCAGCCCGAGACCCAGAGCAAAAGACGAGAGGGGCCGCATGCGGGTCTCCGTTCGGTCTAGGGGATTGTGCCTGAGGGAATCTGGGGAAGCAGGCTCGAGAGAAAGTCGAGCGGCAGTAGGTCTCCACTATAGCGAAGCTAGCCGAACAGGCAGCTTGCGAGAGGCTCCTGAAGGGACCTTGTTGGTGGTGAGCGCCCTCAGGGCGCTCGGCGGCCGACCAAGGAGAGCCCGATCCAGCGGCCCTTCGACGGCATGAAGCCACAGACCCGGGACAGTGGTGCGTCCAGGGCGCGTACCAGGTCGAGACGACCCCGTGAGACCGCGACTTGGCGCAATTCGGCCAGTCGCTTGTCGCGTACGAGCAAGAGACTGCCTTGGGTCGCGATCACCTCGAGGCCGCGATCGACCTCCGGCACCTCCTTGGTGCCGCGGATCCGCTCCACGGTGCGTCCGAGGTAGAAGGTCAGGCTGGGCATGACCAGGCCATAGATGTGTAGCTTGTCGTTGTTCCGGACATGTGGCGGGAGGTCCCGGCCAGCGACCCGCGCCAGTTGGTGCTCGTTGAACCGCGGCAGCAACATGGACGTCAGCAGCGAGAAGGCGAGCACCGCCGCGCTGCCGGTAGCCAGCATTCCTGCCCGGTGCTGACGCTGCCACATGCACCGCGCCGCGACCAGCAGGCCGACTGCGAGGGTCAACGCGACCGACGCTGCGGGGAGGACCGCGTTGTGCATGTCGAAGACGATGAAGGTCGCCGGCAGGCCGATGACGACGCCGACGGCGAAGACGGCCATGCCCACCGCGATGCCTCGCCACCAGGTTTGAGAGATGCCTTCGTCGGCGGCTTGCAGCCAGAGCACCGTCGCGAGACACAAGGCCGGGAAGGCCGGCAGCGGGTAGTGCGGCAGCTTGCTCGTGGCGATGGTGAACACGAGCACCGTCCCGCCGAGCCATGTTGCGAGCAGGCGCGCGGTCCCGGGGATCGGCGCCGTGACTCTGCCGAGTAACACGCGCAAGGCGCCGGGCAACCAGAACGACCAGGGCAGAAAAGTGAGCGGGATCGAACCGAAGTAGAACAGATACCACCACGGTGCGAAGCCGCCGTGCCCTTCGAACGGGCGCAGGCTGCGTTCGAGGACGTGCTTACCGAGTCCTACGTAGAGGAAGTCACCATTCGTGCGGAGGATTGCCGGGATGGCCCAGAGCAGAATCGGTACGAGGAAGAGCACCAAGCCGCCAGCGACTGCGCGCCAGCTTGGTCGGCCCTTGACGAGCATGACACCGACGGCGAGCGCCGCCGGTGCAACGAGGCCGGGTGGCCCCTTGGTCAGGAAGCACGCCGAGGCGCCGAGCCAAACCTGGACGAACGACGCGGCCGACGGCCCGTGTACGAAGCGGCGCAACTGTCCGTGCGCCACGCACGTTGCCAGCAGTAGCAAGAGTGCATCGGCCGTGGCTGCATGCCCCATGATCTGCGCCTGGACGCAGGTGTTGAGCATCAACCCGGCGAGGGCGGCGTGGACGGATCGCAGGCCGAGCAGGCGGCCGATCGAGGCGACCAGCACCGAGGCGATGGCCACGGCCAGAGCCGAGGGTAGGCGTGCCGCCAGTTCCCAGCCCACGACGCCTTGATCGGCTGCGAGCATGAACGGCGCTTGCACCCAGTAGATGAGGACCGGCTTGTCGAACCGCACCGCGCCGTTGAACCACGGCACGATCAGGTCGCCACCTCGCAGCATGTTGCGTGATGCCTCGGCGAAACGCGGCTCGTCGATGTCGAGCAGCACGACGCGGTTGAGACCGGAGACGTTGAGCACCAGGCAGATGACGAAGAGAGCCCACATCAGCGCGGCAGGCGAACGCAGCAAGGCTTGTAAGCGCTCGCGGTTCAAAGCGGCGTTCCCGGCCGCTCGCGCCGCTCGCGTTCGAAGGCGGCAATGCTCAGAGTCAGGGCGAGCACCAGGACGATCGTCGCCGCCTGGTACATGAACTTGTCGAGCTTGGTCGTATGCGCGAGGTTGCACACGTGAAGCACGGCTAGCGGCACGATGATCGCCAACTGTTGCGGGGCCAGCATGCATTTGCTCGGCAAGAACCGCGGCAGCCAGGTCAGGGTCGCGGAAACGACCGCGATGGCGAAGCCAGCGAGCACGTCGGCCGGCCAGTGCCGGCCCACGAGGACGCGAGACACTCCGACTGCTACGGCCAACATCATGGTGGCGAAGCGGACGCTCGGTGGCCGGCGCCAAAAGGCCAGGGCGAACGACATCGCGGCGGCCGAGTGCCCCGATGGCCATGAATCGAGGTGAAGCAGGTCGGGCCGTGATCGCGCGACGATGGCCTTGAGCGCCATGCCCAGGAGCCCGCTGACGGCGAGGAAGACCAACATGTCCTGCACTTCATCGCGATCGCGCCATAGCGTCGCCGCTAGCAGGACCAACGGCAGCAGCACGTAGAAGTTGCCCAGGTCCGTGAGCATGTGCGCGATGACCAGCCCGACACCGTCGCCAAGGCGTAGGCTCTCTGGCGAAATGTCCTGTTCCACATGCGCCAGGTAGGCCGAAGCGAGGAGGAGGGCGCCTGCCGCGAGCAGCAATACGAGCGGACGCGGCGGCTTGGCCTCTTGGCTCGCAGGCTGAAACATCGAGCGCGCAGGATACCATCCGAGCATGCAAGAGCCTCATAACGTCGACTCCGGAACGGTCGGCATCGGCATGGTGGGCGCCGGATTCCTCGCCGAGACGCGGGCCCGGTGCTACGCGCAGACCGCTGGCGTGCGCGTTGCGGCGGTGGTCGCGCGCTCGCCGGAGAGTGCAGACCGCTACGCGGCGCGACACGCGGTGCCAAATGCTTGCCGCGAACTCGACGAGCTGTTGTCACTGGCGGAGATCGATGCTGTGGATCTCTGCGTTCCGAATCTGTTGCACCGACCGATGGCCGAGCTTGCCGCTGCCGCTGGCAAGCACGTGATCTGCACCAAGCCGCTGGCGGCCTACGTCGGCCAGGACCTCGATGCCAGCGCCAGAGACGAGGAGGTGTCGGCGCGCGACCGCCGCGACATGCTACGCGTCGCGGTCGACGACGCGGAAGCCATGGTGGCGGCAGGGTCATGCTATGGCGTGCGGCTCATGTACGGCGAGAACTGGATCTACGCACCGTCGATCCAGCGCGCGCGCGATCTGCTTGCCTCGAGCGGCGGCGTGATCCTTGAGATGCACGGCCACGAAGCGCACTCGGGTTCGCATTCGCCCTACTCGAAGCTATGGCGGCACGCTGGCGGGGGGGCGCTGCTGCGCCTGGGGGCCCACCCGATCGGCGCCATGCTGTGGCTCAAGCGGCACGAGGGCGTGCATCCGGTTGGGGTGACCGCGGACGTCGCCGACCTGACCAAGAACCCGGCCCTCACCGCCGACAACACCTCTGTGGAGACCGGCTGGCAGGACGTCGAGAACCACGCCACCGTGATCATCGAGTTCGCCGATGGTTCGCGTGGCATTGCGCGTGGCAGCGACAACCTGCTCGGTGGCATGGAGAGCAAGCTCGACGTGCTCGCTTCCAACTGTCACGTCAAGTGCTCGATGAGCCCGAACGACCTGGTGCGCGCCTATGCGCCCGATGAGGAAGTTCTCGCCGACGAATACCTCATGGAGAAGTCGAGCTCGCAGGCGGGTTGGAGCACGCCGATCCCATCGGAAGACTGGTGCTCGGGGCAGCTGGCGATGATCCAGGACTTCGTTGCGGCGATCCGCGAGGGACGCGGCGCCCTGTCCGACGGCGAACTGGGTGTCGAGGTGACGCGCGTCGTCTACTCGGCATACGTTGCTGCAGCGGAGGGGCGGCGCGTCGAACTGTAGCAAGCAAGTCTGCCCGCTAGCCCCGAAACAACCGTCGCGCGTTCTCCAGGGTTTCCTTGTTGCCGATGTCGAACATGTCGGCCGCGTCGAACTCGGCAGCGTGCACTTCGGTCTGCTGCGCGAGCCATGCGATGAAGTTGCCGGGCGCGTCGAGGTCGCGGCCACGCGCGACGTAGGTTTCCAGCAGGTCACGCGTCGGGGCGGGCAGGAGGGAGAGGCAGGTGGCTGCGAGATCGGATTCCGGTTGCTTCGGTTTCTCGCGGAAGCGCGTGATGCGGCCGGTCTCGTCGGTCGTGATCTCGCCGAAGCGACCCGGTGGCATGCCGCCCTGGAGGCGGCGGGCGAGCAGCGTCGGCGTGCCCGCGCGCAGGAAGGCGTCGACGTAGGGCTCGAGCGCAAAGCGCAGCAGGTTGTCGCCGGCCGCGACCAGGACGTCGGCGTTTGGTTCGAGGGCGCGCCAGCCCAGCGCCAGGTCGCGGATGGCGCCGACGGGGTCGGTGTCGTTTGTAGCACCGTCGTTGATGACCCGGATGGGGACGTGGCAAGCGTAGTCATCGCGCCACTGCTCGAAGTCTGCATGGAAGCGCGCGTTCGTCACGACGACGACCTCGTCGATGTCCGGGACGGCAAGCACACGGTCGAGGAGCCAGCTCAGCACCGGCCGGCCGGCCACATCGAGCAACGGTTTGGGGCGGTCCTTGGTCAAGGGATAGAGGCGCGTCGCGAAGCCGGCGGCCAGGGCGATGGCTTTCATAGGGTGGGTCGCAGCGTGGTGGCGCCGGCGGCGGTGAGCGAGCGCTCGGCCGCGGCGAGGTGGTCTTCGTTCTCGGCGACGATGACGATCGAGCCGCCGGAGCCGCACTGTTTGGCGCTGCAGCCAGCGGCGCGCGCGAGTGCGACGAGGCGCTGATCCGACTCGCTGACGTCCATGATGGCCTTACGCAGGTCAAAGTTCGTGTCGACCAGCTGCGCCAAGCGGGCGTGGTCGCCCCGCTCGAGGCAGTTGATGCCTTCGGCGGCGATGGCCGCGAAACGCGGCATGGCGCCGACAACGACAGCGTCTCCGGCCTCGTAGCGCGCGCGCAGGTCGCCGTGCACGACGGAGGATGGTGCCGCGCCCGTTGTGTTCCACGCGAGCAGCAACGGTGGTAACAGCGCAACGTCGAGGTGAGTCCAGGAGCAGTTCGTGACCTGCGGAAAACTCATGTCGATCAGCCCCTCGAAGGCCTGCACGACGCGATCCTGGGGGCCTGCCGGGGTGCCGAGCACGTCGACCTCGGCATCGAGTGCCATGTAGGCGAGATGGATCGGTTCGAGGGGGGTCCCGGTTTCCGCGGCCAGCGCACGCAGTCCGGCGATGACGATGGCGCTGCTCCCGGAAAGCCCTAGCTCGCGCGGGATGGAGCTGTCGGCGCTCAGCGACACGTTCGGCAAAGTGCCGCGCTTGGCCCAGATCGTCATCGCCGCGTCCAAGAGCTCCCTCGCCCGACCACGTGCCCCGGGCTCTGGCGCAGGCCGGCTCGTGACGTGCGCGCTGAAGTCCCTGAACGTGAACGAAACGACGCGGCCCCCGTACCCATCAGACGGGTTGCCGAGCAGGCCGACGCGCGGGTATGCCTTGGTCTCGATCACGTTGTCACCCTAGGGCGATGACCCCTGGGGTGACAACGTGGCGACTTCGCTTGCCTCACGCGCGCGGTGAGCGCCTCTAGGTTGGATGGTTGAGGCGAGGGGGGGCCGTTCGAAGGCTACGACCAGATGCGGCCGAGCAGCTCGTCGATCTCGGGGACTCCACCCTGAAACACGAGATAACCGTCGTGGGGTTCGCGCTCCGTCATCTCGCCGGCGAGGGTGGTGGTCATGAGGTCCTTGACGGCGCCAGGGTCGTCGGGGTGCATGGCCAGGGCCCAGCCGAGCTTCACGTAGGCCACTTCAGGCAGCATGTTGGCGAGGGGGACGACGCCGAACTCCAGGATCTCGCGCCCGGTCTCGTAGACGTGCATCTGCACGAAGCCCCACAGCGTCTGCAGGGTCATGAACACCGAGACGCCGGCGTTGCGCGCACGCTCGAGCGCAGGGTAGACCTTGCGGTTGACATGACCGAGTCCCGTGCCGGCGATGACGATGCCTTTGTAGCCAGCGTCGACGACGGCGTCGATCAGGTCGGGCTGCATGTTGGGGTAGTAGTAGAGAATCGTCACGCGCTCGTCGAATACGGCGTGCACGTCGACGTCTCGGTCGTCGCGGCGCTTGTTCCACGTGGCGTGGATCGGCGTGAGCTCCCTGTCTTGAAGCATCGCCAGCGGCACGTCGCCCAGTGTCCGGAAGGTGCTCCGCGTCGAGCTGTGCATCTTGCGCACGCGCGTACCGCGGTGCAGCAGGTTGTAGCGGTCCGAGGTCGGACCGAACATGCAGACCATCACCTCGGCAATCGACCCGCACCCCGCCGCCCAGGTTGCATGGATGAGGTTGCGTGCAGCGTCCGAAGACGGCCGGTCGGAAGAGCGCTGACTGCCGACCATGACGACCGGCACTGGCGGGCGTTGCACCATGAACGACAGCGCTGCCGCCGTGTGGTGCATCGTGTCGGTGCCGTGACCGATCACGATGCCGTCAGCGCCGCCAGCGATCGCTTCGCCAATGCGTTTGGCCAGCGCGATGTAGTGGGTCGGACCGATGTTCTCGGAGAACTCGCCGAACAGCTTCTCGGTTTGCAGGTTGCAGATTTCGGAAAGCTCGGGTACCGAGCCGTACAGTTCGCCCGGACTGAAGGCCGGGATCACGGCGCCGGTGCGATAGTCGAGGCGCGACGCGATCGTGCCGCCGGTGCCCAGGAGGATCACGCTGGGCTTGCTCGGATCGCTCGGGAACTCCTCCTCGGGGATCTTGTAGTGGGCTTGCTTGTAGCCGGTCTTGGTCAACTTTGTGATCGTGTCGGCACGCAGCCCGACGTTGTAGCCGCTGCCCAGCTTGAGTACGAGGTGATCGGCGTCGGAGGTCTCCGAGCGCGGTAACACGAGGCCATGGAATGGTCCGCGTGTCGTCTCCGCCTGCACCTGGGACCAGACCGTGACGCCGAAGCGCTTCATGACGGACTTTGTCGGGTCTCGGTAACCCTCGTAGCCGTGCTTGTCGGTGGCGCTCATGCGCCATCCTCCGTGAGGGCCAGCTCTCGGACCAGCCGGTCCCGCAGTTGGAGTGGATCCATCGTGACCGTGCTGAGCACTTGTCCCATTGCCCATCGCAATCGAGCGTCCGCACTCTTGCCCGAGAGCTTGGCGACGTTCGCGCGGACGACGTCCATCTCCTGCTGCTGGCAGTCGTCGCTCGATGGACGCCAGCGATCGAGAATGTGCTCGGCGGGGCCGGAGTCCACCAAGAGCTCGTAGAAGGCTGCCTCGAACCAGTGTGGCGAAATCCGACCGGCATCGGTTGCCTCTACCAGTGGGCGTAGTCGCTCGGCGGCGGACGCCGTCTCGGCGCCGAGACGCGCGCGCAGCCCGTGTCCGCGTTTGATGATCGCAAAGGCGAGCCGTCGTGCGGTGCTCGGCGCGCTCGGCGAGAGGTCGTCGAACAGCTCTGCCCATGGCGAGGTCGCCAGTTCCTCGGCTGCTGCCGCTGGCACGCCGGCCGCGACGTAGCGATCGGCGCGCTCCCAAGGTCGTTCGACGACATCGATGGTATCGACCCACGCGTCGACGATCGGCAGCGGCGGGGTGTCGGTGTCGGGATACATGCGCTCGGGTCCGGGCAGGATGCGCTCGAATCCGGTGTTACCCCCAGCGCTGGCCTGCCGCGTCTCCGACGGCACGCCGACCAGCGAGTCTTGCGCTCGCAGCAATACCTCCCGCGCCGCCGTTGCTGCGTCTTCGGGAGCGCCCCACAGCAAGACGACGGCGTCTCCCTCACCCGCACGGAGCGCGGAGCGGACGGCGCGCCAAGTGGCGGCGTCCACGCCGTAATCGGCCCTGCCGATCATGAAGGGGCGCGTGGTCGGACAAGCGATCACGCGCACGCGTTCCTCGATTTCGTGCGCGAACGTGACGCCCGGTTGCGTTGGATGCTCGAGCAGGCCACCAAAGCCCGGTAGCTTGACCGCACAGATCGTGTCGCCGCGCGATATCGCGTCCCAGATGGGTCCGAACGACGAGCGACGTACGATCGAGCTCGCTTCGACGACCAGGTCGCTGCATTCCCAGGGGAGGCCCTTGGCCGATATGGCCAGATGAGCAGCGTTCACCGACCGTGCGAGTAACTCCCGTCGGAGACGCAGCAGGTTGAGGTGGCGGAAGGCCTCGTTGTGCGTAAGGCGCGGAATCCACCGCCACGACGGCACGCCTTTGATCTCGACGCGACGGCTGCCAGCGATCGAGACGTTGACATCTTGCCGTGCCGCACCGGGGCCGCGCCGCACTTTGCCGCTGCTGCGCGCGATTGCGGCGAGCAGCCGGTTGCCGCGGGCCGCGTCGAGCGGCGTCAGGAGATCCGGCTCGGTGACCGTCTCGATCAATGGCATGCCGAGCCGGTCGGTGCGAAAGGTGATGCGGTGTCCAACGTCGGACACCTCGCGACACGAATCCTCCTCGAGCGTCAGCTGGCGAATGCGTAGCATCCGATCGCTACCGAGTTCACTGGCTCGAAACGGAATTGTGCCGCCACCGCCGATCATTGCCGTGCGTTGGAAGCCGGTCGGAATCGAGCCGTCCAGGTACTGCTTGCGCATTACGTGCAGCTCGGAGACGAGGTCGAGCCCGAACAGACGTGCGATTGAGATGGCCACCTGCACCGCCTGCTCGTCGATCGGAAACGGCGGTGTGTCGTCCATCTCGTAGGTGCACACGCTCGAACGTGCGAGCTGGTAGATGATCTCCTTGCGCGTCTTGTACTCCATCAGCGCGCATCCGTCGTACTCGCCGAGCTCGGACAACGTCGGTCGCATGTGACGCAGCACTTCGGCGTCGACCTGTTGCGAGCGGATTCCGGCGGGGCAGCGGCAGAACAGCTTGCGGTCCGTCAACAGCTGCTGATGCACCTCGAGCCCGCACAGAAACCCGAGCTCGGCATAGTCTTGGTGTGACAATTCGCCGAACTCGCGATCCGGGAAGTCGAGGGGCGGGTCGGTACGTGGGTTTGCATCGAGAGCTACGCTCACGCCCGCAGACTAACCGAACGAGGTCCGTGTCGCGTTGTGCCAACCCGGCTCACGCTGGGCACCTTGATCAACCGTGCGTCGAAGGGGCCGCGCGGAGTGTGGCTGCTCGTGGCTAAGATCCGACCATGAGGCACGCCGGACCCATCGTCGCTCTCCTGCTCGTTTCTGCTGTGGCCGCCCAAGAGGGCTACCGGCTGCCGCCGGACGTCGTGCGCCGCTGTGTCGAGTCGCCGCCAATGCCCAGGCTCGCGATGAGTCCGTCGGGCAAGCACGCTGTGCTTCTCTACAGCGAAGCGATGCCTTCGATCGCGGTGCAGTCGCAGCCGATTCTGCGCCTCGCGGGCAGACGGATCGATCCGAGGACCTTTGGACCGCCAGCCTGGAAAGGGCGGACGACGAGCTTCGCCGTTCTCACGATTGCCGATGGCAAGGTGGAACGCATCCACCTTCCCGGCAAGCCCTCGCTCGGCGGGCTGGTGTGGACCGCGTCCGGCGATCGGTTCGCGTTCACGAACACGCGGGCGGACTTCATCGAACTGTGGGTCGCCGACGTGGCCACGGCGAGCGCGAAGAAGGTCCCCGGTGTGACGCTCAACGCGAC
>NYZE01000098.1 GCA_002685965.1 Planctomycetota bacterium | reverse complement strand
CGAGCAGGCGCCGCAGCAGCCGAGCACGGCCTCCCCCGCCGCTGCGCCCTCTCCTGCCCCAGCTCCGCCTCGCGGCGGTGATGTCTGGGTGCGGGCGGTCGAGGAGACCTTGGCCGAGCGACCGGCTGTCGGTGCGTTGCTCGAACAGGCGACGCCCCACTGGGACGCGGCGGGCCATCTCGACCTGGTCTGGCCGGGCTTGAAGGAGATGGAGCGAAGCCAGCTCGAGGCCTCCGCGGAGTGGCTCACGGCGCGACTATCCAAACTCGCAGGGCACGCGGTCGCCATTCAGGTCAAGACCGGGGAAGCGCAACCAGAAGACGGCACGAAAGCCTCAGTCCAAGCAAAGCCTGCATCGTCGGACGAGCTTCCGCCGCTCGGACGAGTGGCTGCCGATTTGTTCGGCGTTAGCCACGTGGAGCGACAGGAGTAAGATGCCCTCTGCCCAGGAGATCCCACATGGCCGGTGACATGAACCTGCTCAAGCAAGCCAAGCTCATGCAGGACCGCATGCAGTCCCTACAGGGGGAACTGCGCGAGCGTATCGAGGAAGGCACGGCAGGTGGCGGCGTCGTCAAGGCCTACGTCAACGGCTTGCGAGAGGTCATGGGCGTCAAGATCGATCCGGAGGTCATCGACCCGGACGACGCCGAGACGCTCGAAGAGCTGGTCGCGGCGGCGTTCAAGAACGCATTCGAGAAGGCCAAGGACCTCGAATCACGCGAGATGGGCAAGCTCACGGGCGGGCTCAACCTGCCTGGCCTGTCGTTCTAACGCACGACCACCGGTGGCGCGCCGACCGGAGTCCGTCGACGTCCTGATCGAAGCGCTCTGCCAGTTGCCGGGCATCGGCGCGGTGACTGCCGAGCGGCTCGCCTCCCCCCTCATGGCCGTGCCGCGCGAGGAGGCTCTCGGGCTCGCCCACGCGATCAAGAATGTGCGCGACGAGGTCAAGGTGTGTTCGGTGTGTGCCAACCTCGACCAGTCCGATCCGTGCCGCTTCTGCGACGACCCGACCCGCGACCGCTCGATCGTGTTGGTCGTCGAGGGCGCGCGCGACGTCGCCGCCTTCGAGGCCACCGGCTACCGGGGCCTTTATCACGTTCTCCAGGGTCGCGTGTCGCCACTCGAAGGGGTCAAGGAGAGCGATCTCACGATCGGCCGCCTCCTCAAGCGCCTGGACGACAGCCTCCAAGAGGTGTGCTTGGCAACCAACCCCGACCTCGAAGGCGAAGCCACCGCCCACTCCGTCGCCGCCCTCCTGACCGATCGCGGCGTCAGGGTCACCCGCATCGCCCGCGGCATCCCCGCCGGAGCCGGGATCACGCAGGTGCAGCAAACGATCCTGTCGGACGCCCTGGAGGGCCGCAGGGAGCTGAGCTAGGAGCACGGATCCGTCTTCCTGTTATGATCCGGGCATGGCTGCACCCGAACCACAGCGGGAGACCGAGCCGCCGGCAGAAGCTAAACTCCCGCCCGGTGGCCTCTGGACAAAGCTGACCGAATCTACGACGGAGAGCCCTGGGCACCTGGCTGAGCAACTGCTGCTCAGCCTCCGGTCAAGAAACGGGCCCCAAGCGCCCACGTTGCACGACGAGTTCATGTTGAACCAGCTGCTTGCCAGACTGGGCTTGGAGATCGAGCAGCAGGTCGACGTTGAAACGAACCGGTTCTCGCGCCGGTTCCTGCACGACCTGTTCCACACCTACTTCGCCGGTCCTGGCACACGCGAAAGCACCATCGAGGGATCGACATACCTCGAGCTGGGGTGTGGCTCCATGAACCCGCTGTCGTTGCTCACGGTCTTCGTCCTGCTGGGAGCCAAGCGTGCAATCGGCGTTGACCTCGACCCGGTCCATGACGTGTCGATCGCGGCGCGAGCGCTGGCGCGAACTGCCTCCTACTTGCTGACCGACCCGCGGCTCATCGTCGGGGATTACCCGATCACTCGCGAGCAGGTCGCACACAACGTTCGCTCTCTCGACCTCCTGAAGCTCTGCCAAGGCGACCCTTCCGGGTTGGACGAGAGCTTGCTCGCCTTTCGAAACGAGTCGGTTTACGAGCTGAGCCTGGACGATGATTCCGTGGACGGCGTCTTTAGCAACTCGTTCCTGGAGCACATCGAAGACCTCGACCGCGCAATCGAGGAGATCGCCAGGGTCACCCGGAAACACGGGATCGGCTGCCACAACATCGACGGCGAGGACCACGGGAGCCACACCGACCCCGACCAGCACCCGCTGGCGTTCCTGACTGTGGAGCCGGAGCGCGGGTTGGTGAGGGGTTGCAACCGCCTGCGTCCGCTGAGCTATCTGCCGATCTTCGAAAGCCACGGGTTTGAGATTCTGGATACCCAGATCTGGGGACGACAACCGGTCGACGACACGCTGCGCGCCAAGTTTGTCGAGCCTTTTCGATCGATGCCGCTCGACCGGCTCGAAGTGTCCGGTCTGATCATCCGTATCCGCAAGCTCTGAGGCGGGATTGGCGCGGGTGCTTCTGGTTCACGGGGCCTGAGAAACCCGCTCCACATTGCCTTCAGTAGTTCACCGCCGCGGCAGAGGTTCGCGCTCTGGCCTAGCGCCGTTCGGCAAAGAAGGCCTTCAGCAGGTCTCCTGCGACGTCGGCGTAGATGCCTTCCGTGACCGGGCAACGGTGATTCAGCCGTCTGTCGGCGGGCAGCTGGGCCAGGGAGGCGCAGGCGCCGAACTTGGGGTCGCGGGTCGCGAAGACGATGCGGGCCACGCGGGCGTGGAGGAGGGCGCCGGTACACATGAAGCACGGCTCGAGAGTGCAGTAGACGACCGCTTCGGACAGGCGCGCTTCGCCGAGTTCGGCGCAGGCTTCCGTGATGGCCAGCATTTCGGCGTGGGCTGTCGGATCGGCGAGCTCCTCGCAGCGGTTGGACGAACGGGCGAGAATGACCTGGTCCCTGACGACCACCACTCCGACCGGAACTTCGCCGCGCTCGCCCGCCTCAGCGGCCTCGCGCAGGGCCATGGCCATGAAGTGCTGATCGACCTCTACCGGATCGTCGGGCACACGCAAGAGAGATGGACGCGGAAGCTCCATGCGTTCCATCTTGGGCAGAGGAGGTCGAGCGGCCAAGATGGACACCATGGAACCGGCGGCAAAACGCGACTTGCTCAGCACCGAAGACCTCGACAATGACAGTGTGGGCAACCTGCTCGAGCTGGCAGCGCACATGCAGCACCGCGGGCCACAGGATCAGCTCAAGGGCAAGACGCTGGGCCTGCTCTTCCAGGATCCGAGCCTGCGCACTCGAGTCAGCTTCGAGGTCGCGATGATCCAGCTCGGCGGCTCCGCGATCGTGCTGTCGTCGGCCACCGATGTCTACGCTTTCGAGGCGGAGTCCCAGACCGTCATGGACGGCGTCGCCGAAGAGCACGTCAAGGACGCGGCACGCACCCTATCGCGATATGTGGACGCGATCGGCCTCCGTGCAGCGATTCGCACCGGCAACTGGGAAGAGGATCGCACCGATGCCCTGCTCCGCGCCTACTCGCAATACGCCTCGGTTCCGGTCGTGAACCTGCAGTCGCACATGCACCATCCCTGTCAGGCGCTCGCCGACATCTTCACGATGCGTCAAGAGTGCGGCGACCTCGCCGGCAAGACGTTGACCTTGGCCTGGACGCAGAACCCCGAGCCGCAGAGTCTCGGTGCCCCCCACTCGCTCGCGCTGCTCGCCGCTCGCATGGGAATGAACGTCAAGGTGACGCACCCGCAAGGCTTCGAACTCGACGGCGAGATCATGGACAGCGCCCGAGCGCACGCCGACGAGACCGGCGGCTCGATCCAGGTCATGCACGATCTCGAGGAGGGCGCGCGCGGCACGGACTTCGTCTACGCCCGCTCGTGGCGGTCGCTCGGAGCCTACGCGGACCCCGACCGCGAACTGCTACTCAAGCGCTCGCTCGACCACTGGAAGATCACGAGCGACATCCTCGCTCTCGGCAACAACGCGTGGTTCCTGCACCCACTGCCCGTCCGACGCAACCTGTCCGTCACGGACGACGTCCTCGACGGCGAGCGCAGCCTGATCTACGACCAGGCCGAGAATCGACTGCATACGCAGAAGGCGTTGCTCGTCAGCCTCATGTAGGGCAGAACTCGCTACCTGCGGAACTCCATCATGTAGTTCTCTTTGAGCGGCGTCGCGATCTGGCGGACGAAGTGGAGGCCGGTGGATTCGATCTCGGCGCGGACCGCGGCCTTGCCGGCGCGGACGTGACCGAGGATCCACTTTCTGGACTTGCCGGGGATCCGCTCGAAGTCGATCAAGACGAGTCGGCCGCCGGGGCGCAGCGCGCGCACGATGGACGCCATCGTGTCCTTCCAGAACTCGAAGTGGTGGTAGGTGTCACACAAGAAAACGACGTCGACGGATGCGGCCTTGAGCTCGGTAGATCGCTCGCCGCACTCGACGACGGTGACCTGGTCGAGGTTGCCGTTCTTGGCGAGGCGCTTCAGGTGGCTGACGAACCGCGGCGCGAGTTCGACGGCGTAAACGCGACCCTGCTTGCCGACCGTGCGCGCGAAGGGCCACGAGAACAAACCGGTGCCAGCGCCGACGTCGGCAATCACATCGCCGGGTTTCAGACCTACCAACTCCACGAGCCTCCTGCGGTGCTTGAAGATCTCGCGGCTCTCACCTTCGAAGGTGGCCTTCAGGTCGGCGACTCGCATGTTCGGATCGAGGAAACGCGAGTTGATGCCTGGCTTGGCGCTCTCCGTCAGCAACGCGGCGTGTTGCTTGGCGAACGCCGTCGCCTCCTTGCCGCGACGCATCTGTTGCAGCAAGTTCAGCGTGAAGCGCGCTGCCTCCCCGGCCAGTGCATGCTTGGGCGACTCGGCGAGGAAGCGACGGTAGAGACGCAACGCACGCGGTGCGTCTCGTTCGCCGCGATCATGGAAGAACGCGCGGTAGAACACCTGCTCGGGCACATCCTGGCCAACCGGACCCTGGGCCAGCAGAGACGCGAACAGAACACAGCCGTAAGCAACAATCATGGTCAGGTCCTCACCGTGTCGAACATCGCGATACCGAGACTCCCGAACAGCACGGTCGGCAGCCAGGCGGCCAACACCGGCTGTAGGATGCCCTGACTCCCGGCGCTCTGGGTGATCAAATCCGCGACGAGGTAGGTACCGCAGACCAGCAGGGCAAAAACGATGCGTTCGACGCGACCACCCGGTTCGAAACGTAGCGCTAGTGGCAACGCCAGCAGCAGCAGCAAGACGTTGGCCAACGGGAAGGTCACCGCCCTGTGCGCCGCTAGCACGTAGTCGGGCACACTCGGCTGCTCACGCTGCATGCCCAACAGATCCGCCAGCGTCAGGTCCATGAGCTGGTCGCTCTCCTTGAGCCGCTTGGCGAGCGCTTCCGGGTCGAAGTGTGCTTGCCAAAGCGGCAAGAACGTCACCACGTCACCGTGCTGCGCCCCGGGCCGCACGCGGCGCCCGGCCGTCAACGCCCAGCCCGGCCCATCGACACCGTCCGGACTCCATTCGGCACGGGTCGCGCGGATCGAATGGCCGATCTCGTTGCCGACGCGCGTGCGCAGTTCCAGGCCTTCGAACACGGCAGCACGCTTGAAGTAGCGTTCGAAGTAGAGCCGATCTCCACCCGCCAGTCGGACCACTCGATCCTCGACGGCGTGGTCGAGCTGGCCCGACGTCAGCATTCCGCCCAGGTTCTCCCTGGCGGTAGCGAGCTGCGGCAGCACGAGTTCGCGCAGCCCGATCATCGCCATCGCATTCGCCGCAGCCATCAGGAACACAGGCAGCAGCACACGCAACAGTCGCCGTCCCGTGAACAGCATCGGGATCACCTCGTTGCTGCCCATGAGTCGGCCCACCGCGAACATCCCGGCCGTCACGGTCACGTAGGGCGCAAGCATCACGTAGAGGAAGGGCAGACTCACGGCGTAGTAGGCACCGATCAGAAGAACACCGATCTGGCGGTAACGCACCGGTAGTTGCTCGATGTTGTCGGCGTAGCGGTCGAAGTCCATGAACAGCTCGATCAAGACGAACGAGCCGACGGTGAACAGAAGGCAAGCAGCGAAGGAACCGACGAAGATCCTCGCGATGTACCGGTCCAGGAGTCCGAGTCGCCCGAGACGCCTCACTGGCGGAACGCCTTACGCAACAGCACTGCTGCCGCCACCGCGAGCACGACATCGGGCAGCAAGACCGGCCACACCGCGTCACTGCGCCGCGCGATCGAGCGCGCTGTGTAGACGAGCGCGTAGTAGCCGGCGATGGGCACGAAAGAGATCGCGAACGACACCACGCGTCCAGACCCTTGCCAGATCACGCCGATCGGAAAGCCGAGAATCGCAAAGAGAAATGCTGCCAGCGCCTGACAGGTGCGCAACCACGCGTACCACGCGGCATGGAGGCGGCGTTCGCCGCCGCCGTGCACCTCGCTGACCAGCTGCGCTGTCGACAGGTCCTTGAGCCCTTCCTGACGCCTGCCCTTCTCGAGGATCTCGCGCAGATCGAAGGTGAGCACGAGCCGGCCGATGCGCGCCGCCGTGCGCTTCGCCGCAGCACCGTCGAAGCCATTCGGCCGCGTCACCTCCTGCTCACCGCGAAACCCAAGCGCGATCAGCCGCAACTGCCGACCCGAGGGGTCCGTCTCTAGCATGACCTGTTCAGCAAAACCCGCGACCGGCCCCTCGCGCGCTCGCACCTTGAAGTCGACCGCGTGGTAGACCTCGCCGTCTCTACGGTCCCAGACCATCGACAACTGGGAGAACTCGCGCTTGTTGTGGCGCGCCCGGTTCGACAGCAGGAACTGCGTGATGAGGTCTCGCGCGGGACGGTACTTGTGGTAGTGCACGTACGGAATCACGTTGTGCAGCAGCCAGGCGTTCGCCGTCGCAGTCACCGCCCCGACGAGCACGACACCGAGAATGAGCCTGAGCGGGCTCGTACCCGCCATGCGCATTGCCGTGATCTCGTTCTCAGCCGCAGCACGACCGAAGGTGAAGACGGCCGCCACGAGCACCGCGATCGACAAGACGTGCGGGATCGCATCCACGCTCCACAAGAACGTGATCCACAACCCGATCAACAGATCGATGCCCTGGCTCTGATAGATGCCGCGAGCGACCAGCACCAGTAGGCTGATGCCGAACAGAATCAGGAAGGTCAGGCTGAGGCTGACGAGCAGCTCTTTGACGTAATACCGGTGGAAACGCCACACGCTGGAAGAGAGGCTAGCAGCCCGGTTGAGCTACAGTGCGACCTGCATGGAGGTTGTCCTCAAGGATTCGCCGCTGCGCTCGGTGCGACGTGTCGCGCACGCGGACACCGACGTCACGCGCGTCATCAAGGAGTATCGCGTTCGCGGGTTCCTCGAGCGCGTGCGGGCGGCTTGGCTGCGCAGCCGCGCCAAGGTCGAGTTCGAGAACCTGGCGACGGCACGAGCCCGCGGCCTGCCGTGCCCGAGACCCCTGGGCTTCAAAGTCGAGCGCAAGCTGCTCCCCCGATTGGGCATGCTGGAACTCGAGGACCTCGGCGCGGGCGCAACCCTCGATCACGTGCTCGAAGGCCATGCTGACCTCGGCCTGTGTGCGCGCGCCGGCCAGCTCATCGCCCGCGCCTTCGCCAGCGGGCTTGAGCACAGGGACCTGCACCTTGGCAATCTCTTCCTCGCTGTGGACGGCACCCTGCACCTGCTGGACCTGCATAGCGCTCACTTCCATACCGGCAGCGTGCGCCCGAGATCACGCCACGTCCGCAGCCTGTGCCTGTCGCTGCCGTGGCCGGAACAACGACGCCTGCTCGAAGCGCTGCTCGAACCGCTCGAAGTCGTGCCGCCGCCCGAGGAGGTGGCCGCGCAACTGCGCACCCACCTCCGTCGCCGCCTCGGCCGGGCCGTACGCTCATCGGGTGACTTCCTCGTAGAAGGCGACGGCAACGATCGCTGGCTCGCCCGTCGCGGCCACGCCGGCACGCCCGATCAGTGGCGCGCCGAGGTTGCCGCTGGCCGCACGGTCAAGGAAGGGCGCCGCGGCGCGGTCGTCGAGATCAGCGACGGCGTGGCCTTCGCGAAGCTGCGCGACGAGGCCGCCGCCTGCCGACTCTGGCTCGCCGCCGAAGCGCTCGCGCTGCGTAAGATCCCACACCCGCGCACCCTAGCCTGGTTCCGCGGGCCGGCCGAACGGTGGTGGGTGATGGCGACCGCTTGTCGCGGCAGGCCGCTGTCGAACGCCGACCCGACCGACGCCCGAGCGCTGGTGGCAGACCTCGCCAAGAGCGTGGCGCGGCTACACGCGACCGGCTGGCGCTGTCGGGATCTCAAGGCGGACAACTTGCTCGCACTCGAGGGACGCGTGCACTTCGTGGATCTCGACGGTGTCCGACCGATGACGATGCTCGGGCGGCGACGCGCAATGGCCGGAGATCTGTCCCGGTTGGCGGCATGGGCTCGTTTCCAGGCCCCGGAAAACATCCGCCCTCTTGTACCGGGTCTGGCACGACGCTTCCTCGTCCACTACCTTCGCTGTCTAACCACGCTCGGTGCGCCGCTACGCCGTATCGACGCCTTCCTCGAAGAAGTCGAAGGACGCTGCTCCGCATGGCAGAGACGGCACCGGCCCTGACACCGCTGACGAGACGCCTCCGGCGCCAGACGAAGCGGGCGCGGCGCTACTTCGTCGCCTGCAGCGTACGCGCCATGATCGCATTGTGCGGCCTGCTCCCCTTCGCGATCACGAGGCGACTGTTTCCACCCCTGCTCGGCTTCTTCGCTCATCGGATGCTCCGCGCCGACATCTACCGGCACCTCGACCTCGCCTACGACCACAGCCTCGCCGCCGCGGAGAAGAAGCGAATCGCCAGGCGCGTGGCGCACAATCTCGGCCTCCTCGTCGCCGAAGTCCTGGCGCTCCTGCGCAACCGCTTGCCCGCCGGCTACATCGACGATACCGAGTTCAAGGCACTCGACCTCAAAGGTGGCTTCCTTGGGCTGTCGGCGCACATCGGCAACTGGGAAGTGCTCGCGTGGCAGGCCCGCAAACAGTGGCCCAACGTCGACACCGCCGTCGTCGCCCACCGCCACGCCAACAGGCACATCAATCGGCTCATCGAACGCATGCGCCGCGCCTTCGGCGTCAGCACCATCTACCAGGAAGCCTCACCGCGACGGACGATCCGCATGCTGACTCAGGGCAAGATCGTCGCCGTCGCGCCCGATCAGGACGTCGCTCACATCGCCGGCATGTTCGTACCGTTCTTCGGCAAGCCGGCCTGGACCCCGACCGGGCCGGCCTTCCTCGCGTGCATGGCGAAGGCACCGTTGCTCCTGTGCTTCACGCGGCGCACCGCCAACGGTCTGCGGCTCGTCTGTCCCGCACCCCTCTACCCGAACCCGGACGCACCACGCGAGGAAGAGATCAAACGTCTCACCAAAGCTTGGTCGGACGCCGTCGAACAGCACATCCGTGAACAGCCATCCGATTGGATGTGGTTTCACAAGCGCTGGCAGACGACACCGGAGCGGCTAGAACGGCGCAGGGTGCGTCGCAAATGTTCGCAAGAAAAGGTCGATACTCTGCGACCACTCGCCCAACCCGCAGAGAATCAGCCCACGGAGAATAGAGCATGATACGAGCATCGATCTGGACCGGCAGCATCCTTGCAATGTTGCTCGCGGTGGGCTGCAACACCACTCGCGGAGACGAGGCGCGCACCCCCGCGGCCAACCAGCCGATCGCGGTGCGCATCGGCACCTTCGACTCGCGAGGTGTCGCCCTCGCCTATGGCCGATCGGCGCGCCCCGACTGCATGCTGGCCAAGGTGGCAACCATCAAGAGAGAGCACGACAAGGCGAAGGAAACTGGCAACGAAGATCGCATGACAGCCCTCGTGGCCAATGCGGCGGCCCTGCAGAAGCAGATCCACGACCAGGTCTTCAGTGGCGCGCCCATCGACAACGTCCTGACACTCATCGAGGCTGACCTGGCGCGCGTTGCCAAGGACGCAAGCTTGGACCTGATCGTCAGCGGCATCCTGCACAAGTCTGCTGGCCTCCAACTCGTGGACATCACCCATGAGCTGGCCGCATCCTTCCGTCCCGACGCCAAGACCCAGAAACTGATCCGCGACATCATGACCAAGCCGCTCGTGCACGGCTCACATGAGCACTAGGGGCCTGCGCCAAACACCTGCGCCCACTGCCCTCCAACATTGCCCGTCCCCATGTCCTTGTGCGCTGGACTGAGCAGGTTGCGGTGGTGACCGGAGCTGTGTAGCCACGCGTAGAACGCACCGCCGGGACCCGAGTTGATGGCCAGGTTCTCGCTACCACCCCGCGGGTAGCCCTCCAGCCGAGTGCGGTCGGACGGTGTCTTGCGGCCGCGCGTCGGTGAAGTGTGGGAGAAGTAACCGAGCCGGTCCATCTCCTCGCAATGGCCGTGGGCGGCGCGGATCAAACGAGCGTCACAGCGCAGCGGATGGTGCCCCATCATGCGACGGTAGGCGTTGGTGATGCGGATCAGCTTGACCTCAGTGCGAGTCGCTTTCTTGTCGGCGAGCAGCTCCGCGAAGGCCACCTCGTTGTCAGCATCGACTGCATCGCCGCGGTCGAGGAAGGCACGGTCGGCGCCATCCAAAGCCATGGTGCGGATGCTGGCCGAGTCCTTGACCACCAGCACGGCCAGCTCCTTATCGAGGTCACGGGTATGAACGCCGAGTTCGTTGAGCTTGCCCGTGATCCACCGGTAGAGCTTGACCTTGCGGGCGACACCTCTGGAGAGACTCACCTTGCCCTTGGTCGCCTTCCACATGTCGCGCACGGCTTCGACCCGCACGTCGACCTCGCGCTGCACGATCGCGTACTCGGCAGCCTTGGCGCCGCTGACTGCAGGCGGCCTGTAGGGGTAGAAGTACTTGACCGTGTCGAAGATCAGGGTCTTGGCGTGATCACGACGCTTGTCGAGTTCTTGGCGCTGGGCGAGCAGCTTGGCGAGCGCCTTGGACACCGGCGACGCCATCAGCTCTCTGAAGAGCTTCTCCTTCCGGCTCGTCAACTCGTCGATCGCCACATCGAGCGCACGCGCGCGCTCAGCAAGGACCGTCGCGTAGACCTTGTCGCGGCTCTCGTCGCTGCCCGCCGCCCAGAGCTTGTTGAAGACCTTGGAGAGCCTTCTGCGCAGCTCGCTCCGCTCCTTGACGCGCGCCGAAACGAACTGGCCGTCGATCAGCAAGTAGCCACCGTCGCCGGGGCTCTCACCCTTGATGCGCGCCACGACTCGATCGACGCTCGGCTTGAGCTTGGGGTCTACCGCGAAGGCACGCTTGAGCAGGTCGACCGCGCCGTTTTCGTCGAGCGCGTGGAAGGTCATGACCGCGGCGCCAAGCAACTCTTCGCCCGTAACGGCAGCACGCGCGAGCAACGGTGCGAAGGCACCGTCTGGGATCCCGTGCCACGGCACGACCTCGGCTTCCTTGCCGATGAGGCAGCGCACGCCTTCCTCGTTTGCCGAGAGCACGGTTGCCAGCTCGCCGTAGCCGAGCTCGATCCCCTTGAAGGCCGAGGGGTCGCGCGACAGTGCGCGCTTGAGCCCGTCGCGGGCAATGACCAGGAGCTCGGCCTCCGCGGCCAACGCGTTGTAGCGGTGCTCGAAGTGCAGCCCCTTGCTGAGCTCGGCTGCGCGACGGTAAGCGACCCCGGCGTTGGCGTAGTCACGCTGCTCGAACGACTGCTTGGCGCGCTTGGCCAGCTCGCGCCGCTCGCGACGCGCCAGGCCCATAGCTGACCCACTGTCGTTGGCGCCACCCGCCTTCTCGACCTCGGTCGCGCGCTCGAGCCTCTTTTGCAACTTGTCGTGCTTGGCCAGGCGCTTCGGCTGCAAGCGCCGATCCAACGCCTCCATCTCGACGCGCAGTCTCCCGAGGTTACCGGCATCGGGGAAGCGCTTCGCGACGCGCACGAGCCGTCGATACGCCTTGCGACCACTGCCCTCCTGCTCGAGCTTCTTGGTCGCGGCGAGCAGATCCTCGATCTCGGCTTCGCCTTTTTCCTCGATCGCCCACAGGGCCTTGCGGACGCGATCAGCACCCAGACCGGCGAGCGGCATCATGTTGCGCAAGCGCTTGGCCGCTTCGCGATACTGACCCTGCGCGGCGAGCTTGGTGCAATCCTCCAAGAAGTTGTCGAGCGCGCCACCGAGCAAGTCACTCTCGTTGTCGTCCTCGACGACGACTCGCGTCTCGGGCTCAGGCTCGCCACCCGGGTCGTCCTCGATGCGTTCGATGCCCTTCGAGAACCCCTCGATCTGACTCATGCGCGCGAGGAAGGCCTGCGCCCGATAGTAGTTCCCCGCCGCGTCCGCAGTGCGTTGCTGGTCGCGGGCCCAAGCCAGAACCTGATAACGGGTCTTGCGCTGGAGCTTCGCGCGCAGCTCGCCGTCGACCACGCGGAACGTCTTCTGCCAGGAGTCGATGCGCTTGTTGGTGTCGAGCAACATCCGGTTCAACCCGGTGGCGACGCTAAAGTCGAACACCTTCAACAGCTTGCGCGCTTCCACGATCTTGCCATGCGAAGCGAGCCGTTCGGCCTGCCCTAGCTCGGGGGGACGGCGCGTCGGACCGCAAGACGGAACGAGGAGCAGACCAACCAGCAAGGCGACACGGTGCATTCGACGAGCTTAGCGGATCCGAGCACGAGCGCAGTCACGGTTGGTCCCGCAGACTCTTCCAGAGTGTGTCGGCCCGGGACCGAAGGAGCCTGCGCGCGGCGCAGGGCACTCGGTTCGCTCTACCCGCTCACACCCCGAAGTCGCCGGCCCCGAGTGTCTCGGATTTGGCCAACGCAGCCGCTCGGCGGATCTCGTTCTCGAGTTGGCGCACGTTGCCGGGCCAGGGATGCGCCAGGAGCCATCGCTCGGCGGTGCTGTCGAGTTGCAGCGGTCGGCCCAGTTCACGACGCGCCTTGCGCAGGAAGTAGTCGGCGATGAGCAGCACGTCGTCACCCCGCTCGCGCAAGGCGGGCAAAGCGATCTCGAGCACGTTGAGTCGGTAGAAGAGGTCCTGACGGAACGTCTTGTCGGCGACGCACTGCTCGAGGTTCTTGTTGGTGGCGGCGACGAGGCGAACGTCGACGCGTCGCACCTTCTCGCCGCCGACCGGTCTCACTTCGCCGTCCTGGATCACGCGCAGGAGTTTGCTCTGCATCGACAGCGGCATGTCGCCGATCTCGTCGAGGAAGAGCGTGCCCCCGCTGGCGGCCTCGAAATAGCCCTCGCGATCCCGACTCGCGCCGGTGAAAGCACCGCGAACGTGCCCGAAT
>NYZE01000097.1 GCA_002685965.1 Planctomycetota bacterium | reverse complement strand
GGGGCGTTGTTCCTTGTTCGGTCATCGAAGCTCTTAATCTCAGATCAGGTAGAAGCAACCGAAGATGAAGACCCACACGAGGTCGACGAAGTGCCAGTAGAGGCCCACGAGTTCGACGCCTTCGGCCGTCGCCTTTCCTGCTTTCGCTCGCAGCATCGTGACCACCAGGATCACGACACCGATGAGGACGTGCGTGCCATGAAAGCCCGTCATCATGAAGAACAGCGCCGAGAAGCCGGGAACACCCCACGGGTTGCTGTCCAGGCGGCCGCCGTCAAACACGGCGGCAGGGGCATCCAGGGCTGGAGGAAGCTCCATCTCGGCGTCGACGACGCTGGAGTCATCGGCGCTCAGCTGCTGACCGATTCGAACCTGGATGACGCAACGGCCGGCGTCGATCTCATCGGACAGGTCAACGGCAGCATCGCAACCGTCATCGCCGACGCGGCATACGACACGCGGCCGTTCTACAACGCCGGCAGCGACCGGGGTGCACGTGTCGTCGTACCCCCGATCAAGAGAGCGACTGTCACTCGACGGCGATGTCTGGCCCGCGACAAGACTGTTCGTCGCGTGGACAAGGTCGGCCGAAGGCGCTGGAAGAAGGAGTCCGGCTACCACCGGCAAGCACGAGTAGAGAACGCCTTCTTCAGGTACAAATCGATCGTCGGCGACAGGCTCCGAGCACGTGGTCAGAGAGCCCAAGCGGTCGAGGCACGACTCGCTTGCAACGCCCTCAACCGGATGACCGAGATCGGAGCGCCGACCTCAATCGCCATCGGAAGCTGAATTCCACGGAGTCGGGGACTTCTCAGCCGTCTTCACGATCCATGCACCAACGCCTTCGGACGACCCGGCAACTTGAAATCCGCAGCGCGAGAGAGCCTACTCCCCATGCCTTTTGGCTTGAGCTTCTTGAACCTCCTTTGAGGGCATCTGCTGCGCCCCAGGCGCGGCGCTTGCGTCCGCAAATCCGCAGCCTTCACAGGAAACAGAGGCTGGATCTTCTACACGTACCGCTGCCAACTCGACCGGCGGTTCCACGCCAAGGAGCGCACGCTCCACCGAGATAAACGCAGCAAGCATGTGCCCCAAGCTGCCGTAAAAGCTGGCAGGCGGGGCCGTTCTCTCAGCAGGATCTTCTAGACCGTCCGTCTTCTTCCGCAGGGCGAATGCAAAGGCAGGAACCCACCACGCCAGATGGTTCTGGAAGAACGTTTCTTGGGCGTCGCGACAGGCCTCGGCCTTGGCGACGCCGTCCGTTATGTCGTTTGAGAGTGCGTATTGCTCCTTAGCGATCAACCACGCCATGAACTCCAACTCCAAGGTGATGTGGTCCTGCTTTTCGGGTCGACGGGTTGACGGCTCCAAGCCAAATGCGGCGTAGAAACCGGCGATATCTGCCAACTGTTGTGCGCGGTACACCGAGAGCGTCTGCGGGCAATAGTCCGTTTCGTAAGGTGGACATTCCTGCGATCCCAGCAGGCCGAAGACGGCCATGTACTCCGCCGCCCAATCGGTCTCTGTGTCAAGAAACGAGATCATCTGCGTTGTATCCAACAGGGTGGACTCGATTTCTCCGGGGGCTACCGCCTCTGGCCTAGCCTCCGGAAGTTGACGCAGGTATTCCGCCGCCGCACTCGCTTCCGCCTGCAGTTGAGCGTCCTGAAGAAGACGCCAACCAGCGACTGCCGGATCCGTGGCCGCAGCAGCCAGCCAGCGGTAGAGGTACAGCCGGGCGGCACGAACGGCGGTGGCCTTGTCTGGCTCCGAGTGTTCCATCGGTCCCTTACTCCTCTTCCTGTTTCCAACCACCGACAGCGAAATCGAATTCACGTCTAGATCGAATTCACGTGATGCTCGCTGTCGCGCTCGAAGGTGGGCTCTTCAATCGTGATCTTTGCGGCCACTTTGCCCAGCTTGTCGTATCCAATGACCGTATCGTTGTAGATGGTCTGCGTCTTCTCCTTGCCCGAGGGCATGGTCACTGGCACTTCTGCTACCTTGGGACCTTTCTCGATCTCGAACTTGAAGATGATGCGCTGCGAGACTCGGAACAACTGCAGCACAGCTAGCAGTTCACGGTCAGGGCAGCAGTACTGCTCAATGGCTGCTTCTACACCCGGGCCGAACATCTGCTCCAAATAGTCGCGTGGAGCCCAACGTGGTGGAATGTAATAGCCATTGGGCTCAGTGCCGAACTGTGGATAGAGCGGCAAGGCGATCCTGCGGTCGCGAATCAAGAAGTGGAGGGGGTTGTCTGGAACATTGTCCCATTCTCCGTCCTTGGTCTTCTTGACCAGGCCCTGCAGACGGATCTTCCCCACGCAGGCGGACATACATCGCGTCTCAAGAGGCGCACCGTCTGGGCTAATGTGGGGATCTTTGCCCTCGATACGCGGATAGCACGCGATGCACTTCTCTGAAACGCGCGTGCTGGGACGATACATGGCCTTCTTGTAGGGACAAGCCTCTACGCACTTCCGGTAACCGCGGCAGCGTTTCTGGTCGATCAGGACAATGCCATCTTCCGGCCGTTTATAGATTGCCTGTCGAGGACAAGCCGCCAAGCAGCCCGGGTACGTGCAATGGTTACACAACCGCTGCAGGTAGTAGAACCAAACCTTGTGCTCCGGGAGCTGCGTGGAGCCGCCCCACTCCCCTTCTTGCATGGGCGCGCCAGCGGCAGTCTCTTCATAGATATTGGGGCTCTGCCATTCCTCGTCTGTGGGCAGGTATCCCATCACGCGTTGCGACTGCTCCGTGCCTTCCGAAGCAGCCTCGAAGATGGTCTTCCCACCAAAGGTGCCGTATGGCTTCTCCTTCGGGTCCGCGCCTCCCTCCCACGCCTGGCCTTCTGGATTGGCCTTGTCCAGCATGGACAGTAGCTTGATGTCCCAGTTGTGCGGATAGCCACCGTAGGGTTTGGTCTCTACGTTGTTCCACCACATGTGCTCCTGGCCCTTGGAGAAGGTCCAGGTCGACTTGCAGGCCATCGTGCACGTCTGGCACGCGATGCACCTGTTGATGTTGAACGCGAAAGCGAACTGCCACTCAGGGCGGCCGGCTTCGTACGGGTACGCCATTTCGCGCCCCAGTTGCCAGTTTGGTACCTTCGGCATGACACTGATCTCCTTGGGTCCTCGGTTCACACCGAAAAGCTGTCGTCGTGCTCGTCCTGACAATTCTCGTAGTACGTCACTTTGAATCGTAGTGTCCCCATCCGGTGCGATGTCGCCTGAACGCGTTGCCGGACATGCTCCTCGCCAAAGAGCTGGGTCAGCTCGTGGGTGGCCCGGTAGCCCGGGGATGTGAACAAGCGCATCACCTCGGCTTCACCCCAGCCCTGCCGGACATACTCCTCGATCACGCAGTCCAGCATCACGGCTGGATCACCGTCGACCGGGGCAGCATTCAGCTCCATGGGATCTTCCGGCGACCACGCTCTATGCATCGGATGGTCTCCATGCCGGTCGTGCTCGTCGTGCTCGTCATGCATTCGCAGGTCTCCGTTCAAGCTTGCGGCCCTCAGACTCTCAAGACGTCGTCATCTTGCCGGCGAGATAACGCTGCATTTCCGCGGACTCGCTGCCCGGGCTGCGCCCATGGGTCCCCGGCTGCCACTGGCCCTTGCCGCCGATGCCACCTGCTTCGGCCTTGACAATGCGGACCAGTGTTTCCTTGGGAACCGTGTTTACTCCGTGGTTGTCGACCGCAAAGCCGAAGACAAAGCCCATGGCTCCGGTCTTCTTGTGGAACAGCGTATCCGTCTGGTGCATCGGCATGAGCCAACTACGTGTAATGCTCTGGTGCGACCCATAGCGGTAGCTCGCTTGATAGCCGGTGTCCTTCGCGAGCGCCCGCCCATCCTTACGGGTTTCGTGGCCCTTGACCGTCCGCTCCGTCCCGATCCAACCGGTATGCTTCATGATGGTCATGTGATAAGGCAGCGAGTTGTTGAACTTGACACGAACCATGCACCGGAACGTTTTCTGACGTGGATCGTCATCCGCCCCAATGAATGGCCGATCCGCCGGGTTGGCGTCGACATACACGTAGTCGCCCTCGTGCAGACCCATATCCTTTGCCGCTAGCGGGTTCATTTGGATCTGGCGGTCCGCAACACCCGGCGCCCGCTTGTCCTTTCTGAACGGGTCGCCGAAGCTGTCGCTCCAGATCCACTGCCAGTCCACGGTCGACCAGGAGGAGTGCGTCGTGTGCCTGCTCTTCGGCGTGGAACACAGGAAGCGGAATCCCTGTTCCCAAAGAGGATTCACGGTTCTACGGACCTCGTCCCAGGTCATTTTGATGTTGCGGACAGTCCGCTTGTCCGGATCCATCTCGCTGGCCGGAATGCCATAGGCGTTGGGACGGATCAGCGGATTGGAGGTAACGATCACATTGGGCAGGTAAGGAGTGGCCTCCGTGCCTTCGCGGTGCACGATCAGGTTTTCCCCATAGTCGATCGCTTCCGGCAGGTCGCAATATGCGCACAGGCGGCCCGTGTCCGTATAGAACGGAATGCCATCAGCGATCTGTTCATAGAACGCCACGCGCGGGTAAGTGCGGAACAACATCAATGCCGCGCCAGGCTCGCCGCCGTACGCGCCCTCCATCATCTCTTCGACGATGTACGGCCCGTCCTTGCCGCGCGTAGTTGTGCAGTTGTCCAGCACGCGCTGGATATACACCTTTGCTTTCTTATCGGTGATGAACTTCCAATAGTCTGCAAACCGCTGATCTTTGGTCAGCTTGGCGAGTTCGCGGGCTACGCCTGCGAAGATCGCGGCATCATCGCGGGAATCATGCACGGGCTTGACGCCGCTCCCTCCCCACATCTGGATGAAGGGATTGGAGCAGGAGCCAGCGATCTCGAGGTCCTCGAACTCCACCCATGAATTCGCGGGGAGAACGATATCCGCATACTCCGCTGACCCAGTCCACTCGACCTGCTGGTCGACAATCATGTCGACCTTCGGCAGCACGTTGACGATCAAGTTGTAGGCCCACTTCGCCTGGTTCAGCAGGTTCGCGTTGTTGTACCACATGACCTTCGTCGGCGAGGGCATGTGTGTATCTCCGGTGAACACCTTGCGCCCTTCTTTGGGCGTATCCACGATGAGCGGCTTGTCGCCGTGGCCCCAGAAAGCGACATCCTCGCCCATCGTGTAGTTACGCAGATCGTGATGAGTGATACGGACCTTTTCATCCAACACAGGAGCGAAGGGGTTCTCGTGCGAATAGCTACCTACGCCCGGGCCACTCCACGACGATGCCTGGAAGAGAGCGCCCTTGTAGTTGCCGGCCCAGGTAAACACCCCTGCTCCATGTTTGCCGATATTGCCTGTGAGCATTGCAGGCAAGTAACAGGCACGGTTATGGAGCGTGCCATGGAAGTAGTGGTTGGTGCCTTCGCCGTGGTGAATCGACACAGAATGGCCAGCCTTCGTCGTGTCCCAAATGTCCTTGGCTAGACGCTCAACCAGTTCCGCTTTGGCGCCACTGATCTCCTCCACCGTCTTCAAGTCGTAATCCTTGAGGTGGCGAACGTACATCTCATAGACCGGCATGACCTCAACAGTCTTGCCATCAAGGGTCTTGACGTTGAAGGCGCCGTCCAAAGCCGCGCTCATCAGGGCCTTACTGCCAACTTCATCCCGGCTGATGGCCGCAGGCTTGTCGGCCTGAGTATCCCAGACCATGAAGTCCCCGATCTTGTCCCGTTGCTCGTCCGTCATGCCTTGGATCTTGAAGGACGGTCCACCCCTGATGTCTTTCGGCGCATAGCCGGAGATGACTTCCTCTGGTCGCAATCTACGGAGGGTATCGGTGCGTACCAACAGAGGCATGTCGGTGAATTGCCTGACGAACTTCTCGTCAATCCAACGGTTGTCCATCAGGATCTTCGTTACCGCCAGCAGCACGGATGTGTCAGACAACCCGGGGCGCACGCCGATCCAATAATCCGCCTTGGCAGAGGGAGCGCTGTAGTCCGGCGTAATGACTACGATCTTGCCGCCGCGTTCCATGACTTCATTCAGCCAGTGGCTCTCTGGCATCTTGTTCTCGACCAGGTTCTTCCCGACCTGAATGGTGAGTTTCGAGAAGCGCAGATCGCTCATGTCCATGTCGGACGTCTGGAGCCCGTGGACAAATGGTTGTCCGGGAGCCTGATCGCCACGCCATGTGTATTCGGTCCATTCCCGTGAACCCTGGGCCTTGTCTGGCGCGACCCCCCGTGCGTGATGGTCGACGAGCGCCATCATGTTGGCGAACCTGAACAAGCCGAACTTGCCGACGACGCCGTGCAGCGGCAACGACGACCCGATCTTCATCGTTCGTGTGCCAGCGCCATGCCAATGCTTGAGCATGACTTCGTCGTACCCATCGGCCATGAGCCGCTTCTTGCCCGGATCACCGCTGTAGGTGCGGGCAACGGCCAGCAAGCCCTGTGCGCTGTATTTACTTGCTTCATCCCATGTTACGCGGACGAAACTATCGCCGCCGCGGTTGTCGAAGAGGTACTTCTTCCTCAGCTCTGGGGTTTCTGAGAGCGACGGGAAACCTGCGTCTGCCCATTCCTTCCAGCCCTTTCGGATGACAGGGCCCTTGAGGCGATAAGGACCGTACACTCGTCGTTGGAAGGTAAAGCCCTTGGGGCAGCCGCGCGGGTTCCAAGCAGCCGTCGTTTTGTTGCCGTACATGTCGCCGTAGCGATCATGATCGTAGTTCTGCTCGCTACGTATCATGACGCCGTTGCGTATGAACCCGCGCAGTCGACACATGTGGGTATCGTTTGGAGCACACACCCAAGTGAACTCCTTGTCGAAACGGTATTGGTCCAGGTAGACCTTTTCCCAATCGCGGGCAGGATAGAACAGGAGTGGGTTTTCTACTTCGTCGGTCGCAGCAAGCGCGCGCAACACCCCTGTCGGTGCGGCGAACAGGGCTGCACTGGCGGCAAAAGCCTGCAGGAAACGTCGACGGCATACCCGCTCGTTCTGAACGACCGGAGTTTCCGGCGCGCGTGCGTGATCGTCTGCATTGATATCGTCAATGTGGTCGGTCATTTGCAGTAGCTCCTCAGACGCCTGACTACTTGGTTTCCAGTTTGATCCGGTGCCAGATAGTTACCGACTTCTGGCCGTTACGGTCGCCGACCCCGCCATCCCAGATCGCGAAAGCAATGCTCGTGTCCTTGTCAGCCGTCAACGGCAGAGCGCCGTCGGCAGCCAGGTCGCGCACGAGAGTGATCTGCCAAAAGCGGTCTTCCCACTGGCCATGGCCCTCGGCACTTTGTTCGGTCGCGGGGAGGCTCCTCAGCGTGCCGAAACCCTTTGCCGCCAGGCTCTCCACCGCGCTCTTGCGACCAGGTGTCGAAAGCAAGTTGCCGACACTCCAGCCCGTCATGAAGATGGGCCGGTGTTTTGCCGTGGCCACGGCCTCCACGGTTAGCTGGTCGCCGAACGTGGGGTTCTTGATTCCGGGATACTGGTCCACCGCCATGTTGGGGTACACCCGCTCAATGTCTTGATAGGTGTCAACGCCCTTCTGCCAGTGGGCTTTCCACTGCAAGATGTGGACTTGGCTTTCCTTGGATCCCATCGTGAAGAGCGGCGGATCGAGACTCGGTGAAAGCTGAATAGCGGCGGCGTCCGAGAACGAATCCTGACGTAGCACGTCGTCGTTCATCGTGCCGTCTTCCCAGGTCAGCTGGAACGCGATGCGCTTTCCGTCGTGGGCAGCTCGCACCAGGAGACCGTCGGCACGCTTGTCGTTCCACCACAGATGCATGAGGGCCACGTACGTAGGAGTCACCGACCGCCAGGATGGGTCGTTCGGGTCCGTGGACACTTTGGCTACGTGCTCCGCGACCAACACCTTCTGGCCCTGCTGTGCAAGCTCCTGGGCGTCCGGTCGAATCAGAGACTGGACAAAGTGAACCAAGGCCCAGAGGTCGTCCGCCATCGGAGGGCCGGTGCCATCCATGCCAAAGCCCGCGCTATGAGATGGCATGGGCGTTCCGGGAATGCCGGAGAGAAGACGCTTGGCCAGGGCTGCGCTTGTTTTCCCACCCTTGAATATGCCTCGGGTAAAGTCGCGGGCGCGAATCGGCATACCATCGTCGGTACGCAGATCGTCGCGTCCCGTGCCCTGTCCATTCGAGTCATGACATTTGGCGCAGGTCTTCATGAAAATCCGGCGCCCCCTGGCCAGGGATTCAAGCGTTACCGGAGTTTCTGGAGGTAGCTTCCAGACATCGCCCGGGCTGGTGGCTTCGGCGACGATCTCGTCGGTATCTTTCTGCGATAGATCGGGATCATCCAGCATCAGCTTGGCTGTCAAGCCATCACGTGTCAGTTTTCGCACGTGATGGACGAGCGCCCAGCGATCTGCTTCCGACAGGTGGTTCCAAGCGGGCATGGCCGAGCGCGGTATGCCCTTCGTGATAACACGGAACAGGTCCTCGTCCGTGGGCACTTGGTTGGTGGTAGAAACCAACCGGAACCTGGCGCTGCTAAAGTCACGAGGCCTTGGATAAAGCAAGTAGGCCGCCGGACCGTCCCCCCAGCCTTTGGGGCCGTGGCACGTAGCACACTGCTTCGTGAACAGCGCTTCTCCCCGGGTGGCCAGAACTGGCGTAAGCGCTTGCGCTTTGAGTGGAGGTTCCTTGGGAGGTGCATCCGGGGAAGAGGTGCCCTTCCCCAGGAAAAAGCCTGCTGCTAGTCCGACGACGACAGCGGCAATGACTCCAACCGACTTCCCATGTCCACTCGTTTTCACTGAACCATGCGCTTCGGTTTGGTGACTCATCCTTACACCTTGTCTTCTGTTTGGATCTTCACAGCTCCAGGCGCCAGGGCATGGAGCATTCGCCAACGCCTCGATACGGGTTCTCTCATTTGCGCTCCCGTGACGCTTTCGAGCGCTTCCGCGGACTGGCCGCACATGCCGGGTCCGCGACGGCGCGGATTCCTCGGAGCGAGTCGAGGATCTCAGCGTGCAGCGTCGACCAGCTGGAGTGCATCGGGTAGGGGTCCTCAGTGTTGCAGGTCTCACGCAGCAGCAGACAGTGCGAGACCACGAACGGATCGCCCAGGTCCCGCGCCAGGTCCAAGAGGCTCGCTTTCCGGGCCGACTTCGTCAGCGCCACGCCCCCCGACACTCCCTGGCGAGTGCGGATGTACTCTGCATCCTTGAGGCGAGAGCAAAGCTTGGCGGCGTAAGGCGGCGTTGGTGCACGAATCCCACGCCGCTTCGTGATGCCTGGAACCTGCTGCATGTAGACGCGGCCGGCCGCTTGGAAGATTTTCTGCGCGTACGGGTCACCCCTGTCGATGACCGCCTTCGGGTCGCGGATGAACTCTCGCAGCCAAGGACGCGGACGCCGCTTACTCGCATCTTTGAGATCCGGACCCGCGAGCCTGCCGCCGCCGATCGTGTGGCAGCTCGAGCAGTTCTGCCGGAAGAACTCGATCGTTTCTTCCGAGGGCGGGGCGCCCTGTGCGGCCAGGGGGCCCCCCGTCATGGACAACACGAACGTCGCTACGAGAATCGCATGAGTGAACGGTCGCACGACCGCCCCTTGAACAAAAATCGTGCCATCGGGCGGCAGGCGCCGGGAAGCACCTGTTGCGCGCCGTTTCCGTGTGCCTTCGGGGTCAGCGCTCGACCAGGGCAGGGCGGACGAGCCACTCGCGTCTGTGTGCGCGGCGCAGAACCAGCCACCAGCCAAAGAACCCGGTCGTCACGATTCCGCTCAGCAACGGCAGCTCGGCGGGGAGGTCTTCGGACAGATCCACGAGGGCTCCCTCGCCGGGGAAGACCCCCATGCCAACGAGCGCCGGAAGCCGGAACCAGTAGTAACAACTGACCGCCGCCGCGGCGAACGAGCGCACGAGGGTCGGGTAGTGCTTGACGGGAACCAACTCTCGCGCCGCCAAGAACATCAGTAATGAAGCCAGCGCGCCGAGCAGCGGGACGCCGTAGCACCAACCGAGCTGTGACCAGCTTGCGAAGCCATCGTTGCCGGGCACGTGAAACCAGGCCCAGATGAAGCCAGGGAAGCCACCGACCAACAGCACGGCCGCGAGCCGGTGAGCGCGCGTCGGTCTGCTGAACGGGTGCATCGACCGGGTCGAGTCGGGGCAAACCGTCGTGCACTGGATGCACTCTGTACAGTGCGCGTTCGCGAACGACGAGATCGGCCGGCTCCCGTAGAGCTTCTCCACCGGGTGCACCGGGCACAGGCCCGAGCACCAGCCGCTCTTCCAGTCGAAGGCGAAGCCCATCGTGACCGCCACTGCTGCGAGCAGCACCAGGACGAGGGCGGTCGCCGGGCCACTCGAGTCGAGGACCACGTGCCGCAACGGCACCAGCGCGAAGAGTAACAGCACGGCGAACAAACTCAGCCTTCCTTGCCACTCGACAGACAACGTGCCGCGCCGGCTGATGCCGAGATGACGCGGCAGCAGAGCAGTTGTCGCCATCGGGCAGACGTTGCGCCACAAACCTGGAGCGACCACGAGCAGTGCGGGCGCTAGGGGAATCAAGCCGTTCCAGAACGCGTGCCTGCCTAGCTCGGGCGCGATGACCAATGCGACGAGGATCGCGAGTCCAATCGCTAGAACGGCGTAGCGTACCGTTCGCCAGAGTGTGTTCGTACGTGACGGGTCGAGGTTGTCGCTTTCGGTCATTGTCCGGTCTCCGTCGGCATCGTATGCATGGGGACCGGCCCGCAACGAGTCACTTTGTAAGGTGATCTCTCGCAGAACGTCGCGAGCTTGCAACACAAACGCGCCTCGTCGCGCGTCATTCCTCGCGCTCGCTACGTGAGCGGCTCTAACTGGGCAGTGAAAGCTCGCAGGTATTCGGGTTCCTTCAGGATGCGGTAGCCGCGTAGCTCGTCTTTGCGCTGCACGAACTGCTCGAACGCCTCGAGCACCCAGTCGAAGTGACTCTGCGTATAGACACGGCGCGGGAAGGTGAGCCGCACCAGGTCCAGCGGTGCCGGCGTCGGAAGCCCGCTCGAGGAGTCGGTGCCGCCGAACATCAGCGTGCCGATCACGTCACGGGCACGTAGCCCGAAGAGATTCCAGTGAGCACGCTCGATCGCGCGCCGGCGTTCGTCCGTCGTCGTGATCCGCAGCGGCTCGACCGTGCGGATCCTGAAAGGCTCGACGATGGTCTTCATATGGCGTGGAAGTCTGCTAACTCCGTGCCAAGGAAAGACGCGTGCCTATTCGGCGATACGAGCCGGACCGGCTTTGCCGACCACGGACACCTGCCCGGGAACGGCGGACGCCGCCCGCGCCCACGTCAGCGCGACCAACATCGCCTGCTTCATTGCTCTTCCTCCTTGCCCCCACCACAGTCCTGCAAGGCTGCGCTACGCGGCGACTCCTTTCGATGTTCAGAGCCCGATGCGGAACAAGCAGCGGCTACTCGGTGTCCGCGAGCACTCGCGGGGTTGCGGTCCTGCCGTGCCGTCCGGAGCCACGTACGCCGCGCCCGCGCGGGGCGGGTTGTCTCCGCGTTGCGGAAGGAGTGCCTGATCAGCTTGGGGTGCTGGAAGAGCCCGACCTTGAGCGTCAGTCCGGTCCAGGCGGCGAGGCCGACTGCCGCCACAGACTGCAGACGCTCAGCTAGCGAAGGCCGGCCGAGCGCGTCGTGAACGCGGACCTCCAGGTCAGCAATCCACCGCCGCACGGACCGGCTCGGACCCAGCAGGCGACCAGCCAGGAAGATCGGGTAGGCCTGCCGCACGCGCAAGGCGAACAGCTCCGCCTTGCGACGCAGGATCGGCTTCGACGAGTTGCGGAGCTTCAAGTATCCGAA
This sequence comes from Planctomycetota bacterium, assembly GCA_002685965.1. Taxonomy (GTDB): domain Bacteria; phylum Planctomycetota; class UBA1135; order UBA1135. The sequence goes on along the minus strand of NYZE01000097.1, from coordinate 2,787 downwards.
CAGCCAATCTTCGAGCGAGCGGTAGATGGACGGGCCGAGGCGCTCGTAGTCCTCTCGGAAGCAGCGTTCCTGGGCTGCCTCGATCTCCACCGCGGTCATGCAGGGGTGCTTCACCATGGCGTTGAAACCGGTGCAGCTGCGGTAGTAGCGCTCGTTGTCCGCTGCCAGCGCCGGGTCCAGCAGCCCGTCGTCCATCACCTGCCGGTAGAACGGCGTTCCCGGCGTCGGGCCGTAGATGAGGAACTGGTTGAACGTCGGGTGCAGCGCCAGGAGGCCGTCGAGCTCGCGCCGGATCACCTCCGGCGTCTGGTAGGGGAAGCCGACGATCATCGACGTCAGGATGGAGATCCCGTGGGCTCGCAGCTCGGGGAAGAGCTCGTCGGGCGAGCGCCCGTCCTGCTTGGCGTAGCCGGACTCGGTCCCCTCGTAGCCGATCCAAAAGCCGTCCAGGCCCATCTCCAGCAGCTCGTCGATCGAGAACTGGCTCAGCGCGCGAATGCTGGCGAAGGCGAAGATGGACAGCGCCACGCCGCCCTCCAGCACGCAGTCGCGGAACTCCATAGCTCTCTTGCGATTGAGCAGGAAGTCCTCGTCCAGGATCACGATGCCCATCCCTGGCTCGAGCTCCTGGTAGCGCCGGATGACGTCGTAGATGTCGCGGCCGGTCGGAAGCAACTTGATGTGGCGACGTTTGAAGAAGTGCGAGGTGCAACAAAAGTCGCAGCCGTTGGGACAGCCGAGCCCGGCGAAGACAATGCCCGTCCGCGAAACATCCCTGCCGAAGGCCTTCAACCGACTGACGACGAGGGGATGGCGGTACGGCATCTCGATCTCGGGTTCGCCCAGCAGCCGCCGCATGAATGCGACGCCTTCCTCGCGGCAGACGTGCTCAGCGAACTCCCGCAGTACATCGTCCGAGAGTACGGTGCCATACCCGCCGAGCACGATCTCGGCGCCCGGGCAGTGCTCCCGCACGAGCGCAACACACTCCTTCATCCGGTGAAAGGTCGCGAGGAGAAAGGAGATGCCGACGATGTCGTAGCCCCTCCTCAGCTCGCGGATAAGCTCACGCTTCGATGGGTATTGCAGGACCGTCGTCGGTGCGTCGAGGTTGTCGGCGACGTACTCGAGGGAGAAGTGGACGTGGGTCGCGCGCGGACTGAACAGACCCTGCGCACGCGTTACCTGTCCGTACAGCAACTCGTAGCCGACGCTCTCGCCGTCACCGTGGCGCGGACCCAGGGGCCGGCAGATGCTCGTCAGGAGGACTCTCTTCATGTCGCTAGACGTCTAGCGAACGTCGGTCGCCGCCATATCGGCGTCAGCAAGCCGCCACCCGCCAGGCGCTGGCTCGCATGAGTGAGAGGTCGCCTGGCTCCACACTCGGCCGGGTCGGGCCGGACGTATCGGTCTTGGCCGGGTCGTAACACGGCGGCAGGAAGCGCGGCAACGCTGCAACTTGCGTCTTCGCCAGGGTCGCTCGGAATTCGGAAATCGCTCGTGACCACGTGTCGTGGAACGGGCAATCGGTCTCATCGCCGCACGAACGGTGCCCGACCGGACACCGACTCCACTCACCGTGCGGCTCGAGGGTCTCGACGGCCTCGAGCACGGTATGGGCGGCTGGATCGACCTCGAGCACCCAACCGCCGCAACGACCCTTCACGGATCTCAGCCAACCGATCCGGGCGAGCGGCTGCAAGGCCTTGGCGACATAGGTCCCCGAGATACCCAAGCGCGTGCCGATCTGCCGTGATTGCACAACTCGACCGCTGGGTGCGTCGATCATGTACGCGAGGCCGCGCAGCGCGATCTCGGTCATCTGCTGGAACATGGCTACCTCCGGTAAGTCAGTCTCTCTGGCGCAACACGTCCTGAAGCCACGTGAAAGCCGCCACCGCGGGCGGGAGCCCAATCGTGCTGGCCGCCAACGCGACGACCTGCTCGATCTCGGCCTGGCCTATGCCAGCACTGACGGCCTTGCGTACCGCCGAGTGGGTCGCCCCTTGCCGCTGGGCCCCTATTGCGACGCCCAGTTTGATCAACGCGATCGTCTGGTCGTCGAGGGAACCGGCGTCGCGGCCTCCTTCACGGAGAAGATCCCAAGCCGCACCGAGCTTCGGGTAACGCTCGACGAACTCTTCGTAGGCTTTCGGTGGCTTCTGACTCATGTGCACCTTCTAGCAGCGAACCTGCCGTTCAGACCCGCCGGAGAGCTGGGCCGCAGAAAGCGTGCCCCGCGCGGCAAAAAGCGGTAAAAAAAGGCCCGCCTTAGCGCACAAACCTCGTTGCCCGGACTGTGGCGAGTCGAGAACGCGCGCCAAGGCACGCAACCAAGACTCGCAACATTGAGGCTCGGGGACTCTCCGATTTACAAGTCCGAACACCGTGCAGGGAGGCGAGGACTCTCAGGAAGGCCGGAGAAACCCAGCCAAAGCGACTGGCACTGTTCTTGCCTCGCGCCCCTAACGACACATTCCCCGACCTCGAGACACACGACCATGTCGAAGACGGCAACACTGATCTCCTGCCTCTGCCTGCTCTACAGCTGCGGAGGTGACAGCAACACAGCACCTGGCCCGACAACGGAGAACGGAGGAAACGCGGCTCCGAAGGCGTCGACGCCCGAGCCGGGCAAAACGACCCAGGCCCGCAAGACCTCAGGCGGCACGTGGAACCCGGCCATGGGCACGGCGACCGTCACGGGAACCGTCCGCTTCGATGGCAAGCCGCCGCGGCGCCGACCCGTCCAGATGGGTGCGGAGCCTGCTTGCGCCGAGCACCACG
>NYZE01000096.1 GCA_002685965.1 Planctomycetota bacterium | reverse complement strand
CCTCTGGCGTGTCCGGGGGTCTGCTGCTCGCGCACTTGGCGCTCATCAATGCCGGCGACGAGGTGCTGCTGTCTGACCCATCGTTCGTCATCTACAAGAACCTGCTCGAGTGCGTCGGGGCGAAGGCGCGCTACTACAACCTCTACCCCACCGACGGTGGTCGTGCTTGGCATCCTGACTTCGATCAAGTCGCCTCGCTCGTCAACGACCGCACCAAAGCGATTGTGCTCAACTCACCGAGCAACCCGACCGGCGGCGTGCTCGACGAAGGGGAGCTGGCCGCGTTCCGGGCGATCGCCGAGCGGCACGGCCTGTGGCTCTTCGCCGATGAGATCTACTCGCACTTCGCCTACGACGCGCCGTTTTCGAGCATGATCACGCACATGGCGGACTGGGAGCGCACGATGGTCTTCGGTGGGTTCTCCAAGACCTATGGCGTGCCGGGCTGGCGTCTCGGTTGGGTCGCGGGTCCCGGTCCCATCCTGGAGCGGATGAAGGCTGTGCAGCAATACACCTTCGTGTGTCCGCCGACGCCGTTGCAGCACGGAGCGATGGCGGCGCTGTCGGTCGACATGACGGCGAAACGCGACGAATACCGCAAGAAGCGTGATCGCGTCGCCGAGGAGCTCTCCAAGTGCTATGAGCTGACGCCGAGCGAGGGGTCCTTCTACGCGTTCCCGGCCTACCCGCGCGGCTTCGATGAGGAGTCCTTCATCGGTGCCTGCCTCGAGCGCAAGTTGCTCGTCGTCCCGGGCTCGTCGTTCTCGCGCCAAGCGACTCACTTTCGGCTGTCGTTCGCCGTGTCCGATGAGATGCTCGATCGGGGCATTGACGTACTGCGCGAGATCGCGGGAGGGTGAGGGGGCCGTGCCCCGAGATACGCCTTCCGCTCCGCTGATCGAGGTCTTTCCTTCTTTCCAGGGAGAGGGCCCGCGCGCCGGTGAGGCGATGCTGTTCGTGCGCGTCGCGGGCTGTCCGCTGCGTTGCAACTACTGTGACACCAGCTACAGCTACCACGCGGGCGAGTCGTTCAGGCTGCACGACTGGCACGGCGATGTGACCAGCGAGTTGGGCAACCCAGTTGCGGCGGCCGAGTTGCTCGAACAGGTGCCGGCTGAGCTCGTCAGCGGTGTCGGTTGGCTGGCACTGACGGGTGGTGAACCGCTGCTCTATGGCGAGTTCGTGCGCGCGTTGTTCGAGCGTGCCCGCGCTCGCGGGTTGTCTACGTTACTCGAGAGCGCAGCGCTGGACGCCGAGGCGCTGCGTACAGTGTTGCCGATGACCGATCACGCGGCGCTCGACTTCAAGCTGCCCTCGGCGCTCTCTGGTGAGGATCACCGCGACGCGCACGTTGCGTGCATCGAGGCGGCAGTCGCATCCGATACCGAGACCGCGGTCAAGATCGTGCTGACGGCGGCTGTAGAGGACCACGAGTGGCGGGAAGCTCTGAGGCTGTTGAGCGGGTTCCGTGACGTCATGACGCTCGTCGTGCAGCCAGTGACTCCTGCTCTCCGGGAGCGACGATCGGCCCCACCTGCTGCCATAGTGGCGCGCGCCCGGGAGGCGATCGCTGCCAGCTTCCGCGTGCTCGTGTTACCGCAGACCCACAAACAAGTGGGGGTCATGTGAGCTTGCCGAGCGTCGCCATCGTCGGCCGCCCGAACGTCGGCAAGTCGAGCTTGTTGAACCGTATCGCGCGCCGTCGCATCTCGATCGTCGAGCCGACCGCCGGCGTGACGCGCGACCGGGTTGCGATCCACGTCGATGCCGAAGGCCGTCGCTTCGAACTCGTCGACACGGGCGGACTCGGCCTCGTCGACGAAGTTCAGCTCAAGGCCCACGTCACGGCGCAGATCGAAGTGGCGATGGAAGAGGCGGACGTCGTGCTCTTCGTGGTCGATGCCAAGGTCGGCATCGGGCCGCTCGACTACCAGGTGGCGGAACGCTTGCGTCGGCTCGCCAAACCGGTGCTGCTGCTCGCCAACAAGGTGGAGGCCAAGCGCGACGAACTCGAGGCTGCCGAAGCTTGGGGATTGGGTTTCGACGAGCCGATGTTGGTGTCGGCGACGGAGGGCTTTGGCATCACCGACATGCTCGAGCGTCTGGTCGAGATGTTGCCACCCGCGAGCGACGAACCGGAGCCGCTTGGCCTTCGTCTGGCGATCGTAGGCAAGCGCAACTCCGGCAAGTCGACGTTGACCAACGAACTGGCTGGCGACGAGCGCGTCATCGTGTCCGACATGCCCGGCACGACTCGCGATGCCATCGATGTCGCCTTCGAGCGCGACGGCCGGCAGTGGGTGGCCATCGACACGGCTGGCTTGCGCAAGAAGCGCCGGGTCGAGGATGCGATCGAGATGTTCTCGCTGGCCCGCGCCGAAGAGAGCGTGCGGCGCGCAGATGTCGTGCTGCTGATGTTCGACATGGCCGAGACCATCAGCCAAGTCGACAAGAAGCTAGCCGCACACATCGTTCAGTATTTCAAGCCGTGCATCATCCTTGGCAACAAGCTGGACCTGGCCAAGGCCGACGGGCAAACGACGTCGCGTTGGGAAGCCTATGTGGAGCAGCAGTTGCCAGGGCTGGGCTTTGCGCCACTTGCGTTCATGAGCGCGCTCGAAGGGGTCAACATCGATCAAACGCTCGCATTGGCGAGCGAGTTGCACGAACAAGCCGGGGCACGGGTGCCGACCCCGGAGCTCAACCGGGTCTTGCAAAAAGCCCGTGAGCGGCTGGCGCCCAAGGCGGCCGGCAAGATTCCGAAGCTCTTCTACGCGACCCAGGTCGGCGTTCACCCGCCCACGATCCTGGTCTTCGTCAACGACCCGGAGCTGTTCACCGGGCAGTACGACCGCTACCTGCAGAACCGCCTGCGGGAGGCCTTCCCGTGGAAGGAAGTGCCGGTCCGTCTGGCCTACAAGCCACGCGAGAAGGTCGAACTGCCGCCCGAGTAGGCAGGTAGAGACTGCATTCCAGTCACCGTGCTTGCGGTCGGGGCACGAGGCTTGCCCCGCTCTGCTCTGCCGGGCTATCTTCCCCGGGTCATGAACGTCCCACGCGTCGCCGTCCTGGCTGCCTTGTCGTTGCTTGTCGGCTGCAAGGCGGGCGGCGGCCCGGCAGAGCGGCTGCAGGATCTGTCGCAGCTGGAGTTGCCGGCGGACGTGCATCCCGATGAGCCGGGTACGCTGGTCTTTGCGCGCGCGGGCGATAGCTTGACCTTGGATCCGGCAGCAGCGAGTGACGGCGAGTCGGCGAAGGTGATCGACAGCTTGTTCGAGACCTTGCTGGCCTTCGACACCGATGTGCAGAGCCCGACGCGGCTCGTGCCGGGCTTGGCGACGGACTGGAATCACAGCGCAGACCGCATGACGTGGACCTTCACGCTGCGTCGTGGAGTGAGGTTTCACGACGGGACGCCGCTCGACGCCGAGGCTGTCAAGTTCTCGCTCGAGCGGCTGGTTCACCTGCACCATGCCTTTGCGCCGGCGAGAGTTCCTTATGCTGCCACGTTCCGCCGTATCCGCGAAGTGCGCGTGCTCGGACCGCACCGGTTCCAGCTCGGTTTGCTCGAGCCGTCGGTCGTGCTTCTTCACGACCTGGCGATGTTCGCGGCTTCGATCGTCTCGCCGTCGGCGGTGAAGGCGAAGGGCGCCGCCCGCTTCGCGCGGGAGCCAGTCGGGTCAGGGCCTTTTCGCTTCGAGTCATGGGAACGCGGTAGCCACATCGTCCTCGCTGCGAACAGGGATTGGTGGCCTGGGGGGGAGCGTTCGACGCGGCGCGTCGTCTTCCTTCGCGTGGCGAGTTGGCCGGCACGGCGTGAGCTTTTGAAGGCTGGCAGGGTGCACATGACCGACAACGTCGACTTCCGCGACTACGGTTGGTTGGAGACGACGTCGGGAGTCAAGATCCGGCGCGCGCCGGGAATGAACGTCTGCTACCTGGCGATCAACAACGAGCACGCGGTGCTCCGCGACCGGCGGGTGCGCAAGGCCATCGCCCAGGCGATCGACCGTGAGCGCATCTTGCGTATCGGATATTCGGGCGCGGGGGTGATCGCGCACGACCTGCTGCCCGCCAGCCTCGGCGATGATGACCCGATCCTGCCGGATACCGACGTGGTGACAGCGAAGGCCTCGTTCGGTCGCTTGCGTCCGCAGGGCATCATCGAGCTCTGGTACATGAAGAACTCGCGTCCGTACGTGAACGACCCGGAGCGGGTGGCGCTGATCCTGCGCGAGTGCCTGGCCGATGCGGGGCTGGCGGTGCGCCTGCGCGCCTTCGAGTGGCTGGAGTACTTGAAGCGCATCAAGGCTGGTGAGCACCACTTGGCGTTGATCGGGTGGACGTCCGACAACGGCGACCCGGACAACTTCTACAGCCCGTTGCTGTCGCAAGAGTCGATCGGCGAGACGAACTACACGCGGCTGCGCAACGCGCAGTTCGAGTCCTACCTCTCGGCGTCGCGGGGCGAGGAGAGCATCGATACGCGGCACGCCTACTTCCGCCGCATGCGGTCGCTACTGCGGGAAGACTGTCCAGTCGTGCCACTCGTCCACTCGACGGTCGCCGTGGCATGTCGTAGTTCGGTGGCCGGGTTCGATGTTCACCCGATTCACCTCCATCTCTACGGCGTCACCAAGTAGGCCGGCTGCGAGCAGTGAGGCAGGGGAGTCATGGGACTCAGGTGCGGAATCGTTGGGCTTCCGAACGTCGGCAAGACGACGATCTTCAACGCGATTACGCATGTAGGTGCCGAAGCTGCGAGCTTCCCGTTCAGTACGGTGACCCCGAACGTCGGCGTCGTGGCTGTGCCGGAGGCTCGACTCGAGCGTCTGCACCGACTCGTTGAAACCCAGAAGGTAATCTCGACCGAACTCGAGGTGGTGGACATCGCCGGCTTGCCCAGTGGCGCCAGCCGTGGCGAGGGCCTCGGCAACAAGTTCCTCGGCCACATCAAGGAGGTCGACGCGCTGCTGCATGTCGTCCGTTGTTTCACTGACAAGGATCTTGGCAAGGGGCCGGAGCCGGTGGACGACATCGAGGTGTGCGAGACCGAACTCGCGCTTGCCGACCTCGACACCGTCGAACGAAATCTCGACCGGGTCACGAAGCGAGCCCGCACCGGTGACAAGGACATGGTCGAGCAGCGCGAGGTGTTCTCCAAGGTGCGCGACCTGCTCTCCGATGGGCAACAAGTGCGGTCGATGGAGCTGATGCCTCGAGACCGTGAACTGCTGCGCCCGCTGTTTCTGCTGACCGCGAAGCCCGTGCTCTACGTCGCCAACGTTGCCGAGACAGAGGCAGCGAGCGGTTCGCCCCATTCGCAGGCAGTCGAGGACTACGCGCGGACGCACACCGCCGAGTCGCTGTCACTCGCGGGCCAGATCGAATGCGAGTTGGCCGAGCTCGAGCCGGAAGAGGCGCAGGTCTTCCTCGAGGACCTTGGGCTGGAAGACGCCGGGCTCGCCCGGTTGATCCGGCGGGCCTATCACCTGCTCGGGCTGCGCACGTTTTTCACGGTTGGACCGGACGAGATTCGCGCCTGGACCTTCCGGGCCGGCAGCAAGGCGCCCGTTGCCGCCGGAGTGATTCACACCGACTTTGAGAAGAAGTTCATTCGCGCCCAGGTCCACTCCATCGAGGACCTCGAGGAGTTTGGCACGGAAGCAGCGGTCAAGGGCGCGGGCAAGCTGCGCGTTGAGGGCAAGGATTACGAGATGCAGGACGGCGACGTCGTCAATTTCTTGATCGGTTCGTGACGGCTAGGGTTCCACAGCACGCCCCGACGGCAATCCTCGCTTGGTCCGCTCTCTCGTTTGCTCCGGTGCCTACGAATCGCTACCTTCGGAAGCGGCAGCAACCATGCTCGATGAAGTCGTTCAAGACAGCCTCCGGGGGACGCTAGCCGCGCTGGAGTCGGAGTTCCTCGGGGCGCAGCGCGAGTTCCTGCGCGGACTGACCTTCGAGCGGCTTGAGCGGTCGATCCTGTACCTGAAGGCCAGCATCACGCCGCCTTCACCGGCTGCGCTGCGCCGCGTGCGCAAGCGTCTCGCGGAGCTGTTGGGCCGGGATCTCGGCGACATCGAGATCGTGATTCGCGCGCGGCTCAAGCGGCCGCGCCCGCGCGCTGACGTCGAGCCGTTGGTCGACGAGAGCAACGAGATGCTGTGGCGGCTGCTGCAACGGCTCGCCAAGGGCGTAGATGCGATGTTCAATCCCGTGTTCGTCTACGGTGGACAGGGTGTCGGCAAGTCGTTCTTGATCCAGGCCTTCCTTGAACGCTTCCGCGGCCCGAGTTCGGTCTGGCGGGCGCTGGACTATCATCAGACCTTCGTGCGTCACTATCGGAGTCGCTGCGCGATGAAGTGGCGGACGTCCCTGTTGCGCAACAAGGTGTTCGTCGTCGAAGAAGTGCACCGTCTGGCGTCCAAGCCCAAGACGCAGCAGGAACTGGCGTCGTTGATCGACGAGCTGCGGGCGCGCTCGGTGCAAATCGTGTTCAGCGCCCGTCACCACCCGCGCAACATTCGCGCGCTCGGTCACGCGCTGCAGTCGCGCTTCCTCGGTGGTTTCACCGTCGAGTTGCCGCCGCCGCCGCCGGAATCGCGGCGTCGTTTCCTGCAGCGGCTCGGGGTCAATCCGCATGCACGTCCTGAGCTAGCGCGCAATGTGCTCGCTGCGGCCCAGTCCTACGGCGACGTCATGGATCGGCTCGACGACCTCGACGCGGGCGCGGCGTTGCCGCACCGGCGGCGCACAGAGGCGGGCAGCAAGGAAACCGTGGTCGCGATCCTCGACCGAGTCGGGCGTCACTTCGGCATCGAAGTCGACGATCTGCTGTCGCCGGACAAGAGTCGACGGGTGACGCTGCCGCGACAGATCGCCGTGTGGTTGGCGCGCAAGTCGGGAGTCAGTGGCGCCGAGATGGCGCGCCGCCTAGGTTGGCAATCGGCCTCGACGGCGACGTATGCCGTGCATCGCGTCGACCGGCGCATGGAGGCTGATGCGGACGTCAGGCGCGCCGTGCGAGCGTGCATGTGAGCCGCGGACTGCTGGTTGCGTTCGACGGCGTCGATGGCGCCGGCAAGACGACCCAGGCCGAGCGTTTGGCCGCCGCGCTCAAGCGTGATGGGCGACGTGTGCGGGTGCTGCGCGAACCGGGCGGTACGGCGCTCGGTGAACAGTTACGCGCAGTGCTCCTGGCCGCTGACGGGCAGGCGGACGAGCCGCTGGTACAGGCGTGCCTGTTCATGGCGAGCCGTCGGCAACTCGTGGTCGAGGCGATTCGTCCGGCGCTGGCGCAGGGCGACACCGTGTTCCTCGATCGGTCCTTTCTGTCGACCTGGGTCTATCAAGGCGTCGTCGGCGGTGTCGAGCTCGAACTCCTCGAGGCGCTGGCGCGTGCCGCGCACGGGGATGCATGGCCCGACCAGGTTCTGCTGTTGGACCTCAGCGCCGAGGAAGCCGATGGCCGCCGCGCCGGGCGTGGGGCGGCGGACGACAGCTTCGAGGCGCGCGGATTCGACTACCTGGAGCACATCGCCCAGGCCTATCGCGACATGGCAGCCCGCTTGCCGGAGCTGGTCACGTCCATACCCGCGGGCGGTGATCCCGACGATGTCGCGGCCCGCTGTCGGGCTGCCTTCGATGAGGTCGCGGCGCGATGAGCTGGCCACTGGTCGGCCGTGAGGAGCTGCGGCTGCGGCTGGCAATGGCAACGCGGCCGCACCACGCGCAGCTACTGACCGGCCCATCCGGGGTCGGCAAGCGCCGGCTGGCGCGGTGGCTGGCACGCGGGACGCTGTGTTCAGCCGCGTGGGAGCCGGGCGGGTGCGGCGAGTGTGGCGCGTGTCGCAGGGTCGAGGCCGGCACGCACGCGGATCTGCTCCTCGTGGGGGTGGCGCCGGGCAAGACCAAGGTCTCCGTCGACGACGTGCGCCGCGCGATCGGGGAACTCGAGTTGCGGCCGCTGGAAGGCCGCGGTCGCGTCGCGGTGTTCGAGGAGGCCGACCGCATGTCGGCAGAGGCGCAGAACTCGCTGCTCAAGACGCTGGAGGAACCACACCCGGACTCCTGGATCGTGCTGACCGCTGCGCGAGCCGAGGCCTTGCTCGACACGGTGCGCTCCAGGGCCGAACGCGTGGCAGTGCCGCCGGCCTCGCCAGCGTTGCTCGCCGCCGAACTCGTCGCAGGACACGGGGCGACACCTGAGTTGGCCGCGCGCGCGGCCGCATTGGCCGGCGGCAGCTTCGGCACCGCGCTTGTGCTGCTGGAGATGGGGTTGGAAGAGGCCGAGCTGTTGTGTCGTCCGCTTCTCGACGGCGAAAGCACAGAGCCGGCGACGTGGGCCCGCGCGGCGTTATCGGGCGTGGACGCCGAGGAGGGTTCGTTGCGTGCCGCCAAGGTGCAGCGGGCGCGTCAGTTGCTCGACCTGACGCTGGCCCTGCTGCGCGAACGTGGCGGCCAATGGCTGGCGATGGAAGAGACGCTCACGGCCCGCGAAGACCTGGAGGTAGGTTTGGGGCCAGAGCTAGTGCTATTAGGGCTTTACGGCAAACGCTGCGTCGCGAACGGCGGCTGATCCGGGAAGAAGTCCTGACCGCTCAAGGCTTGTCCGAGGTGGGTCGATAGCAGCGAAGCCTTGCCCCTGGCCTTGCCAGGGCGCAGGCTGTTCGGCCCTTTTCGCCACCAGCGAAGAACCTCCCACAGGCGAACCACCATGACCGAGTGCCTCGAAGACAAGATCGTTGAGGTCTGTCAGCGCGACTCCCGATATCGGCGCAACGCCTACTTGTTCGTGCTTGATGCCCTCGACCTGACCATCCAGCGCATTTCGCGCAGTGGCCGCAACCGTCATGTCGGCGGCCGTGACCTCCTGGTCAGCATCCGCGATCTCGGTGCCCAACGCTTTGGCCCGATGGCCAAGACGGTCTTCAACCAATGGGGCGTCGTCGCAACCGAGGACTTCGGCCAGATGGTCTTCAACCTCATCGACGTCGGCCTCCTCCAGCGCCGCCAGCAGGACACCATCCACGACTTCGCCGACGGCTACGACTTCGAGCGCGTCTTCGTCCAGGACTACCGCGCTCGCGTGCCGTGGGGAGAGCTCACGAAGTAGGGGCTGTGCCCCGTGGTTGTCTGCTAGCCCTTCTTCGCCGTCCGCTTCTTATTCTTCTTCTTGCCGAACTCGGCCGGGAGCTTGAGGACGGCTTTGTAGGCCGGGACGTCGGCGATCTCCTCGCCGAGCTTGCGTAGCGCGATGGCGATGGCGCCCTGGAGTTGCACGTCTTCCTGGAAGTCGCCGAGGAGCCGCAGGCCGGGCCATGCCTTGCCGCGCGAGTCGGCCGAGCGCTCGCGGATGACGACGCGGATCCAACGGCGGACGTCGTCCTTGGACAGCTGCGTGCCAAGGCTCTCGTAGAACTCGTCGAAGCCCGGGTAGGCGGCCGTCGAGCCGGCATCGCCGGTCGCCAGTTCGAGGAACTTCTTCTTGTTCTTTGGCATGTGCTCGTCGACGTAGCTGTGGAACTTTTGCTCGGTCCACAGTTCGCTCAGCGCAGCCTGCTTCCAGAGTTCGTTGTTCTTGAACTGCCGCGCCTTGAGTTCGTAGTCCGGCAGGACGCCGTAGTCGGGGTTCTTCACCTTGCCGTTCTCGTCGGTGATCTTGTGCAGGCAGCGACCGCTTGGCAGGTAGTAGCGAGCGATCGTGATGCGTGCCCGCGGGCCCGGATCGAACTTGCCGTCCTTGTCGACGTCATCGAAGCGCTCGCCCGGGTCCATGCGGCCGTTGCGGTTTTCGTCGTAGAACTTCTCTCCGGGGCGCGAAGCGATGCGGAAGAGGTTCTGTACCGAGCCCTTGCCGTAGCTCTGCTCGCCGACGATGGTCGCGCGGTGGTGGTCCTGCAGGGCGCCCGACACGATCTCGGAAGCCGACGCCGTCGAACCGTTGATCAAAACCACGATTGGTACGTCCGGGAAGACAGGGTCCTTCCTGCTGAAGTGGCGCTCTTCCTTGCGGGTGCTCTTCGTGTAGACGATCAGCTTGTCCTTGGGAAGGAACAGATCAGCGACGGCCTCGGCCTGCGACAGGTAGCCGCCGGAGTTGGCGCGTAGGTCGACGATTACGGCCCGGGCGCCGCTCTCTTTGAGTCCTTGGAGCTTGTAGCGCAGTTCTTTGCTGGTGTCGGAGGCGAAGGCGATCAGCTCTACGTAGCCGATCTTGCCCGGCAGCATGTCCTCGTTGACGGACGGCACCTGGATCACGGCGCGGGTGAGCGTCAGGTCCTTCGGCTCTGGCCAACCGGCGCGCCAGACCTTGATCTTGACCTCGGTGTCCGGCTTGCCCTTGAGGCGGCGAATGATCTCGTCGAGTTCCTTGTCGCCGGTATTCCAACCGTCGACTGCAAGGATGCGATCGCCAGACAGCAGGCCGGCCTTGTAGGCGGGGCCTGAGTAGATCGGCCGCGTGATCTGGAACAGCCCGTCCGGGTTACGGACGAAGGCGCCGATGCCGCCGTAGTGGCGGTTGAGGTCGAAGGCGAAGCGAGCGTACTGGTCGCTCGTCAGGTAGCTGGAGAACGGATCCAGTGCGCGCAACATGCCGCGGGCCGCCCGCTCGATGAGCATCTCGCGGTCGGTGGTCTTGCCATCGATGTGGGCGCCTTCGATGAGCCCGAGTAACTCACGGATGAGCCGGAAGTCGCCCGTGTTGCCAGCGCGGCTATCACCGCTGCCGGTGCGCCCTTCGACGAGCAGCTTGTTCAGACGGTACTGCAGCCGACCGTAGGCCTTCTCGCCGCGCTCGCGCTCGAGATATGCGTGCGCCAGTCGGCCCTCGGCAGTCGGTTCGGTCTCGATTTCCTCGAGCACGCCGCGCGCGCTCATGTGGAAGCTGTCGCCGATCTCGTACATCGCCAGCGCGCCGCGCACGCGCAGCGCCTGGTCGCGCGACTTGAGGTAGTCCAGCAACGTGCGGCGTGCCGTTGTCTTCTGTGTCGCGTTGCCGACCCAGTAGAGCGACTTGGCTGCTGGCAGGCGCAGCGCGGTGTCGGCAGTGTCGTCGTTGACGATCTTCGCGAGCAGGACGCCAGCGGAGCGCTGGGCCCGGCCCTCGAGCCGCTGGTTGCCGAGCAGCCTGACGCCGGCGATGCGCTGGCTCGGGTTCGCGCCGTCGAGGATCGGCGTGAGCATCTCGACGACCTTGGTGCCGTAGATCTCCTCGCCGAGGCTCAGCAGACCGCGCGCGACCAAGAGCTTGCCAGTGGTGCCGACCCTCTTGGCGACTCCCTGGAGGGCCTCACCGAGGGTGTCGTCGCTGAGTTCGAGGTCTTCGATGCGGCGCAGGTAGCTCCACGCTTCTGCCAGCGGCTTGCGATCGGCTTCGACGACGAGCGATGCCACTCGATCCTTCTTCCCCTGAGCGATGCTCGTGGCGCCGGCCGTGGCGGCCGCATTGGGAAAGACGATGGTGAGGCCGGTGATAAGAGCCCAGAAGCGAGAGTTGTTCATTGAGTCCTTCCAGCTGCGCGCCACGTTTGCGATGCGAAGCGCCCTTCCTGAGTATCGGTCCGACCGCCCCAAACTCGACAGGTTGGTCGCAAACCCTGCTTGCGAGGGCTAGCTCCCACCCGATCGCCGGAGGCGATTCCGGCCGACCAGATCCGCCACGTCCTCCCCAACGACCGCGGGGCGGATGAATCGGAACGTCCGAAACTCTACAATGTTCCGTTCGTAGCGTCATTTTCCTCACCCCCGGAACCTCATCCTCTTGGAAGCCCACTCGATGCCCCTGTGTCCGCACGGTGCGAGCCAGAGCAACCTCCTAGGCGCCTCACTAGAAGAGCGCGAGCGGCAGGTTTGCGTGAAGTCGAGCTAGCTCGGCCTATTCATGACAGAATGGACTCACTTGGATCAAGAGGGGCGGCCGCGCATGGTCGATGTTGGGGACAAGCCCGTCACCCGGCGTCGTGCCCTTGCCGAGGCTCGAATCGAGCTCGGGGTCGAGGTTCTTGAGAAGTTGCTGGACGATGCACTGCCGAAGGGCAACGCGCTCGCCGTGGCCACGGTCGCGGGTGTGCAGGCTGCCAAGAGGACGGGGGACACCGTGCCGCTGTGTCACCCCTTGCCACTCGAGCACGTTCGCGTGGAGTTCGAGTCGGACCGCATGACTGGGTCGGTGCGAGTGATCTGCGAGACGGCGACGACAGCGCGCACCGGAGTCGAGATGGAGGCGTTGTGCGGCGTGACCGGTGCGGCGCTGGCCCTTTACGACATGTGCAAGGCGCTGCATCGCGGCATCCGCATCGAGTCCGTTCGCTTGCTGCTCAAGGAGGGTGGCAAGTCAGGGCGCTGGGAGGCTGACAGTTGACTACGACGGATCTAAGGATCGCCGTTGCCGGGGCGACGGGCGCAGTCGGGCGAGAGTTGCTGACTCTGCTGGAAGCGCGCGGCACAGAGATTGGCGAGCTTCGGTTGCTGGCCAGTGAACGGTCGCGCGGTCGCACGATCGAGTTCGCTGGCCGTGAGCTGACCGTGCAGTTGCTCGAAGATGCGGCGTTCGACGGGATTGACGTCGCCTTCTTCTCGTGCGGCAAGGAGCGCTCCAAGCGCTACGCACCGGCGGCGGTCGAGCGCGGTGCACTGGTGATCGACAACAGCTCCGCCTTCCGCCTCGATGCTGATGTGCCGTTGATCGTCCCCGAGGTCAACGCTGCGGCGATGCCGACCGGCAGCGGTGGTGCGATCATTGCGAATCCCAACTGCTCGACGATCCTCATGGTCGTCCCATTGGCGCCGTTGCACCAAGCGTTCGGCCTCGAGTCCGTCGTCGTGTCGACCTACCAGGCCGCGTCCGGGGCGGGCCAGAAGGGTATCGAAGCGTTGCTCGGCGGCGTGCGTAGCTACATGGACGGTCCCACGGACGGTGGCGCCGCGGGCGAGGCAACCGCTGGCGAGACGGAAGTTTTTGGCCATCGACTGGCGTTCAACCTCGTGCCGCACATCGACACCTTCGCGGACGATGGTGTGACGGGCGAGGAGCGCAAGATGGTGCTTGAGACCCGCAAGATCATGGGCTTGCCCGAGCTGCCTGTGGACGTTACCTGTGTGCGCGTGCCGGTGCTACGCTGTCACTCCGAGGCCGTCACGATCGCTACTCGCGAGGCCATCACGCCGGACTTGGCGCGCGCGGCGTTGCAAGGAGCACCGGGCGTTCGTTTGGTTGACGACCCAACGGGGCTAGAGTACCCGATGCCGGTTGACGCGGATGGTGTCGAGCCGGTACTGGTTGGCCGGGTGCGCGATAGCGCCGTCTTCGAAAACGGCATCTCGTTTTGGCTGAGCGGCGACCAGTTGCTCAAGGGTGCGGCGCTCAACGCCGTGCAGATTTTCGAGAGCTACCAGGACATGTGCGGGCCGCAGGCTCAACTGACTGCCCCGGCCGAGAGGCGGGAGGACTGACTTTGGCGGACAAGGAACAAGGCGGGGACGTGGAGGGCCGGCGCCGGTCGACCTTCCTCGATCCGAAGGAGATCAAGCGTCTGATTGGCATCCTGTCGCAGGCAGGGGGCCTCGAGTTGGAGCTCGAGGACCAGGGCACGCGCCTCAAGATCAAGATGCCCGAGCCGCACAGTCGCACCGAGTTCGTGCAGGTGCCGGGGCCCTACCCGTTCTCACCTGGACCGGCGGCGCCGGTCCAGCCACCTGCTGACGCGGCTGCGGCCGACAGCGAGGCGCTGCCCCCGGGCGCTGTGCACATCGAGTCACCGATGGTCGGGACCTTCTATCGCTCGTTGTCACCGGATGCGGCCCCCTTCGTCAAGGTTGGTGACACGATCGGTGCGGAGACCACGATCTGCATCCTCGAGGCCATGAAGGTCATGAACGAGATCAAGGCCGAGCAGGACTGCGAGGTCCTGAAGATCTTGGTCGAGAACGGTGAGCCAGTCGAGTTCGGGCAACCCCTGCTGCTCGTGCGGCCGAGCTGACGTTCGAGAAGAGGCGCAAGAGAAGAGCCGTAGGATGTCGTTTCACCGAGTGATGATCGCTAACCGCGGCGAGATCGCACTGCGCGTCGTGCGCGCCTGCCGGGAACTCGGCATCGAGACGGTGGCGGTCTACTCCGAGGCTGACCGCGGGTCGCTCCATCTGCGCTACGCCGACGAGACGGTTTGCATTGGCCCGGGGCCGAGCGCGCAGAGCTACCTCGACATTCCGCGGCTGATCTCGGCCGCCGAGATCGCGGACGTCGAAGCGATCCATCCGGGCTACGGGTTCCTCGCCGAGAATGCTCACTTCGCCGAGGTCTGCCAGTCCTGCAATATTCGCTGGATCGGACCGAGTCCGGAGACCATCAAGCTGGTGGGAGACAAGGCGCAGGCCATCGCGCTGGCGCGGAAGGCGGGCGTGGAGACGGTGCCCGGGTCCGAGGGGATCGTCCCGACCGAGGACAAGGCCTTGGCGATTGCGCGTGAGATTGGCTACCCGGTCATGATCAAGGCAACGGCAGGCGGCGGCGGTCGCGGTCTGCGTGTCGCGAGCAATGACGTCAGTCTGGTGAACGGTTTTCACGCGGCGCGGCGCGAAGCCGAGGCCTCGTTCAAGGACGGGAGCGTCTACCTGGAGAAGCTGATCGAGAACCCACGCCACGTCGAGGTGCAGATCCTCGGCGACATGCACGGCACCATCGTGCACCTCGGCGAACGGGACTGTTCGCTGCAGCGCCGCCACCAGAAGACGATCGAGGAGTCGCCGTCCCCTGCGCTCGACGCCGAGATGCGACGGGCGATGGGGGAAGCGGCGGTCAAGGTTGCCCGCGCGGCCAGCTACTACTCCGCCGGTACGGTCGAGTTTCTGGTCGACCGCGACAAGAAGTTCTACTTCATCGAGGTCAACGCGCGCATCCAGGTCGAGCATCCGGTGACGGAGGCCGTCTCGGGCGTCGATCTGATCCGCGGCATGCTCGAAGTCGCCGCCGGCAAGCCGCTCGGCTTCCACCAGGAGGACATCGAGTTTCGTGGCCACGCCATCGAGTTCCGCATCAACGCCGAAGACCCGGCCGACAACTTCCGGCCGTCGCCCGGGCAGCTCGGTCTGTTCGTGCCGCCCGGTGGCAGGGGTGTGCGTTGGGATTCGCACGTCTACTCGGGCTATCGCATCCCGGCCTACTACGACTCGCTGATCGGCAAGCTGATCGTCCATGCCGAAGACCGGCTCGCCGCGATCGCGATCGGTCGACGGGCCCTGGCCGAGATCGTCGCCGAGAACATCAAGACTACCATTCCGCTGTATCAGCGCATTCTCGCGCATGCCGACTTCCTTTCCGGGAATGTCGATACAGGGTTCATCGAAAGGTCCTTCTAAGCGATGGAAGAAGACCTCAAGAGCCTCGCCCGCACGCTCGTCAGCGCGACTAACGCGCTGGCCGCCCTCGGTGCCGGCAGCTATTTCCTGGTCAACTGGATTCAGTATCCCAGCCTCGAAGGTTCGCTTCTGTCGAACTCGAAGGGCTCGCTCGCCCTGGTCGGCTGCGCTGTCCTCCTGCTCAACGCGCTACGACTGCTCTACTTCCGCGCAGGCCGTCGCCGCGACCTCGAAGGACCCCTCCTCAGCAAGGCTGCCGACGGCACGGTCCACGTGTCGCGCGAAGCCGTCGAGAGCGGTCTGCGGTCGGCGGGTGAGGCACTCGACGAGATCACGCGGCTGCGGGTCAAGGTGCTGACGCCCGCGCGCAAGCGCACCCTCGTGCGGGCCCACTACCTCGCGCCGGAGGATGTATCGATCCTGGATCTGAGCTCCCGGCTGCGCACAGTCCTGATGGAACGCTTCGGGAAGCTCGTGCAACTGGAGTCTGAGGGTAAGCTGGAGCTGGAGATGATCTTCGAGGGGTTCTACGGCAAGTCCAAGCCGGCTCCCGTCGAAGTAGAACAACAGGCAGTAGAGAGCGAGCCGGTGGAGTCCCCGCCGTTCACGGGCCCGCGATACCCGATCGACGAGGAAGAGTCCCCGTGAGACGAATGATGACGGCGGTGGTGGCGGGCGCGCTGTTGGCGGTCACTGTGTCGGCCTCGCAGCAGCAGTCCTATCCGCGCCAGAGGCCTGGTTATGGCACCCCGCGGAGCACCCAGGGCGAGCAGACCCGGGCAACGGGGGCGGGCTACGGCGACTACCTGCGGCTCGGCCAGCGACGCTTGCCCGGGATTGGCGGTGGACTGCCGATTGTGCCCTTGCCCACCGGGATGCGAGGTCTGATTCCGTTCTTCCCGGGCGCCCTGCCGAGGGCTGCGAAAGACGGTGCCCAGGATCCCAAGGGTGACCTGAGCGGTTGGCCGAGCTGGGTGCAGCTGGGTGGGCCAGGCAAGCGCGTGGTCGACAGGGAGCGGTCACGCGGCCGTCCGTCGCCGCAGCAGTGCTACCTGGCTCGCTTCGCCGAGGTCGTCCGGGTTCGTCCGGCTGACGAAGTTGCCTTCTACCCGCTGCACTTCTGGGACAAGAGTCGACTGCTCGACGCCGGTTCAGAGGTCCGCATCGACGGGCAAGGGCGTTCGTTGCTCGTGTTCGCCGACGGAACGCAAGTCGACCTGCTAGGGGAGGCACACGTGATCTTCTCTCAGGGCACCAAGCAAACCCTGCGCCTGGCGATGCCCTGGGTGACACGCGCCGACTGCCGACTCGGAACACGCGCCGTCGAGATCGTGCTTCCCGATGGCTCGCTTTGCCGCGGCAGCCAGACGCACCTGCTGATCCAGCGCGAAACACGCACAGCGGGTTGGGCGCGGAGCGGTGTCGAAGACCGGATCGTGGTGCGCAACTGGGGCCCGGGCGAGATGCGGCTGCAGCCGACGGGGGCGGTCGCGGCGAACGTCGCCGATGGCATCGTGCTGGCGCCGAACCGACGCCTCTTGATTCCGATCGTGCGCGATCAAGACCGCACAGCAGGCGAGCCCGATGTCGGGTCGATGTCACTAAGGCTGGGCGGCGGCGGCGTTGCCGTGCGTGCCAGCATCAGCGCGACCCTCGACAAGATGGGTGAGGCGTTGCGAGTGCGGTGCCCCGGTGATCGTGCCACGCTCGTCTGGGGCGGTGCTCAGTTCCAGCTTCCGGCTGGCCACGAGGTGACGATTCATCCGATCGGTGGCAGCCCATTCGGCCGTTGGGCCACTCTGAGGCCCCTGAAGGCGCCCACGGGCGAGCGCGCCGCTGAGCCCAGAGAGGGCGCAGGCGGCGGAGACCAGCCCCAGAAGGGCGAGTCGGAACCCCCGAAGTGATCGGCGCTTCAGCGCAGTAGCGCGGAACGCCGATCCTGAGAAGACCCCGCATACTAAGACCCCATGGTTAGAAGAGCTCTTATCACTGGCGGTGCCGGCTTTCTCGGCTCGCACCTCGCTGAACGTCTGCTGGAAGACGGCTGTGAGGTCATCTGCATGGACAACCTGCTGACGGGGACGATCGACAACATCGTCCACCTGTTGGGACAGGATGGCTTCACGTTCGTCAAGCAGGACGTGACGCAGTTCATCCATGTGGCTGGCCCGCTGGACTTCATCCTGCACTTCGCCTCTCCGGCCAGCCCTATCGACTATCTGGAACTGCCGATCCAGACGCTCAAGGTAGGCAGCCTGGGCACGCACAAGGCGCTCGGGCTCGCCAAGGAGAAGGGCGCGCGTTTCTTGCTGGCGAGCACGTCGGAAACCTACGGCGATCCGCAGGTGCACCCGCAGCCGGAAACCTACTGGGGCAATGTCAACCCGGTCGGTCCGCGCGGGGTCTACGACGAAGCGAAGCGTTTCGCCGAGGCAATGACCATGGCCTACCACCGCTACCACGGCGTCGAGACGCGCATCGTGCGCATCTTCAATACCTACGGGCCGCGTATGCGACTCGACGACGGCCGTGCGCTGCCCGCCTTCATGGGGCAGGCGTTGCGTGGCGAGTCGATGACCGTGTTCGGCGACGGCTCGCAAACCCGTTCTTTCTGTTACGTCGACGACCTCGTCACCGGCATCCTGACGCTCTTGAACTCCGACGAGGCCGAGCCGACCAACATCGGCAACCCGGGCGAGTTCACGATCCTGCAGTTCGCCGAGAAGGTGCGGGAGTTGTGCGGTAGCAAGAGTGACATCGTTCACCAACCCTTGCCGGTCGACGATCCCAAGGTGCGGCGCCCGGACATCTCGAAAGCGCAGCGCGTGCTCGGCTGGGAGCCGAAGATCCAGCTGGAGGAGGGCCTCAAGCTCACGCTGCCCTATTTCCAGGAGCGTGTCCGTGCGGACAATGCGTGAGCCCGCGGACGGACAGTCGAACGCACACCCCCTGAGGTAGACAGCAATGTGTGGCATCGTCGGAGCGTGTTCCCGAGCGATCGGGGTGCAGGACACCCTGATGGGCGGGCTGCGCAGCCTGGAGTACCGTGGCTACGACTCGGCCGGCATCGTCGTGCACGCGCCCGGACTGCCGCGGCGCCGCGCGCAAGGGCGCATTGACCGCCTGCAGGAATGCATGGACCGCGAGCCGTTGCCCGAGGGAACGACCGGGATCGCACACACGCGGTGGGCGACGCACGGCGCGCCGTCGGATCGCAACGCGCACCCGCACGGCTTTGGCAAGCTCATGGCGGTGCACAACGGCATCCTCGAGAACTGGGACGCCCTCAAGGAGGACTTCAGTTCGCGCTTCGCGAGCAACGGCTCGAGCTTCGAGTCGGAAACCGATTCGGAAGTGTGGGTCGCGCTCGTCTGGGATGAGCTGGGCAACAAGCAGAACTCGCCGAGTGCGCGCGACATGATCGAGGCACTTGCGCGCGCGATGGGGCGGGCCAAGGGCTCGTATGGCCTGGCGATGGTGCACGAGGACCTGCCTGGCGAGGTGTTCTTCGCCCGACAGGAGAGCCCTCTCGTGCTGGGGATCGGCGAAACCGGTCACTACGTCGCATCCGACATCTCGGCGCTCCTGGCGCACACGCGTCGCTTCGTCTACCTCGAGGACGGCATGCTCGGCCGGATCTGGGCCGACGGTTACGAAATCCTCGACCGCTCCCTGGCCCCGCAGGAACTGAGCGTCGACGAGGTGACCTGGGACGCGGAGCAGGCCGAGAAGGGTGGTTACGAGCACTTCATGCTCAAGGAGATAGAGGAGCAACCGCTCGTCGTTGCTCGGATGCTGCAGAGCGAAACCTCGGCCGAAGGCTGGCTTCTCGGCAACTTCGAGATCTCCGATGCCCGGCTCAGAGAGTTCAAGCGCATCGTGATCCTGGCCTGCGGCACAGCTCTGCACGCGGCGCGCGTCGCCAAGTACGTGATCGAGGAATGCGCGGGTGTTCCGGTCACCGTCGACTTCGCTTCCGAGTTCCGTTACCGCAACCCGATGGTCGGACCCGGTGACCTGGCGCTGGCGATCTCGCAGTCCGGTGAGACCGCCGACACACTCGGCGCAATCAAGGTGGCAGTCGTGGCTGGCGCGACGCCGATCGCGATCTGCAACGTGCGCGGGTCGAGCCTGTGCCGCCTGGCTGAGGCCACCTTCCTGACCGAATGCGGTCCGGAAATCGGCGTCGCTTCAACCAAGGCCTTCACCTCGCAGATCCTCGCCGTGCACGTCCTCGCGCTGCGGCTCGCCATGGCGCGCCGTCGCATCGACGAGGCCGAACTCATGCGGCGGCTCGAGGTGCTGTGCACGGCGCCGCCAGCGATGGAGAAGATGATCCACGGCGCCGGAAGTGCGCGCGACCAGGCCAAGGCGGTCGCCGAGAAGTATTCCCACAAGGAACTCTTCTTCTTCCTCGGTCGCGGTTCGGACTACCCGATCGCCCTCGAAGGAGCGCTCAAGCTCAAGGAGATCTCGTACGTCCATGCCGAGGGTTATCCGGCTGGCGAGATGAAGCATGGCCCACTCGCACTGGTGTCCCAGGACATGGTCTGCGTTGCGCTGTGCGGCGACAGTCCGGTGTACGAGAAGGTGCTCGGCAATGTCAGCGAGGTCAAGGCGCGCGGCGGGATCATTGTCGCCGTCACCAACGCCGAGAAGCGCGAAGTGATCGAACTGGCTGACGATGTGATTCTCGTGCCGCGCGGCGACCGGTTGATCACACCTTTGCTCAATACGATTCCGTTGCAGTACCTCGCCTACTACGTGGCGCTGGCACGCGGGTGCGACATCGACAAGCCGCGCAACCTGGCGAAAAGCGTGACGGTCGAGTAACGGCATGCAGCAGGACGCTACTGACAGCACCGTCGCCGTCGTCGGCCTCGGCTACGTGGGCTTGCCGTTGGCGATCGCGTTCGCCGACGCCGGTTTCACCGTGATCGGCGTCGACGTCCTCGAGGAGAAGTGCGACCACATCAACGGGGGTCGCTCGGTGACCCCCGATGTCAGCGATGCCGAAGTGAGCGCGGCCGTGCAGGCCGGGCGGCTACGCGCGACGACTGACTTCTCTTCCGTCGCCGGCGCGGGTCTCCTGTCCATTTGTGTGCCGACACCCCTGCGCAAGAGCAAGGATCCCGACATCTCGTACATCGTCGATGCGTGCATGTCGATCGTGCCGCACGTCGTGAAAGGGACGGTCGTCGTCCTCGAATCGACGACCTACCCGGGGACGACGCGCGAGATCATCCAGCCGAACTTCGAGGATGCCGGCTTCAAGGTAGGTGAGGATCTATTCCTGGCCTTCTCGCCGGAGCGGATCGATCCGGGCAACCAGCACTGGACGGTCAAGAACACTCCCAAGATCGTCGGTGGCTTGACTCCGACCTGCACCGAGCGTGCCTGCGAGTTCTACGCCAAGGCGCTGGAGACCGTGGTGCCGGTGCCGAACGCCGAAACGGCGGAGCTGTGCAAGCTGCTCGAGAACACCTTCCGGTCGGTCAACATCGGTCTCGTCAACGAGTTCGCGATCGTCTGCAACAAGCTCGGCGTGTCGACCTTCGACGTGATCGACGCCGCTGCGACCAAGCCCTTCGGTTTCATGCCCTTCCGGCCCGGCCCTGGCCTGGGTGGGCACTGCATCCCGGTCGACCCGCTCTACCTGAGCTGGAAGATGCGAACGCTGGACTACAAGGTGCGCTTCATCGATCTCGCCGACGAGATCAACTCGAGCATGCCGACCTGGATGGTTCATCGGGTCACCGACATCCTCAACGAAGATGGCAAGCCTATTCGCGGCAGCCGGCTGCTCCTGCTCGGGTTGGCCTACAAGCGGGATGTGGGCGACATTCGCGAGTCACCGGCGGTGGATCTCTACGAAGCCCTCGAACAGCGCGGCGCCGAGGTTTCCTTCCACGATCCGCACGTCGCTCGGATGGATCTGCGCGACGAGGCCGTCGCGGGTTTGTCGCTGGCGGATGCCCTGGCCGGGCAGTGGGATCTGATCCTCATTGCTACGGACCATTCGAGCGTCGACCATGGTGCGTTCGCGGACCTCGGCGTCGCGGTGCTGGACACGCGCAATGCTCTGGCTGGCCGCCAAGCCCCCAACATTCACGGCCTGTAACCATGGCTTCAGTTCTCGTCACAGGTGGTGCTGGCTTCATCGGCAGTCATGTCGTCGAAGCGCTGCTCGCCCGTGGGGACGAGGTGTGCATCCTCGACAGCCTCGATCCGTTCTATGCCGTGGCAAGCAAGGAGGCGAACCTGGCGAGGATCTTCGAGCGCGGCGATGCTCGTGTCGTGCGCGGCGATCTGCGTGACGCCAGCGCCGTGGCCGAGGCTGCCGCAGGCGTCGATGCGGTGATCCACCTGGCGGCCCTGGCCGGTGTGCGACCTTCGATCGAGCGGCCTGCCGACTATTGGGACGTCAACCTCCTCGGCACGCAACGGGTGCTCGACGCGATCGCGGGACGAGCGAACGTGCGCTTTGTGTTCGGATCCTCTTCGTCGGTCTACGGCGGCCGTGAAACGGTACCGTTCCACGAGGACGATTCGGTGGGTCAGCCCGTCTCGCCGTACGCCGCGACCAAGCGTGCCGGCGAGCTGTGCTGCCACGCCTTCCACGTGCTGAACGGGAATCCTGTTTCGTGCCTGCGCTTCTTCACGGTCTATGGACCGCGGCAGCGGCCGGAGATGGCCATTCACAAGTTCACGCGTATGATCGAGAACGGCGAGGCGGTCCCGATGTTCGGGGATGGCTTGAGCTCGCGCGACTACACCTACGTGGACGACATCGTCGCCGGGGTGCTGGCGGCGCTCGATCGCTGCGGCGAGCCCGCGGGCTTTAGGATATACAACCTGGGTGGCGACGGTACGACGACGCTCGCGGATCTGGTTGCATGCGTTGGCAAGGGACTCGGCAAGGAGCCGAAGATCGAGCGCTTGCCGGACCAACCCGGCGACGTGCCGCGCACGGCGGCGGACGTTTCGCGTGCGCGTGAAGAACTCGGCTTCGAGCCGCGCACCGCGGTGAGCGAAGGCGTGCCGCGCTTCGTTACTTGGTACCGTGCTTCACGCGCGGCGGGGGAGGTCGAATAGTGCTCTACTTGGTCACGGGCGGCGCCGGTTTCATCGGCAGCTGGATCTGTGAGACGCTGCTCGCTGCTGGCCATTTTGTGCGCGTGATCGACGACCTGTCCTCGGGCGTGGCCGACAACCTGCCGTCGGCCGTGGACCTGATCGAGGCCGACCTGCTCGATCAAGGGGCGCTAGAGCGCGCCATGGCGGGCGTCGACGGCGTCTTCCACCAGGCGGCTCGCCCATCGGTGCCACGGTCGGTCGAGGATCCGCGCGGCAGTCACCGTGCCAACGCCACCGGTACGCTCGAGGTGCTGCTCGCGGCGCGGGAGGCTGGCGCCAAGGTCGTCTATGCCGGGTCATCGAGCGCTTACGGCGATACCCAAGAGCTGCCCAAGCACGAGGACATGGGGTTGGCGCCGCAGTCGCCGTACGCCGCCGATAAGGTGGCCGGCGAGCTGTATGCGCGGGTCTGCGCGCGGGTCTACGGCGTGCGCACGGTGACGCTGCGTTACTTCAACGTGTTCGGGCCGCGCCAGCGTGCCGACAGTCCGTACTCGGGCGTGATCGCCAAGTTCTGCATGAACGCCCTCAACGGCGACCTGTGCACGGTGCACGGCGACGGCGAGCAGTCGCGCGACTTCACCTTCGTGCGCGATGTCGCCCACGGCAATCTGCTGGCCATGGAGGCGGATTGCCCACCCGGGGCGGTGATCAACCTGGCAGGGGGCAATCGCTACAGTCTGCTGGACATGCTTGATGAGCTCGAGCGCCTCGTGGGTCACCCGATCGAGCGGTCTTTCACCGCGACCCGCGCGGGGGACGTCAAGCACAGCCAGGCGGCCGTAGAGAAGGCGGCTGAGTTGCTCGGTTTCAGGGCACAGACGAGCTTCGCCGATGGCCTGCGTGAGACCTTGGACTGGTACCGAAACGCCGCTGGTAACGCCGATGAGACGAGTGTCAGGAGCCAAGCATGAAGGGCGTCATCCTCGCCGGAGGGCTGGGCACGCGGTTGCTGCCGCTGACCAAGGTCACGAACAAGCACCTCTTGCCGGTGTGGGACCGGCCGATGATCTACTACCCGATCCAGTGCCTCGTCAACGCCGGCATTGAAGACATCCTGCTCGTGGCCGGTGGCAGCAGCGCCGGCGACTTCTTGCGGCTGCTCGAGAACGGCGCCGACTTCGGGCTGAGGCGCATCCATTACTCATATCAGCGCGGCGAAGGTGGCATCGCCGCCGCGCTGCGCTTGGCCGAGGACTTCGCTTCGGGTGAGCCGATTTGCGTCGTGCTCGGTGACAACATCATCGAACGCAACATCGCCGACGCGGCGGCGCGTTTCCGCGAGCAAGGAAAGGGTGCCAAGGTTCTCCTGAAAGAGGTCGAGGATCCGCAGCGTTTCGGCGTGGCGACGATCCAGGACGGTCGCGTGACCGGGATCGAGGAGAAGCCGAAGCACCCGATGACGAACTTCGCGGTCACCGGGATCTACATGTACGACCCGGAAGTCTTCGAGATCATTCGCACGTTGCGCCCATCCGACCGCGGCGAACTCGAGATCACCGACGTCAACAACGCCTACATCGAACGCGGTTCGCTGACCTACGAGATGCTCGACGGCTGGTGGACCGACGCGGGGACCTTCGAGTCACTGCTCCGTGCCGGCAACCTGGTCGCGGATGGCGGGGCGAACAATATCTGAACATGCGCGTGCTCGTCACAGGCGCGGGTGGGCAGCTCGGGCGGTCGCTAGTACGTCTGGCATCGGCGCGCGGCCACGAAGTCGCGCCCTTCACGCGCACCGCCCTGGACGTGACGGACGGGACCGCCGTCTCCGCCGTTTTGGCCGAGCAGCGACCGCACTGGACACTGCACACGGCCGCCGCGACGAAAGTCGATTTGTGCGAGAGCGAAGTCGCCTGGGCCGAGGCGGTCAATGCGACCGCACCGGGGATCGTCGCGAAGGCGTGTCGCGCGGCGGGCTCGGGGATGCTGCACTACTCGACCGACTTCGTGTTCGATGGTGGCAAGGGCGAACCCTATGTCGAGACCGATCCGATCGCACCGCTGTCGGTCTACGGTCGGACCAAGGCCGAGGGCGAGCGCGCCGTCCAGGAGGCAGGGCTCGAACGCTGGCTATTGGTCCGCACACAGTGGGTCTACGGGCCCGGCGGACCCTGCTTTCCGACCGCGATCCTCGACAAGGCCCGGGCCGGCGAACCCCTGCGCGTTGTCGAGGATCAGCGGGGCTCACCAACGATGACGGACGACCTGGCCAACGCCACGCTTGACCTGATCGATGCTGCCCAGAGCGGTGTTGCCGCGTGGGGGATCTATCACGCTGCTAACCGCGGCGTCATGAGCTGGTTCGACTTCGCCAAGCTGATCGTGACCACCGCCGGCGTCGACGCTGAGATCGCGGCGATCTCGAGCGACGAACTGGCGTTGCCGGCACGGCGTCCGGCCTACTCGGCGCTCGACACGACCAAGCTCGAGGTGGCCATCGCCCGGCCGCTTCCGAGCGTCGTCGATGGGTTGATTCGCTTTCTCGAAGCTGGGGGGCTGACGGGGTACAACGCATCAGCGAGGAGGGGCATGTGAAGAAGGTTCTGGTCACCGGCGGCGCTGGCTTCATCGGCTCCAACTTCCTGCACTACGTGCTCGCGCACCGCGACTACGGCCTCTGCAATCTCGATGCGCTGACCTATGCTGGCAACCTCGAGAACCTGCGCTCGATCGAGGACGACGAGCGCTACCGGTTCTTCAAGGCGGACATCGCCGATGCCGAGGCAGTCGACGAGACGCTGCGGCAAGCGAAGCCCGATTGCATCGTGCACCTCGCAGCCGAGAGTCATGTCGATCGTTCGGTCCAGGA
Source organism: Planctomycetota bacterium (assembly GCA_002685965.1). Taxonomy (GTDB): domain Bacteria; phylum Planctomycetota; class UBA1135; order UBA1135. The sequence goes on along the minus strand of NYZE01000096.1, from coordinate 16,134 downwards.
CGCGAGACCCTTCGTCACCACGAACTTGCTCGGTACGCAGGTGCTCATCGACGCGGCCATGCGCCACGGCGTCGAACGCTTCGTGCACGTTTCGACCGACGAAGTTTATGGCTCCCTGGGTCCGGAGGGTCGTTTCTCCGAAGACTCGCCCATCCAGCCGAACTCGCCCTACTCGGCCAGCAAGGCCGGGTCCGACTTCCTCGTGCGCGCCGCGCACCACACGCACGGCTTCGACACGCGCATCACGCGCTGCTCGAACAACTACGGCCCGTATCAGTTTCCCGAGAAGCTGATCCCGCTGATGGTCGCCAATGCGATGGATGGTGAACCGCTTCCGGTCTACGGCGATGGCCAGAATGTCCGCGACTGGATCCACGTCGAGGACCACTGTCGGGGCATCCTGACCGTGCTCGAAGATGGCGTCGCCGGGGAGGTCTACAACCTCGGCGGCAATGCGGAGCGCAGCAACATCGACGTCGTGCGTCGGCTGCTGGAGCTGGTCGGCAAGGGCGAAGAGCTGATCCGCTTCGTCAAGGACCGTCCCGGCCACGACCAGCGCTACGCGATCGACGGGGCGAAGGTCGAGCGGGAGCTCGGCTTCACGCCGAACTGGACCTTCGAGGACGGGCTGGCGGCGACAGTGCAGTGGTATCGCGACAACGCCGAATGGACGGCCCGAGTGCGCTCCGGGGCCTACCAGGGCTACTACGAGGAGCAATACGGCCACCTTGGTAGTCAATAACGGAGCTTTGAGTTACAAAGCAGGACTGTAGGCTATTGCACCCAATGCGTCGCTCCGCACTTGCTCGCTCCGCGATCTCGTTGCTCATGCTCGCCTTCGCGACCATGGCGCTTCCCTCCTGTGCTTCGGTCCCGAGCAAGCGCGTGCAGGAGTTGCTCGTACGCAAGGGCTTCGGCAAGCGCGCCTCCGGGGATGCGCAGGTCGCGAACTACGCGACGGTGCGGGCGCAGATCCAGTTCTTTGTGTCACCGGAGTTGCTAGCCGACCCGGCCTTCGCCGACCTCGTGTTGCTGGCGGTGCAACCGCAACCGGTCACCGTCGATGGCACGATCTATATCCCCGGCTATGGGCCGAGCTATGTGCTTGGCATGACGGGGCCGGAGATCGGCGCGTTGGTCACCGAGCAGTTGCAGGCGTTCTACAAGCCGAAGATCCGCATCCGTGCCCGCATCCTCGCGGCGCCGCGCCTGTTCTGGGTGCTTGGTGAGACGTTGGCGCCGGGCTTTCGCGAGTTCATCGGCGACCTGACGGTGGCCGAGGCGGTGCTGATGTCGCCACGTAGCCCGGTCGCAAACATCGGCAAGATTCGTTTGATCCGCGCCGATCCGAAGAATCCGCTGGTCGTGACGATCAACCTGCGTGAGATCGTGGTCTACGGGTACTCGACCTACAACCTGAACATCAAAGAAAACGACATCATCTACATCCCCCCGACCTTCTTCGGGCAGGTGTCGCGCTTCATCGAGCGCCTGACCTACCCGTTGACGACGGTGCTCTCGGTGCTGTTCCAGTACCAGACTCTGGACTTCCACTACAAGGTTCTGACGGGAGACCAGGAGTTCTTCTTCGGCAACCGCTTCCTCTATTGATCCAACGCGCAGATCTGATCCAACGCGCAGATCGCTCCGCAGATCGCCCGGAAGATGCCAGTTGGGCGGCAACACAGTCAGGCGGGGGGGGCGGAAATGACGATGACAGGGCTACAGCGGTCGACTCCGCGGCCGAGTATTCCGATCCCTAGACCATGAGCGACTTCGAGATCCCACAACTACAGGTTGGCCGCTACCTGGACCTCCTCAAGAGGCGCCGGTGGCAGTTGATTCCGGCTGGGCTGATCGGCCTCGCCGTCGGGCTCGTCGTTGCTTGGATGATCCCGCGCTACTACGAGGCGAACATGGTCGTGCGCATCCGCCCGACCCAGGCGCCGGGTTCGTTCCGCGGCGAGGATCCGTTCCTCGAGGAGATCCGCGCCGCCCGGATCACCGTGCGGAGCTATCCTCTCGTGCGCGAGGCGATGCTCCAACTCGGTTGGCTCACCGACAGCGAGGTCCACGACTCCGGAGCCAGGCTGCGTGCCAAGGTGCAGGACGTCATCTCGCGGCTCGAAGTGACCGACCTGCACAAGGGGGAGCCGGGGCGCGGTTCGGCGCTGCTGCGCATCGGTTACCGAGACCTCGACAAGGATCGCGTAGCCAAGATGGCGAACACGGTGGGCGAGTTCTACATGGAGGGCGAGTACACCGCGATCATCGCAGTTGGCAAGCAGCAGCTCGAGAACCTCGTCGACCAGCGCAGCAGGAAGCTCCAGGAGCATCGCAGCTACTCCGACAAGCTGCGCACCTTCCTCGAGGACAACTCTCTCGACCCGGAGGTGGAGGGGATCAACGCGGAGACCACCAAGGCCGCGGAGGCCGCACGGCTCGAGGGCGAGATCGCAGAGATCGACGAGGAACTCAAGGCCACGGAGTTCGCCGCGACGAAGTTCCGCGACCGACTCGCGGAGTTACCGCCCCGGATCGAGATACCGTTCACTCAGAACTCCGCGCTGTTGGCGCTGCTCGGACCGATTGACCAGCAGATCCTGTTCGACCAGTTCAAGCTGAACGCGTACACGAGGGCAAACCCGGCTTATTCGGCGATCGAGTTGCGCCTTGCTGAAATGCGCGCTCGGCGGCAGGCGCTCGTCACGAAGCTCATGGCCGACGGGCTCATGACACAAGTCAACCCGAGATGGGCAACCACGACCGACAAGCTCGATACGTTGACCATGTCGATCGATGCACTGCGCAGCAAACGTGCTGGCAAGGCCGTGCGCCACGAAAGACTGGTGCTCTTTACCAAGGAGCTGCCGCGGCTACAGCTGCAACGCGCCGAGCTGACCCAACGGGTTCTGCTGGCGCAGACCGAGTACGAGGCTGCCAAGGCGGCCTACGACATCAAAGAGGCCCAAGTCACCGGGCAGGAACTCAACAAGAACAGCGTCATCTCGACGCAGAGCAAAGCCTGGACGCCGCTCGAACCGACCTATCCGAACAAGACTTTCGTGGCCCTGCTGGGCGGGATCCTCGGGATCGCCGTCGCGATCGGCCTCATCCTCTTGCTCGACCTGCTGCAGCCGACCTTCAAGTCGCTCGACGAGATCGGACGTGCGCTGCCAGTACCGGTGCTCGGCGCGGTAAGCCATTTCGAGTTGGCCGAGGATCGCGCCGCGGCCGCCGCTCGACGGTTCAAGATCATGCTCTTGGTCGGCGTGGCGCTGACTTTCTTGGGTAGCATCTTCGCGCTCTATTTCCTGGACCCGGTCCGTTTGCCGGAATGGGTGCGCGGCGCTCTCGACAAGGTGTTTGCCGCCAAGGCCAAGTGAGCCAGCGTGGGCCTCCGCACGCTCTTCATCTTCGGTGTCGTGTTCATCACGATCCCGCTTGCCTGGCGAGTACCGTTCTACGGGCTATTGACCTTCAGTTGGCTCGCCTACATGCGGGCGCAGGACCTCACCTGGGGAATCGCGCGTACGGCGCGGCTCAGCTACGTCGTCGCTGCGGTCATGTTCCTGGGGTGGTTCGTAAACGAGCGCCGGCGCTTTACCGTGATGGACATCCGCATCAAGCTGATGTTGGCGATGACGCTCGCTACTTTCGTGTCATTCGCCGGCGCACGCGAGCAGAACGAGTGGATCCAGAACCGGTTGCTCGAGTTCGTGAAGATCATTCTGATCGCGGTGTTCACGGCAGGGCAGCTGACCACTAGGTATCGCGTCAAGGCGCTGTTGTGGACGATCGCTTTGTCGCTCGGGTTCTTCGGTGTGAAAGGCGCGATCTTCGGTGTCCTCTCGGGTGGATCAGTCATCAAGCAGGGTCCGGGCGGCATGCTCGAGGACAACAACGACTTTGCGCTCGCGCTCGTCATGAACCTGCCGCTCTTGTTCTACCTGGGCCAAGCGGAGACGAACAAGTGGGTGCGGCGCGGCACGATCACGGCGTGCTGCATGTCGGTGATTCCGATCCTGCTGACGCATAGCCGGGGCGGGTTCCTGGCCATGTGCGCGGTGCTTGGCGTGTTCTGGTGGCGTAGCCGCCAGCGCATCGCCGGCCTCGCGCTCGTAGGGGTCGTCGTCGTGGCCTTCTTCCTGCTTGTGCCGGATCACGTGCTCGAACGGATTGGCATGATCAGCGACTACAAGGGCGACTCGTCAGCCATGGGGCGGCTCATGGCCTGGGGCGTGGCGCGTGACATGATCCTCGACTACCCGCTGCTCGGGGTCGGGATCCGCAACTTCCGCCATCACTTCACGGACTACATCGACTTCGAGGTCTCCTGGTCGCCGGTGGCCCACAACAGCTATCTCCAGATCTGGGCCGAAGGCGGCACGATTGCGTTCGTGATCTACATGGCGCTGATCGTGACGACGTTCTGGCAGTTGGGGAAGCTCCGTCGCTTGGGCATGTCCATCCCGGGTGGCAACTGGATCTTCAACTATGCGCGCATGATCGAGGCGTGCATGGCCGGGTTCGTCGTCGGTGCGATGTTCCTCAACCGTGGCCACTTCGACCTCGTTTACCACCTCTTTGCGATCGTCACGGGGTTTGCCGTCGTCGCGAACCAGCAGGCGAGGCAGCCGCTGGGGGTGACGACCGACGAGTTCGACATGCGACCGTTGGAGATCAAGCCGCACCGTGGCTTTCGCGGTTCCGGTGCCGGCCCTTTGCGGCCGACGCCGACGTGGGGTCGTTAGATGTGTGGCCTGACCGCCATTTTGCCGCTCCACGACCGGCGGCTGCCGGCTTCCGCCGAGTCCTTGCTGAAGCCGATGACGAGAGCGCTAGCGCATCGCGGGCCGGACGGTGAGGGCTATTGGTCCGGTGCCGGCGCCGCGCTCGGGCACCGGCGCCTCGCCGTGCTCGACCTCCTCACTGGCGATCAGCCGATGGCGACACCGGGCGGCCGCGTGCAGGTCGTGTTCAACGGCCAGATCTACAACTGGAAGGAACTGCGCGCCGACCTCGAAGGGGTCGGGTGCGAATTTCGCACCAAGTCGGACACGGAGGTGCTCCTGCACGGCTTCCTCCACTGGGGACGCGACTTGCCTGAGCGATTGCTCGGCATGTTTGCGCTCGTCGTGCACGACACTTTGACCGGTGAAACGCTGTTGGCGCGCGATCACCTGGGCAAGAAGCCGCTGTATCTGGCCGAGCACGACGGCATGTTGCTCGTGGCCAGTGAGGTACGTTCCTTCTTCGCCGTCCCTGGCTTCGAACGGCGCCTGGACCCCGCCGCGCTGCGCGAGTTCTTGGCGCTGCGCTATGTCCCAGGGACGCGGTCGTTGCTCGATGGGGTCGAGCAACTCGCGCCCGCACACGCGGCGTTGCACCGTCCGGGCGAACCGCTCTCACCCCGGCGCTTCTGGGCGCCTCGGTTCGATCCGACGGGTTCGTCCGCAGGTGCGGCAGCGGCGCTGCGCGAGCTGGTGCGGACCTCTGTGCACGACCGCCTCGAGGCCGACGTGCCGCTCGGCGCGTTCTTGTCCGGTGGCGTGGATTCCTCGGGCATCGTCGCGGCGATGGCCCAAGAAAGTGGCGAGCGGGTAAGGGCCGTCACCGTGGGCTTCGAAGAGACGCGCTACGACGAGCGACCCCACGCGCGTGAGCTGGCGCAACGCTTCGGCGTCGAGCTCAACGAGGAGTTGTGCGTGCCCGACCCCGAAGGGGACCTCGGCGCGCTGGTCGAGATCTTCGACCTGCCGCAGGCGGATTCGTCCGCTTGGCCGACCTGGCTCGTGTGCCGGGCGGCGCGGCGACATGTCACGGTTGCATTGTCCGGCGATGGTGGTGACGAAAGCTTCGCCGGCTACCGTCGCTATCGCTTCGACCTCCTCGAGAACCGGCTGCGTTCGTTCATGCCACGCGCGCCGGCCCGTCTGCTGGCGCGGGTCGCGCCCAAGGGAGATTGGCTGCCGCGTCCCTTCCGCTTCAAGCGCACGCTGCAGAACCTCGGTGCCGATCCGTGCGAGGCCTACTTTCGCTCGGTTTCGGCATTGTTGCCCGAGGAGGTCGATGAACTGCTCGTCGGCGACGTTGCTCCCGGCGTCGATCCGTTCCGCGAGCTGCGGCGGGTCTACGAAGCGTCCCAGGCGCCCGACCACGCGAGCCGCCTGCTCGACCTCGACCTGAACACGTACCTGCCCGGTGACATCCTGGTCAAGGCGGATCGGTGCAGCATGGCTGTGTCGCTCGAGGTGCGTGCGCCGTTGCTGGATCGGCGAGTCGTCGACTTCGCCGCGGCGTTGCCGCTGTCGGCCAAGCTTGATGGGTCCGGCGGCAAGAAGGTCCTCAAGGACTCCTTCGAGCCGTGGCTCGGTAGACCGTGGCTCGACCGTCCCAAGCAGGGGTTCTCGATTCCGTTGGCAAAGTGGCTGCGCGAGGGACTCAAGGAGGCCCGAGAGGCAGCCTGTCGCGGGGCGTTCGCGCAGCGCTTCTTGAACGGCGACACGCTTCGCGCGTGGTCCCGCGAACACGACTTGGGGGTTCGTGACCGCTCCGATGCCCTCTGGGCTGTCCTCGTCTTGCACCGCTGGAATGAGCGGTGGGGACACCAGGCCTGACCACGTGAGGGTCCTGGTGTTCACGAGCCTCTGGCCGAGTTCCCGGCTACCTGGCCATGGCACGTTCGTGCGTGAGCGGATCGAATGCTTGCGACAACGCCTGGACTTCGACTATCGCGTCATTCACCCGTTACCGTTCTATCCACCGCTGCCGGGTGGAAGCGCGATGGCGCGCCAGTCCCGACTGCCGCGACACGAGCGTGTCGACGGCATCGACGTCGACTACCCACGCTATTTCCACCTACCACGCACCGGCGTCGCCCGACAGGCGGCCCGGGTTGCGCGCGGCGCGCGTGCTGCGTTCCGGCGCGTGGTCGCCGAGTTCCGGCCGAGTCTGATCGATGCGCACTATCTGTGGCCGGATGGCTGTGCAGCTCTGCGTCTTGCCGGTGAAGCGGGCCTGCCGTGCGTGGTCACGGCGCGAGGTAGCGACGTGAACGTGCTGGCAGAGGATGCAGGCGTACGCCAGAGCTACGTCGAACTTCTGCCGCGTGCCGCACGCGTGCTCGCCGTGAGTCGCCCGCTCGCCGACCGGCTCGACGAGCTCGGTGTGAGTCACGAACCTGTGGCGGTGATCCCGAACGGCGTCGACCTCGTGCGCTATGCACCGGGCTCGCAACGGCGTGACCGCATCCTCACTGTCACGCGGCTCGTCCCCGGCAAGCGGATTGATTTGCTGGTGCGTGCTCTTGCGGTCGATGGCGGTTGTTTGTTGCCCAAGTTGGTCGTGTGTGGGGGGGGGCCGGCGCGTGGCGCCGTGGAGCGCCTGGCGCGCACGCTCGGTGTCGCGGACCGGCTCGACCTGCGTGGCGAGATGAGCCGAGATGCTGTCGCCAAGGAGCTGGCCGATGGTGGGGTCTTCGCCTTTCCCTCGGCGCACGAGGGCTGGCCCAATGCCGTGCTCGAAGCGCTTGCGAGCGGGCTGCCGGTGGTCGCGTCGGCGGTCGGAGGCGTTCCGGACATGCTGGGGGCATCGGGTGCCGGTGTCATGTTGCCGGTGGAAGCCGACGCGCAGGCGTGGGCCAGTGCTCTTGCGGCAGCGGTCGCTGCATGGCGCAGCGATCCAGCCTCCTGCTGCGAACGATCCCGGGCGCGTGCCGAAGAGCTATCGTGGGAGCGGTGCACAGAGGACCTCGCCGCGATCTGGCGGGAGGCTGGGTCGTGAGCGCGCGCATTCTCTATCACCACCGGACGAGGGCCTTCGATGGTCAGGCGGTGCACATCTTGGAGATGCTCGGGGCCTTGTTGCGCGCCGGCGCCGACGTGCGCGAGGTGGCGCTCGTAAAGCACGCAGCCCCAGGTGCCCTGGGCAACCGATCGACGTCGCTGCTGCGCAAGTTGTCGCTGCCGCGCATGGCGGTCGAGGTTCTGGAGCGCCTCTACAGTCGCACTGGGCGCAAACTGTTGCTGGGCGCGGCGCGCCAGCTGCAACCCGATTTGATCTATGAGCGACACGCCCTGCACTGCCGCGCCGGAATGCTCGCTGCGCGTGGGCTGGGACTCCCCTTCTTCCTGGAAGTCAACTCGCCGATGGTCGACGAGATGCAGCAGCTCGGTTTGCTGCGCTTCCCGGCGCTGGCACGCCGCACCGAGCGTGAGGTGTTCGCTGCCGCGGACCGCGTCTTCGTTGTGACGCAGGTGCTGGCCGAGATGGTCGAGGGTCTGGGGGCACACGCCGAGCGCATTGTCGTGATGCCGAACGGCGCGGATCTTGCCGCGTTCGACGCGGTCGGCGGCGTCGACCCGCGCCGACAGATCCTCGCGCCCTTCGGTTGGCCCGAGGATGCCTTCGTGCTCGGCTTCGTCGGGTTCCCGCGACCGTGGCATCGTCTCGATCTGGCCCTCGCAGCGGTCGCGGCGCAGCCGGAAGCGCGCCGACCCTGCCTGCTCGTGATTGGGGACGGTCCCGCGGTCGACGATCTCCGCATGCAAGCCGAGCGGCTCGGCCTGCAGCAGCGCTTTGCGGTGACCGGAGCAGTGGCGCGGAAGGACATTCCGCACTGGGTGGCCAGTCTGAACGCTGCGATCATTCCGGCCATGAACGCCTATGCCTCGCCGCTGAAGCTCTACGACTCGCTTGCCGCGGGAGTGCCGACGCTGGCCCCGGACCAGCCAAACCTGCGCGAGACGGTGACGGACGGCGAGCACGCGCTTTTGTTCACTCCAGATTCGGTGGAAGCAGTCAGTGGTCGACTCGGCGACCTGCTGGCGGATGCACCTGAGGCAGCCCGCATCGGCGCGGCCGGGCGCGCGCACCTCAACGATCTCGACCTGACCTGGGACGCGAATGCCCGCCGCGTGCTCAGAGAACTCGACGAGGTGCGACGTTGATCTTCTGGCTGTTGACGCTCGGCGTGTTTCTGGTCGCGTTCTCTCCGACCTTGGTCTGGACGTGGCAGGGTTGGTGGATCGACAACGGCTACTACGACCATGGACCGCTACTCCTGGTGGCTGCACTGTGGTTCGTTTGGGCCAGGCGTCAACGGGCCGCAGCGGTCGCGCGCCAGCCGTCGGGTTGGGCGGTGGTGCCGCTGGCACTGTGCATGCTCGTGCACGTGGCAGGTCAGGCGTTGATGGTCGATGGGCTGTCGGGTGTCGTGTTCGTGCCGGCGCTGTTGTGCCTCTTGTGGGCCATGGAAGGTCGGCGACGCTTCGCAATACACGCTCCGGCCATCGCGTGCCTGATCTTCGCTGTCCCGCTGCCCATCTTCGTCAGTGGCCGGATTGCCTATGAAATGAAGCACATGGCGACGGCAGCCTCCGTCGCCATGGGCAACCTCGTCGGGCTCGGACTGAGTCAGGATGGCGCCAACGTTCACTTCGGTGGCGATGCGCCGCTCGTCGTCGGCGATGCGTGTTCGGGCCTGCGCTCACTGATTGCCCTCGTTGCGCTCGGCTGGATCTACGCGTTCTTCCTGACGCCGCGACGTCCGCTCGGGCGCGTCGTCTTTATTGCGCTCGCGGTCCCGATCGCGCTCGTTGCCAACGTTGCGCGCATCACGACGCTCGCCGCGCTGGCCAAGTGGAAAGGCGTGACCTTCGCGAGCGGCATCGCTCACGACGTGTCCGGCTATCTGCTCTACCTCGTTGCCATTGGCATCCTGCTCGCACTGGACCTGGTGCTGCCAGGACGGGACGAGGCCAGCGTGGCGGTGGGTGAGGGAGGCGTCAGTGTGAAGAAGCTGCCGCGGCTACCGTCGCTGCTGGTCGGTGCGCTCGGTGCTCCGGCGCTCTTGCTCGCGATCTGGACGCCGGCGGAGGACCCAGTGCGCTTTGCGCACGGCGTGCCGCGCGTGACAGCGGGCTTCAGCGCGACCGCGGATCACGAGTTGCCGGAGCGATGGTACGGCCTGCTCGGGTCCCGCGACGTGTGTTGGCGTACCTATCGCAACAGGACGAGCGACCGGCGGGCCGTGCTCACCGTGATATTCCAGGGCCGTAAGTGGAAATCGCTGCATCCACCCGAAGTGTGCCTGATCTCGAGTGGCATGGAGATTGATGCGCGCGAGGTGCGCAGCCTGGAGGTCGACGGGAAGCGAGCCGAGCTGACGCTGCTTGAGGTGTCGCGCAAGGGTCGTCGCTGGCTCGTTGGCTACGCCTTCGGCGGGGTCGACTTCGTGACCCCGTCCTTTCCGGGCTTCTTCATCCGCAATGTCCCAAAAGCCCTGTTTCGCCGCGACACGCGCGGCTTCATGTTGCGGGTCGATGTGCCGATTGAAGGCTCGCAGCGTGTTGCCGCCGAGCGTCTGGTGGCGACGTTTCTGGGCGAGTTCCTGCCGGCGATGGCGAAGCTGATCAAATCATGACACGTGCGGCAACGACCACACACGCGTTGACCATCGACGTCGAGGATTGGTTTCAGGTACTCAACCTGCGGCAGGCGTGCCCGCGTGATACGTGGGACCAGTACGAGCTACGTTGCCCGGCCTCGACTCGCAGGCTGCTAGATCTGCTCGACGAGTTCGAGGTGAAGGCGACGTTCTTCTGTCTTGGTTGGATCGCGGAGCGCGCCCCCGACCTGATCCGCGACATTGCTGCGCGCGGCCACGAGGTCGGATCGCACGGTTGGGATCACCAGCTATTGCCGGAACTCGGCGAAGCGGCGTTTCGCGCGGAACTCACCCGCACGAACGAGGTGCTCGAGCCGCTGGCCGGGGCACCGATCCTCGCGTTTCGCGCGTGTACCTGGTCGATCACCAACGACACGCCGTGGGCGCTACCTGCGCTCGTGGAGGCCGGCATCGAGCGTGACTCGTCGATCCATCCTGCTCGCCACCCGAGCTACCGTAGGTCTGACCTGCCGACGGGACCGCACATACTCGAGCCCGTGCCCGGGCGCCAGCTGTTCGAGCTGCCGCCGCTCGTCATACGCGCGCTCGGCCGGTGCCTGCCACTCGGCGGCGGCGGCTACTTACGTTTGTTCCCGGCCGCGTGGGTGTCGCGCGGACTGCGCACCCGCGAAGCGCGTAACGAACCCTCGTGCATCTATCTGCACCCGTGGGAGGTTGATCCGGAGCAGCCGCGCATGCCGATCGGGGGGCTCAAGGGCTTTCGGCACTATGTGCACCTGGCTCGCACCGAGCGCAAGCTGCGTTACCTCCTGGAGCGACATCGCTTCGGGACGTTGGCTGCGGTGCAGGAAGCTTACGAGGGCTGACACGTGCCGCACGGCACTGTCGCTACTTCGCGGGCAGTTGGTGGATCTGGCCGTTCCTGGGATCCCAGCCAAAGTCAGCGATCCGATACCCCTGACGTCGCATGTCCTCTCGCCACGGCGCGTCATCGATGTCGCGCTGGTCGTCGCGGGTCAAGAACACCGCCGGGTACTTGCCGGGCTTGCGCGGTCGGAGCTTTTCTTCCGGCAGCGTCTCGTGAAACAGATTGGTCATGAGGAAGAACAGCGGCACCGGGCCGCGCTTGCTCTCGAGCCCGATGCAGCGCACTGCGGTATCGGGTTTGGCCACTTCGACGTGCACGCGGTCGAGCACGATCTGCATCCGGCGGTCGGCCTCACGATACGGTTCCAGATTGCCGTGCAACAAGACCAGGCCCGGCACGAGCGCGATCCACAATGGCAACGGTCGTCCCGAGCAGGCGATCAGGCCGAAGAGAAAGGCGCAGGGTAGGAACCAGACGCGGCCGCCGTCGAAGTTGGCGTTGGCGGGGACACCGAAGGTCACGAGGACCGTCATTACCAGGCCGATGCCGAGGAAGAGCGTGGATCCGGACTCTCGTCGCGCGCGCTCAGCTGGGTCGTTGAAGGATCGTCGATGGACGCTAGAGCCCAAGAGGGGCAGCAACAAGCTCAGGACAATCAAGGCCGTGAACGTCAAGCCGAAGAAGGCAGCCATGCGTGAGTGACTTTCGCTCGACGTTGGCTGTAGTAACAGCGGGTTGAGGAGGGACAGGTAGCCGGTGATCCGCTCGAGCAACGGAACTTCGACGACGCCGGCCTTCCACGACTCGGCGATGAGCGTTCCGGTGAGTCCCAGCTTGAGCGCGGCAGTGAGGCCGAGCGCGATCACGGCGGGCATGGCACGCGCGACGGCGCTGCGCCAGCCCATATCGGCGAGAAAGCCGAAGGCGGCGGCGACGAGCACGAGTGGGTAAGCCGACTCCTTGCTCGTGAACGCTAGCAGGAAGGCAATCGTGCTGAGGACGAGGTTGCCACGTACGACGAGCCACAACCCGAACAGGCCGTAGCAGGCTGCCATCGTGTCGATCCGTGCCGAAGCCCAGCCGTAGACTTCCGATTGAGCCGGATGTGCGATCAACACCAGCGCGGCGGCGAGCGCGCGGCCGAAGGGGGCCTTGATGGCGAGGAGTAGCAAACCGAGCGCGGAACCGGTCAGGCCGAGATAGAGCACCCCGACCCAGCGATTGAACGCGAAGTCAGGCCACACCTGCCGCTCCAGCCACATGTGTGCGTAGGCGAACGGCCGGAAGCGCAGCCCGTCGGCGGCGGCCGTGTTGGTGAGCAGCGCCGAGTTGTGGTGGTCGGGGTTGCCGGCCCAGAGGCTGATCTTGTCGAAGTGCGAGAAGAAGATCCAGTCGTCTCCGAGTGGCGCGCCGAAGCCCTGCAACGAGGACACGGCGATCGCGACCAGGATGGGCAGCAGCACGACCACGGCAAGCAATCGTCCAGGAGCTCGCAGTGTCGCGCGCACTGCCGGCTGGAGCTCATGGAGCCGCACCGTCGTCCCTCTACCTCTTGGGTTCGGAGGGAGTCAGTAGGTGACCGAGTTGCACCGCGATGTCGTTGGCTCCGGGGAAACACGGGTCCTCACCGCGTGCGCGCATTCGTGCCTCGATGGGCGCAAGCTCAGCGTTCAACGAGAGGATCAGGGCCAGGTCGCGCAGCCAGTCGACGTCCTTGCCCAGACCCGGGGATGCGTCGGCTAGCGACTGGAGCGCATCGTCTTCTTCCAATCGCAATCCCAACGTGGCTCGCGCGATGCGCGCTTCGTGTGTCTCCTTGCCGAGTAGGGCGTGCAGTGCCTTGGCCTCATCGATGTGATGCTCCGGATAAAGAGCGCGTAGCACGGCGACCTGGTTACGGACGGCCTTGGCAGTCGGGAGGATGCGTGGGATCCAACGCAGCGACCGCAGTGCCTGGGCGGGACGCGACATCTGTTGTTCGAGTTGTGCGCGGAGCACCCAGAGGTCGAATAGAGATGGATCGATGGTGAGAATCCGCTCGACCAGGGCGAGGGCCTCCTTGTGGCCACCGGCCCTTCTGAGCTCGATGAACGCGAGACGGATTCCATTGGCGTCGAGCGCCGGCGTCAGGCGTGCGGCCGCGTAGGGCGCCAGGGCCTGCTGCAATAGCTCGCGCGGTGCCGCGACCTTGTCGGTGAGTCCGTGTTCCCCGGCGCGGCAGAATAGCACCGTCATGCCGGCGCGACCGATCGTCTCTTCCTCGCCGTTGCCCCACTGCTCGCGGGCTGCGGCAACGACTTCTTTGACGAGTGCGTTGGTCGAGGCCTCTTCGTTCTTGCCCTTGTGTTTCTCGAGGGCTTGCAACGCCAGGTCGACCGCTCTGACGAGAACGGGCCCCTGCGCTTCCTTCGGTACCGACTTGTAGCGTTGCATCTCGTAGAGCAGCGCGCTCGGCAAGTCCCCGTGCTTGAGGGCCAACGATGCCAAGAGAAGCGTGGCCGCCGAATCGTTCGGTGCGACGAGGCGGGCGCATTCGAGCTGCTTGCGCGCGGACGCATAGTCGCCGGCGGAGCTGTGGATGTCTGCGGTCGCGCGTAGCCAGTGTGTCGTGATCCGCGTGTAGGGCCAGACGTCGCTTGGCAGGTATTGGATCATCCGCACGAAACGCGCCAGCATGTCGGTCGTCGTCAGCAGGTGTGGGTGATCCGTCTCGGTGAGGGCGATCAGTTCGTCGTAGCCCGGGAGGTTGAGCGGGGCGTCGTGCACCAGTTGCAGCAGGTTGCCGATCGCCTTGCCGCGGCGGCCGCACAGGTCGTCGTGCCACGCGCGCACGAGCAGTCGATACCAGGCTTCATCGCCGGCGGTCTTTGCCTTGTTGTTGACGATCGCGGCGAGTCCCTTGCTCGCTTGCGCCTGGAACGCTGTCCCCGGAGCCAGCAGTAGCGCTTCGAGAACGTGGCATCGGTCGCGCCGGACAAGTCGATCGAGCGCACGATGGATGGTCTCGATGCGCGGTGCTGGCTTGTTCGTGCTGACCGGGAGGTCGGCGTCGATCGCAACGCGCAGCGTCTGCGCAAGGGAGGGACTCGCAGTGCGGAAATCGTCGATCGCCGCCAACGCTGCAGCTCGATCCTTGCGCTGCCAGTGCACGTAGGCGCGGGTCAGCGGATGGCCGGTGAGTTGCTTGGTCTGGGCCAGCACCTCGTTGGCCGCGTCCTCGAGGCCGGACGTCATGTACGAAACTGCCAGCAGCGTGAACGCCGGCGACCCGTCTTCGAACGGGAACGCTGCGTCCCACGAGTCTCTGGCGGCGGCGACACGACCGAGTCCATGTTGCATGCGTCCGATCCGGACGTAAAAGTCGCCGCTGCGTTGGTCGGCGAACTTGTTGGTGGCAACGATGGGCTGTAGCACTTGCAAGGCCTCCGTGTGGAAGTCCGCAGCAGCGAGGGTGTTGCCGATTCGCAGCAGATCCTCGGGGCCCGGATCGGCGTCGAGGAAGGTCTTGCACAGGTTGGGCACGCGGTCGGCGAGGCGCTCGTGCGCCGCGGTCGTGATCGCGAAACCGATGCTGTCGATCCACTTGGGGTCGTCCTTGGTGATCTGTGCGAGCGCCTTCAACGCGTCGAGTGGGGCGCCGAGCGCAGAGTGTGCCTGCGCGCGCGCCCACGCCGTCTTGCGGTCGCTGACGTCCACCGCGACGTCGAGTACTTCCTTCCAGGCCCGCCGCGCGAGCAGGTGTCCGACCAGAATGGCAACTGACTCGGGATGTTGTGGATGCCGACGCAGCAGCTCGACTCGGGCGGAGCGCAGCTTGCCCGGGTCGTCGCGCTGGTCGAGGGCGCGGATCTGTAGCAACCGTGCTTCGAGGTGGTCGGGGTGTTCGGCGAGGATCTCCTCGATGTCGTGCAGGCTCTCGCGGCCGAGGGCGTGATTGCTGCGCGCCCGCCTGAGTAGGATGGCTCGCGACCATCGGAAGTGCTCGGATGCCTCGCGTAGGTTGTCGATCGCCATTGCCCACTTCTCGTTCGCCATGGCAAGCTCGGCGATACCGAGGTAGAGCACCGGATCTGGGACGGACGTGGGTACCTGGACCTTCTTGGAAAGCAGAGTTTGATAGAGCGACTGGGCGTCCAGCCCGACACTGGCGTACTGCAGGTTGCGGGCCGCCAGCAACAGGCGCAGCGCGTCCTCATGCACGTCAACTGCTTTGGGGTTTGCCAGCAGCTCGCGTGAGTCATGGGCCGCCAGGCCGGGCTGCTTCATGTCGAGCAACAGGCGCCCACGACGCAGGCGGGGGGCGACGGCCTCGGCGTCGAGGGACAGCCACTCGTCGAGCATGGCCTTAACGGCGGTTGTGCCCTGCTCTTCGGCGTGCCGGATCCTCGGCGCCATGCTCTCTGCCAGCAAGTCTAGGTGCGGCGCGGAACGCGTTGCGACGTAGGCGGAAACCGGCTTCAGCCAACGTTCTGCCGCCTCACCGTAGCCGTCCATGTCGTTGCGGTAGGCTGCGATGTACGAGCGCCATGGCCACAAACCGTCGACCTTCGCCTTCTCCAGGTCATTGACCTGCTGGGAGAGCTGTCCCAACGCTGGCCGATCGCCGGCCGCCTGACAGGCCCTGGCGTAGTGGACCAACGTCAGCCAGATGCGGCGATCGAGGCCGAATGCCTCATCCATATCCAGTAGCGTGCGACCACCCAGCCACAGCTGTCCCAGACGAACTGCCCGCTTCGGGCTGGCCAGGCGCATCAGCGCAACGATGCCATGATGCCCGGCGGCGACGCGGCTGTAGCCCGTCTTGAAGCGCCGCAAGAACAGCGAGCAAAGAGCCGCGGCCTCGTCGAGTCGGCCT
>NYZE01000095.1 GCA_002685965.1 Planctomycetota bacterium | reverse complement strand
GCCGTACAGGCCGCCGACGATGCCCAGATAGACGACTGCGATCGCGAACCACGGACGCAGTCCGTATTCGGCCGGCGCGTCTGTCTCGGTCATTCCGGAAACGCCACGTTGCCGCCCGACAGGATGACGCCGACACGCTTGTCGGCGAGGTCGAGTTTTGCCAGTGCGGCGACGGCGACCGCCGACGAGGGCTCGATGACGATCTTCATCCGTTGCCAGACGAAGCGTAGCGCTGTCACGATTTCGTCCTCGCTGACTGTGACGATCGAGTGGACGCTTCGCTTGATGATGGGCCAGGCGTGGTTGCGGCCAAGCGAGACGAGCAAGCCGTCGGCGATGGTCTGAGGGTTGACAGACGGAACCCACTCGCCGGACGTGAACGAGCGGAATGCATCGTCGGCTCCGGCGGGCTCGGCGCCGACGACGCGCGTCGACGGGGATAGCTCCGCTGCGGCAACGGCGGCACCGGACAACAGGCCGCCGCCGCCGACCGGGGTCACGAGCCAGTCGAGACCGGGTGCGTCGGCGAGGAGCTCGAGCGTGGCCGTCCCCTGGCCGGCGATGACCTCGGGGATGTCGTTGGAATCGATGAAGTGGGCGCCAGTGCGCTCGATGATCTGTTGAGCCGTGGATTCGCGCGCTGCCAGGGTGGGCTCGCACAGGCAGGGCTCAGCGCCGTAGCCGAGCACTGCTTCCTGCTTGGGTGTTGGAGCATTGCTCGGCATGACGATCCAGGCCGGAATGCCGCGCACCCTGGCTGCGCACGCGACCGCTTGGCCGTGGTTGCCGGAGCTGTGCGTGACGACGCCCTTGGCGGCCTCGGTATCCGAAAGGGACAGCACTGCGTTGAAGGCGCCGCGGACCTTGAACGCCCCCGTGCGCTGGAAGTTCTCGCACTTGAAGAACACCCGCGTGTCATGGCGCTCGTCGAAGAAGCGTGAAGTCAAGACCGGCGTTCGGTGGACATGCGGCTCGATCCGTTCTGCGGCCGCTCGAATCGCTGCGAGGTCAGTCACTTTCTGAGTCCATCCTCCGCGCGGGTGCGCACCAGCTCGTCCTCGTCGGTCAGGAGCGCTTCGAGCACGCTCTTGTGATTGGCGCTCAGCATGGCCGCAGCCTGCGCGGCAAGGCGGCGCAGGACAACCTTCTCCGACGTGGCCGCACCGCGTAGTGCGTCGACTCCTCCAGGTGAGCGAGTGACGAGCTGGGCGATGCGTTTTCGTGAGCCAGAATCGGCGTCGGCAACGAGGGCGAGCAACATCTGGATGCGGTCTTTGGCCAGGACATAGCGGCTGTCGGCGAGACCGGCGAGGGAGGCGCGGCGCACGATGGCCGACTCGTGCTCGAGGCCCTGTAGCAGGATCCTCGTCCCGTCGTTGCGGACGCCCCCGATCACGCGTGCCACTGCCTCGTGTAAGCTCCGGTCCGGGTCTGCGAGCAAGGGTTGCAGCGTGTCCAGTGCGAGTCGCGTCCAGGGTTCCCCCAGTCGCCGCAGGCCGGCCAGTGCCGCCGCCCGTACTCCGGGCGAACCCGCGGCGAGCTCTGTGACCAAGAGCTTGGCCGTGGCCGCTCTGCCGACCGTGAACTTGGCCAGCGATTCCAGCGCCTGCTCCCTTACCGATTCGTCGGGGTCTTTGGCCCAGACGCGGAGCGCGGCAACGCACTCTGCGGATTCCTTGCGCGTGGCACGGACAAGGGCGTTGACTGCCCAGCGCCGGACCAGGCCGGGAGCGTCGCTGTTGGCGGCTGCGCGCAGCGCAGCCTGCACCGATCGCACCGCCCGGACAGGGGTCGCGGACCAGCCCGTCGACCATTGCAGGGCCTCGGCGATCAAGCCCATGGCCCAGGCGACCTGGTCACGGTGGGGGCCCTTCTTGTCGCGCAATGCGGCGACGAGCTGGGGCAGGCTTGTCTTGGCCTTGTCGGCGAACGCGCCGAGCGCTTGCGCTGCGAAGGCGCCGGTGTAGGGCTCCTTGAGCATGCGCGCGAGGCGGGGTATCGCCTTCTTGGCCGAGAGTGCACCGAGTGCGGTGGCAGCGGCGCGGCGAAGCTCGGGATCCTTGGACTTGAGTAGTTTGATGAGTGGAGTCACCGCTCGTCGTGCGGAGCTGCCCATCGTCGCGAGCGCGTCGGCAGCGGCAGCCGAGTCCTTCTTGCGCTTGAGTAGTTGTACCAGCGAAGGGACGGCGTCGCGCGCGCGACGGCCGAGTTGCGCGACTGCTCGCATCGCGGTGGCGCGAACGTTGCCGTCCTTGTCGTCGAGCAGCGCGAGGATGTGGGCGATGTCATCGCTGTTGGCATCCCGGCAGCGAGCCAGTGCCAGGCCGGCGGCGGCGCGTGCCGCGGCTGGACCGCTCGCCAGGAGCGGTCGCAATAGCGCCGGTGCGCGATGTCGGGCGCGGACCAAGGCCTCGATCGCGGCTTCGCGCAACTTCTCGTTGGCGAGGTCGGGGACGATGTATGGCAGGAAGGAAGGAAGCATCGGGCAGCCGTCGGCGAGGCAACGGTAGGCGGCATGCCGCGTGGCGGCGTGCTTGCTGCGCACGGCCTTGGCGAGCGTTGCCGTGAACGCTTCGCGGTCGCCGGTCACCTGGCCGAAGGCTCTGACCGCGGCGGCGCGGACTTCTTTGTCCTTGTCCTCGAGCGCGGTCTCGATGGCGGGCAGCTGGCGGCGCGCCCGCCATCGGGCCCTTCCGAGCTGGACGACCGCAGCCAATCGAGTGGCCGCGTCGTTGTCCTTGCAGAAGCGTGCGAGGAAGACTGGCGAACCCTGTAGCTGGGCCAAGGCGCGCACGAGTCGTGGCGTTCCCTTGACCTTGCCGGTGGCAAGAACGGCGCGCATGCGCGGCAGCGCCCGCAGGGCGATGTGGTGCACGGACAGGTCGGCGGCGCCACGAACGTTGGCCGCGGCGTCGTCGATCGCGGCCAGGAGGCGAACCACCAGTGTGTCGCCGGGTTCGGCGATGGCGCGGGCGCCATGCGCTGCGGCCAGGCGGATCGCTGCATCCTTGGCGCCCAGCGCGGGGACCAGGGCCGAGTCGAGCCGTCTGCTCTCGTCGGCCGCGAGCACGATGTCGAGGCGCGCACAGATGGAAGCCGCGTAGACCGAGGCCGTCCCGAGCATGTTGGGCAGTGCGGCGCGCAGCGGCTTCTCGACGGCGGGACCGAGGTCGACGCAGCACTCGACGGCGTCGCAGCTGACCCCGCGGTCGCTGTCGGCGAGGAGCGCGATCAGCTGTGGTATGAGTGGCTCGGCGCGCTTGCCGAGTCTCGCTGCAGCGGCCACCGCCTGACGGCGCGTGCGCGGATTCTCATCGGCCAGCTGCGTGCGCAGTCGGTCGAGCTGGGCCTGTGCGTTGGAGACGACGACGGCGAGGGCCGCGAGCGTGCAGCGAGCGAGCACAGCGTGGCGAAGCATGCCGAGATTGTAGGCATCGAAGATGCCCACTCATCCTGGTGATTCCGTTGGGCGGCAGCCGTGTGGCGTTACTTCCCGTTCTGCTTCTTGACGTCGCCCGACGCCGGTTTCCCGGGCGTCGCCTTCTTCTCCACTGGCTTGAGGCTGATCAGCTCGGTCATCGGTACGTCGCCAGGGGTCACATAGAGGCGACCACGCGCTTCCTGGTGATCCCTGGCGGTGACGGAGTAGACCCATGATCCGCTCGACAGCCCGTCAACTTCGACGGTACCCGAGCGGCTGCGCTCGCGGCGGTAAGACGGAAGCCCGCGCCATTCCGACGCCGGCTTGTCGCCGGCGTCGGCTGCGAGGGCGAACGAGACGTTCGCCCGGTCGATCGGCTTGCCATCGGCACCCTCGATGCGCATCTCCACGATTCCGACCTGGACGTCGAAGTTCTGCACGAATACCTGCCCCTTGGTCAGCGTGACGTCGAACTTGTGCATCGCGCTGCCGCTGCGACCCCCGCGACCCCCGCGACCTCCGCGACCCCCGCGGCTGTTGCGGACCTCGATCGTGTAGCTGCCCGGTGGAATGCCGAGGATCTCGTAGGTGCCGTCCGCGTCCGTGGTGTCGCGAAGGAAGCGGCCGGACATGCGTCGAACCATGCCACTGCCGGCGTCCTCGGCAGCGTTCGGCGCAGCCTTGAGTGTCATCGACACCTGCAACCCGTCCTCGGCGCGGCCGTTCTTGAACACCTGCCCCCTGACGGTCGCGAGATCGTCGATGCTGGCGTCGACGTCGTAGCGCACCGTGCTGCCATCTTGAATGATGATGTCGGGCTCGCGGTCGGCCCGTGTGAACATACGCGCCGCACGCCGGCGCATATCGTCGCCGCCGCGTTCGACGGTGACGAAGTAGCCGCCCGGCTCCAGGCCGGTGACTTCATACTCGGGCTCTTCGCGGTCGGCCCGAGCGGTGTAGCTCTTGCCCCCGGTGTGCGTGAAGCGCACCGTAATCTCGTCCTTGCCAGCGTTGCGCACCTTGCCGCTGACCGTGCCGCCGGGGCCCAGTTCGAGCACCAACTGGGAGCCTGGGGCGCTGAGTGCGATGTTCTTGCGGGTCTCTGGCCGATAACCGTCGGACTCGGCGACCACGTGGAAGTGGCCGGGCTTGTGGGCGCTGAAGGTGAACTGGCCACTGCTGCCCGCGCGCTTGGTCGCGACGCGAATGCCGACCTGTTCGCCGCCACGGTTGCGACCGAACATCCGGAACATGTTGCGTCCGATGCCGGCGTTGGCGTTGGTGTTGCGATTGCCCTCATCGAGGCGCGGCAGGTACAGAGTCACCCGAGCGCCGGCGATCGGCTTGCCGGTCTTGTTGTCACGCACGTTGCCGCTCAGCACGGCGCCGGGCTCGACGCGGAACGTGACTTCGACCCGCTTCTGACCGCGCTTCAGCTCGATCGGTCCAGCGGCGATCTTGGCGTAGCCGGGAGCGTCCAGATCGAAGACCCACTTGCCCGGCTGCAGCCCGCCCTCGACGAACTTGCCGGCAGCGTGCTTGGTCGGCTTCGGGGTCCGACCCGGCGTCTCGCCGGATGCACCAAGGCGTTGCTTTAGGTAAGCGCGCTCACGTTCGCGGGCGAGTTCGCGCTCGGACGGACCCTGGTTTTGGTTGTTGGAGCGCCCGGTTTCGGTGCGCCCACGGCGGCCCCGGTTCCTGCCGCCGCGCTCGGCGCTGCGGCCCGCGCCTTGATTGCCGCTGCGCGGGTCGTTGCCACGACGGCCCCCGTCGCCGCGATTGCTGCGACCGCGGTTGCTGCGTCGACCCGTGTCACCGCGTCCGAACCCTCCACGTCCGAACCCGCCGCGATCGCGGATCGTGCGGGCGCGAATGCCGAACAACTCGACGGGTTGGCCGGTCCGTTGATCGATGACCACGCCAGCGACGGCGATGCGTCGGTAGACCTCGATGATGATCGACGGTGTCTTGACCGCTTCGACCGGCTCCTTGTCCTCGTCGATGAACTCCTTGTGTTCGACACGGATGCGCAGGGCGTCGCGCGGGAGGCCATCGAAGGCAAAGCGACCGTTGCTGTCGGTCTTGCCCCGCTTGCGCCACCCGAACAGAGCTGTGATGCGCGAGAAGTCGGGACGCGCGCTGCGTTCGCCCGCTTGATTGCCGCGGGCGCCCCGGGTGTTGCCAGGCGTTCGGTTGCCTTGTCCTCCCCTGTTCGCACCCATGTTGCGGAAGATTGACGTCATCGCGTCGCGGGAAACTTCGACCGTGAGGTCGGCGTTGGCCACGGGCTTACCCTGCTTGTCGACCACGCGTCCGGCCAGGTCGACGCCGCGTTCGAGCGTGATCTTGCCGCAGTCGTGGCTCTTGCTCGGCTCGAGTTCGACCCGGGCAGAGCCTGGGAGGTACTTTTCCTTCTCGGCGCGGATCTCACTGCTGCCCTTTGGCAGGCTGGCCAACTTGAAGCGTCCTTGCGCGTCGGTCTTGACCGGCTGGAGCAGTTTCGTGAGCGTCTCGCCACCACGGCCAAAACCACCCCGTCCGCCGCGTGCACCACGGCCAAAGCCACCCCGTCCGCCGCGACCGCGCGAGGCGCTGTACTTCACCTCGGCGCCGGCGACCGGTGCGCCAGTCGACTTGTCAACGACCATGCCGGTCACGGTCGCGCCCTCGGTCATCTCGATGTCGGGCACGACGATCTTGCCGTCTTCCAGCTTCCACTCGCGGTTCACCACCTGCACCGCGAACTTGCTGTGCAGCACGCCAACCTGGATCGTCGTTTCATCGAAGGCCGGGCCAGTGAACGCGTACTTGCCGTCGTCACCGGTGCGAACACTCTTGGCGACCCGGCGCAGCTGAAACAGTCGGCGGAAGTCGTCGCCGCGTCGGCGCCCACCGGTGAAGGTGCCATCGCGGAAGATCGCCGCGAGGCTACGACGCAGGAACAGGCTCACCTCGGCGTTCGCCACCGGGGCGCCACCCTTGGTCACGACCCTGCCCTCGAGCGCCAGCGTCGGGCGGCCACCCTCGGCCTTGGCGATGATCGCGGTGTCGTCATCGACGGCAACGCGGTCGCCGGCTGCGTCGGGCTCGATGCCCTCAGCGGCGATGAGAGCATCGAGATCCTCGTCGACCCGCTCCAGTTGGTCGTCGGTGAATCCGACCTGGCCGTCATCGGTCTGTCCGCCAGACAGGATGAAGAAGGCGCCGAGGCCGACGCCAAGCACCAGGAGGGCCAGAATCAGTTTTTGCAGTCCGGTCACGTCAGTAGTCCTCGAGGTGTCGGCATGGCGGCCTGTTTACGTTTGTGATGGGGGGCGTTGCGAGGGGGAAACCGTTTACCGCGATTTGACCCGGTCGCCGCGGACGTCCAGCTGCACGGGGGCGGGGAGCCCCAGGCCCTCCAACTGGTCGACAATCGCCTTTTTGTCGCCGACCAGGACCAAGGTCGCATGGTCCAGGGGCACCGCCGTCTTGGCCAGGGTGTTGATGGCGCTGGCGTGGAGGGTGCTGATCGCCTGCATTGCCCCGCCGACCGCCGAGATGTCGAGATCGTTGAGCTCGAGGGTCACCGCGGTGGCGATGATGCCAGCAGCCCCCTCGAGTGATGATACGAGCGATTGGCGGTTCGTGGCCCGGGCCTTGGCCGCTTCCTGCGGGGTCACGTCGCCACCGATGATGCGGCGGAACTCGGCCAGGAACTCGCGGACGGACGCGCCGGTGTGCTTGGCCTGCACGCTTGCGGACGCGGAGTAGACACCCGTGGTCGGCCACATCGTGAAGCGCGAGCGAGCGCCGTAGGAGAAGCCGTGTTTCTCCCGGATGTTCTGGTTGAGCCTGCTCGTGAAGCTGCCCCCGAGGATCGTGTTGAGGGCGTGGTAGGTCTGCCGCGCCGGATCGCTGTAGCGCGGTCCGGGCATCATGAAACGCACGACCGTTTGCACCACGCCAGGACGATCGACGAGGAAGACGCGCACGCCCGCGCGCGGGGCGGGTGGCACGGTTGCCGCAGGTGGTGGCGCGGCCGCAGCGACCTGCCACGAGCCGAAGCTGGCTTCCAGCAGCGCCCGGGCGCGGTGCACGGTCAGGTCGCCGGCGACGAAGAACACTGCATTGTCGGGTCGGATGACGGCCCCGTAGCGAGAGAGGACGTCCGCCTTCGTGAGCTTGGTGACGGTCGTCGCAGTGCCGACGCTGGGGCGGCTGAGGGGATGGTCATCCCCGAAGAAGGCGCGCGAGGCGACACGGAACGCGACGGACTCGGCGTTGTCTTCCGCCCGCTTGACCCATTGCAGGTGCAGGCCGCGGACGCGCTGCCAGTCCTTGTCGGCAAAGCGCGGGCGCAGCACGGCGTCGGCGAGCAAGGGAACGGTTTTGTCGATCGCAGCCGACAGTACCTGCAAGTGGACCTGAACCGACAGCTGGCCGCCGCTAGCGCCGAGCGTCCCTCCGAGGTCATCGACCGCGTTGGCGAAGGCGAGGGCGTCCCGGTCTCCGGCGCCTTCGGTCAACATGCTGGCCATGAGTGATGTCGCGCCCGCCTTGTCGGCTGGTTCACCGAGCCCGCCGGAGCGGAGCAGGAGCGTGACCCGCGCCAACGGCAGCTGCGGACGATGCCAGAGTCTCACCTCGATGCCGTTGCTCAGGCGGAAGCTCGCCGGCTCCGGTGGCGCGTACTTGGTCGACACGCCGGCGGACGGTTTGGCGTCGCGCGGGTTTGCCGTTTCATGCATCGGAACGACGCGGCGCACGAGGCGAGCGTCCTTGTTGAGCACGCGCGTCCACCGTCGCACGCTGTCCGCTGTGATCCCGCGATAGCGACGGGCGGCGTTGCGGATCGCCTCAGGAGTCCCGCGATGGTAGTGGTACATGTTGAGGGCGTCGGCGCGCTCCTGTAGCGATTCGAGGCGCGTCACCGTGCCGGTCTCGAGCGTCACCTTCTGGCGTGCCAGTTCCTGTGCCGTTGGGCCTTCCTTGCGGAACCGGTCCAGTTCCTCGTCGATGGCCCGCTCGACGCGATCGAGCGACACGCCGGGGCGCGCAGTGGCCTGGATGCGGAACAGCGAGCCGAGCCTCTGCGATGCTTGATAGACATCGACGCTGACGGCGAGGGGCTCGTCATAGAGGAGTCGCTTGTAGAGACGACTGGTCTTGCCCTGGCCCAGGACACCGGCGATGACATCCATCTCCGCGTCGCCGGGTGCGAAAAAGGCTGGCGTCTTCCACAACATCGACACGCGGGCAAACTGCACACGGTCGGTCGATGTCTGTCGGCGTTCGCGAGCGATCGGCGCGTCGAGGACTGTGCGGCGGGGGACCTCGTTGCCTCGCGGTAGGGTGCCGAACCACTTGGCGATGAGCGCCTTGACGGTCTTCGAGTCGAAGTCTCCGGCGACGACGAGCGAAGCATTGTTGGGCACGTAGAAGGTCGCGAAGAAGTCCTTCACGTCCTGCAAGGTTGCTGCCTCGAGTGCCGAGTGGCTCCCGATGACGCTCGTGTGGTAGGGATGGTCAGGCGGGTAGAGGAGGTGACCGAGGGCTTCTTCGGCCGTCCCATACGGCGTCATCTCGACCGTCTGGCGCCGTTCGTTGCGTACGACCGCGCGTTGCTTGTTGAGCTTTTCCTGTGTCATCGCCCGGCCGAAATCCTCGAGACGGTCGGCCTCGAGCCAGAGCAGCATCGGCAAGAGGCTGCTCGGACCCACCGAGAAGTAGTTCGTGCGATCGCTGCTCGTGGAAGCGTTGTTCCAGCCGCCGCCCTCTTCCATGAACTCGTCGAAGCTCGCGCCTGGAACGCGCCGGGTGCCCATGAACATGAGGTGCTCGAACAGGTGGGCGAAACCGGAGCGGCCCGGGCGTTCGTCCTTGGAGCCGACGTGGTACCAGACATTGACGCAGACGACTGGCAGCGAATGATCCTCGTGCAGGATCACTTTCATGCCGTTGGCGAGCCGATAGTGCTCGAACTCGAGGTTCTGCGCGGTGCAGGGCAACGCGACCAAGGCGCTCGTGAGCAGGGTGCCGGTCTTGTGCATCGCAGGATCTTAGGCGGTGCGGGTTGTGGCGGTAGAATCGCTGGAGCGGAAAGACTGCTGACGCGTAGAGCCGAAACGAACGTATGAGGACGTCCATGACACTTTGCCTGCTGGTCTGTTTGGCGCTCGCGCTGGCGTCTCCCCTCGCCGGCCAGGACGACAACGAGGCTGGTGCCTGGGCCGCGGATCTCGAGCTCGGCCACCGATTCCTCAAACAAGGCAAGCGAAACCGGGCCTCCGCCAAGTTCGAAGCGGTGCTCGATGGCGTCGAGGAAGAGCTCGAGGAAGACAAGCCGACGGCTTTCGAGCAGGCTGCTGCGCTCGAGGGCCTCGCGTCGATCGCGCTCGAGACCGGCGATCACGCCGAGGCTGCCGCGAACATCGCGGAGGCTCGTCGGCGACATGCGCGCCCGGTCCAGGATCTGATCGAGGCGCGGGTGCTGGCGGGCAAGGGCGGTTTCGAGAAAGCCATCGGCCTGCTGCGACGCCTCAGAGGAAAGCTCGATGCGCGTTCGCCGCAGGGGCTCGAGGCGGCGTTTCGGCTCGGCTGGCTACTGCAAGAGACCGGCAAGAAGAAGGACGCGTTGCGCCTGTTCGCGGCGATCGAAGACCTCGGCAAGACCAAACCACTCAAGGACTCCGGCGCCATCCTCTGGTACGCCAAGGCGTTGATCGGGCTCGGCACCTCGGAGCGACTCTATGAGGCTTCGCAGCTCCTGATCGAGTGCACTCGTCAGGATCCCTTCTTGTCGCGAGCCTACGTGGCGCGCCTGCTCGGCCTCTCCATCCGCCGCGCTCCAGCGCTCGCCCTCCCCGCGGCCGGCGTCGGCATGCTCG
>NYZE01000094.1 GCA_002685965.1 Planctomycetota bacterium | reverse complement strand
TTCCGTCGCGACGGCCCGCGCCGCCTCAACCAGCTGCGACAGCCGATCGACGATCTGCGGGTGGGCGAGCAACGCCCTATCCGTCGCGACCAAGCGCCGGCGCGATTCGACGTCGAGCTCCACCTCGCCCCCGCTCACATCGACCACGACGCGGATCTTGGTCGGCGGGAAGAAGCGATCGGCACGCAGCCCACGCGGCAGTGTCGGCTCGGCGACGAACAACGATTCAAGCAGCAACCCCGGGCCGTCACCTTCGAGCTTGGCGATGCTGGCGTTGCCCGTCTCCCCCGTCAGCAGCACATCCACGGCATCGCGAACCATCGGATGATCCTCTGTCAGCAATGTCCGTTCCGGATGCGCGAGACCGACCGCACGGTCGAAGGTGACCCCCATCTCGGTACCGACGAAGCCCGGGAAAGGACGCTCGTAGTCCAGGCCTACGCGCAGCACGTAGCTGCGCCCGCCAATCGATTCGATGTCGAGGCCCGATCGTTCGAAGGCATCGACCATGAACTCCTCTAACTCGCAGCTCTCCTCGGCGCGCTCGATGTCGGTGCGCAACGCAGCCGCGGCGGCGGCGTCAAACGAAACCAGCTCGAGCAACCGGTCGCGACCGCTCTCGAGCTCGGCAACGATCCGATCGTTGTGGACGCGGGCGCCTTCGATCAACGCCTCGATCGCCGTCTCGTCGTCCGCCAACGCTGCCTCGACGAGCGCATCGCCGAGCCCACGCTCGACGGCCAGCGAACCGTGCCAGGGACGCTCGAAGACCCGTAGTGCTTCTGCGTACCAGCGCCGCAGCCGTGCTTGCGGACTGCCGCGCACGACCACTGAGTGAATCAGGACTTCCTCTCCCTGACCGATGCGATCGACGCGGCCGATCAACTGCTCGAGTCGATCCGCGGCCAGCGGCAAGTCGAGCAGCACCAGGTTGCGAGCGACCTGGAAGTTGCGTCCCTCCGCACCGATCGCCGAGCTCACCAGGACCTGCGGTCCGTCCGGCGCCAGGAACCAAGCCGCTTGCCGGTCGCGCTCGATCACCCCCATGTCCTCGTGGAAGCGCGCGACTTCACGCTTGCCTATCGCCAATGCGTCGGCCAAGGCGATGGCCTTGGCGCGGGTCGCACACAGCACCAGCACCCGTTCGCCAGCATGCGAGTCGAGAAACTCGCGCAGCCATAGCGTACGCGGATCGCGGCCCACGCCCACCGGCTCGAAGTCGTCGTCTCGGCCGATGTCGTGCAGGAACTCGCGCTCAATCCGGGCTGCGTCACCGCCATCGAGCTCGACCGCGACCGGCACGCGCCGGGGAAATCCCGGCACCCGCGCGCGAACATTGCGAAACATCGCACGACCAATGCCATGCCTGTCCAACAAGCGCACCAGCTCGTCGCGCTTGCCTTCGCGCTGCAGCCGATCGGCACTCACCGCCAGCTCGCGATAGCGGGCAGCCTCCTGCCGATAGCTGACTTCATCGCTGTAGCGGGCAGGGTCGAGCAAGGCCAGACGGCGAAAGTGCGCGGCCTCCCCGTCGCGGTCTGGTGTCGCACTGAGTAGCACGACGTGCTCGACCTGGCGTGCCAGCCGCTCGACCAGCTCGAACTCCGCGCTGTCCACCTCGAGGTGGTGTGCTTCGTCGACGATGACCAGGTCCCACTCCGAGTCAGCGAGCGCTTCGCTCGCCTCGGCACCGAGCGGGCACACGAACAGCTGGTGGCGGTGCAACTGAGCGAGGATCTCCTCGCTCTCGAGGTCAACCGTGCCACCACCGAGCGTGTCTCGCCCTACGACCTTGAGCACCAGGTTGAATCGCAGATACGCCTCCGCCAACCACTGGTGTACGAGCGCAGCGGGCACGAGCACGAGCACCCGCTCGACGCGCCCGGACAACAACAACCGGTTGAGGATCAACAGCGCTTCGATGGTCTTGCCGAGGCCCACCTCGTCTGCGAGGAGCACGCGCACGCGGTGCCGTTCGCAGACGTCGCGCGCGATCGCCAGCTGATGATCGAACAGCCAGATACGCCCGCCGAGAAAACCCCGCGCCGGCGACGCAAGGACGGTCTGCCGTAGCGCCAGCGCATCGTGGCGAAGGTCGAAGAAGCGATGGTCGTCGACCTGCGCGTTGCGCAACCGGTTCTCGGGTGAAGCGACGTCGACTTCGTCGTCGAGATCGACCTCGCCCAGCTCGTGTTCCTCACCGCGATAGACCAGCAAGCCGTCAGCCTCGATGACCTGCTCTACCCGAAACGCCGCGCCGTCCCGCCCGCGCGCGACCTGTCCGACGCTCAGCCGCGCTCGCGCCAGCGGCGCATCCGCCGCGGCATAACGCCGCACGACGTCACGCGCCGGGTAGGCGATGACGACCTCACGGCCTTCGACCACCTCGACGACGCCGAGCCCCAGCTCTGGCTCGGTCTGACTCTGCCAGCGCTGGCCCGGAGTGAAGGTCAAGCGAGCTCCAACAACACTTGCAAACGCAGGAAGTCGACGCCTTCGATGCGCACATCGATCGGGTAGCCCTCGGTGAACGAGAACAGCTTCTTACCGGCGCTGAGCTGCAACGTCGGCCCCTTGATCACCGGCCGCTGCCCGATCGACCGCGACGGCAAGAAGCCCGTGATGTTGAACCGCGGCAGATGCACCTCGACACCGTACCTGGACACGCGCAACACCTTGGCTTCGTGGCGCTCGCCGACGTGCGGATACAGATACTGGCACACCTTGAGGTCGCCCATGGCCTGTGACCCCATCTCGGCGACGTCCGCCTGCAACGACGAGTGCATGGCCATGTGGTTCATCTCGTCGATGAGTTCGCCACCACGGAGCTCCGCCTCGGCCTCGTCGCCACGCGATTCGATCGCAAACAGCCAGCGATGAACGAACAGATCCGGGTAGCGACGGATCGGGGACGTGAAATGGAGATAGGCTTGGCGGGCCAGGCCCCAGTGCTTGGCGACGTCTTCGTGGTCCTTGACTGCGTAGCTGGCGCGTTCGACCAGGCCCATGATGCGCTGGATCAGAGCCTCCGAGTTCGGACGACGCCGTGCGATGCGAATCAAGCGGCCGATATCACGCCCGGACAGCTTGTCCTTGCTGGGCACACGAATCCCATGCTCGGCCAGCATCTTGATGATCGGTTCGATCTCCTCTGGATCCTTCGGCGGGTGAATGCGGTAGATCGTCGGCAGGCCACGCCCGTGAAACAGGTCACCCACTGCCTGGTTGGCAGCGAGCGCGGTCTCCTCGATCAGCGCCATCGAGAAGTACTTGGGCGCATCGACGATCGCCGACACCTCGTGCGCGTCGTCGAAGACGAACTTGCGCTCGCGCGATTGCATGCGCATCGACCCCTTGGCGTCACGGATCGCCTGCTGCTGCAGCGTCCAGTCGCGGAACAGCTCGAGCGGCTTGCGCAGGAACTCGATCGCCTCGACTTCCGGCGTCTTGGCACCATCGAGGAGATCCTGCACGACGCGATAGGTGTTGCGCTTCACGCTCCTGATCACGCTCTTGTGCACACGAGACCCGACGCGCTTACCCTCAGCGTCGAACTCCATGATGACCGAGTAGGCCAGACGGTCGCACTCCGGCACGAGCGAACAGAGACCGTTCGAGAGTTTTTCGGGCAGCATCGGCACGACCTGGTCGGGCAGATACACGCTCGTCGCTCGCGCCAGCGCCTCGTCGTCGAGCGAGGTACCCGGACGCACATAGTGACCGACATCGGCAATGTGCACGCCCATCTCGATGTTGCCGTTGGTCAGCCGCGTGATCGCAACCGCGTCGTCATAGTCCTTGGCGTCATCACCATCGATCGTGAAGATCGTCTCTCCACGCAAGTCGACACGTCCATCACAGTCCGCCTCCGACGGGTCCTCCGGAAGCGCCTCGACCTCGGCAAGTACGTCCTCGGGAAACACGGTGCGAATCCGGAACGAGGCGAGGATCGTCATCTCCTCCGACCCGGCGTCCCGATAGACCGCCGGCCCGGTCGACATCGGTCCGAACGCCTCCGGGCGTCGGGCGATCTTGTCGAGCGACGACCCGGTCCCCACGTTGGCCGGATCCTCGACCTCGAGACCGTCGTGCGTCTCGAGCGTCCAGCCTCGGTCGCCCTCTGGCTCCGGTTCCTGCTCCTCGTCCGGATGATCCGAACGGGCACGCGCGAGATCCTTGAAACTCGTCAAGGAGTCCGGCCGCTTGCGCTTTGGCTTACCCTTACCCATCTAGCCCGAGGATAGCGCCAGTCGGCGCGTCAGCGGCGCAACACTCACCGCCCTCTGACAGATAGCCGAATGTGCGAGGCATGGCCCTTCGAGAAGTAGATCTTCTGCTCCGCCGCCTTGTAGTCGGCCGCCTTCGCACCCGGAATGTCGCAGAAGGTGTGCGGGTTGCGATCGATGAGAGGGAACCAGGTGCTCTGCACCTGGACCATGATGCGGTGTCCCTTGCGGAACATGTGATTGCGCGTGCGCAGGTCGATCACGAACTCGTTGACCTTGCCGGGCTCTAGCGGCTCAGGCTCCGCAAAACTCTTGCGGAACTTACCGCGTAGCACGTCATCGGCGATCATCAGCTGGTAGCCGCCCATCTCCGGCTTGTCTGGATAGCGCTCCGGGTAGACATCGATCAACTTGACGACCCAGTCCGAATCCGTGCCCGACGTCGACGCGAAGAGGTGTGCTTTGATGCGTCCAACGACCTCGACACCCTCCGACAACGGCTCGGTGACGAAGCTCACGACGTCGGGCCGATCATGCACGAAGCGCTGGTCCTCCACCTTCCAGAGCTTACCGGCGCGCGCAAAGCGAGGCTCACGACTGCCGGCGAGCCCGGTCCAGAATCCCATGATCGGTCGCTTCGAGTAAGGAACGGGTTTGGCCGGATCAGAGGTCCACCGCTCGAACCCGGGACCTGTATCGGCCGCAGGCGGAGCGAACAACAACCCGCCGCCAGCTTGCAAGTAGAGCTTTCGCTCCTGTACTCCTACCCGCGGCGGCCAGTGCGTATAGCTCTTCCAGGCGTTCGAGCCGGTCTGGAACATCAGCGCCTCGGGTAGGGTCTGTCTGCCTTCATCCTTCAGGTAGTGCGCGAAAAAGGGCGCCTCGACCTCACGCTGGTAGTAAGCGACGGTGTCGGAACTGAAGTCATAGACCCCGAGCTCCTCGCGCGGGCCGCTCGCCCACTGGCCGTGCGCCCAAGGGCCCACGACGATCCGGTTGAGGCCCTTGCTGTCCAGCGGCTCGAGCTTGTCGTAGATGTCGAGCGCGCCGCCGAGGTTCTCGGCATCCCACCACCCCACCACATTGAGCGTCGGCACGCTCACCTGGGTCAGGTGCGGCAACGTGCCACCGGCCTTCCAATAGTCGTCGTACGTCGCGTGCGCCATGAAGTTGTCCCAGGTCGGCGACACGCCGTGCAGGTAGCGCGAGTTCATGTTCGACAGCGGCCCGAGGTCGAGAAAGAACTCGTACGTGTCCACCTGATCGAACGGGAAACGGGCGTTCTTCTTCGGGTCGAAGTCGAACAGGTACGGCAACTCAGCACTCGGCCCGAGCCGGAACGCTCCGAAGTGATAGAAGTCGTCGCCGATGAAGTAGTCCGACGGCGACGCCTGCGGGCTCGCCGCACGCAACGCCGGGTGCGGATCGATCAACGCCATCGTCACGTACCAGCCCGGGTAGGACACACCGAGCATGCCGACGCGACCATTGTTCTTTGCCAGGCTGTCGGTCAGCCAGGCGATGGAGTCGAAGGCATCCGTGCTCGCGTCGATCGCTTTGGCGTCCTTACGGTGGCGAAGCGGCCGATTCCACTCGAACTTACCCTCGGAGCGGTGCCTGCCACGTGCATCCTGCACGGCAAAGATATAGCCATCCTTCGCAAGCTCGCGAAAAGTCGAGCGGAAGTAGCGCGTGAAGCCGCCGCGCGGGTCGGCGACCCGGTACGGCGTGCGCAAGAACACGATCGGCAGCGCCTTGCGCTGCTGCTTCGGCGTGTAGATCTCCGTGTAGAGTCGCACGCCGTCGCGCATCCGAATCATGACGTCGGTCTTGCCGTAGTTGGCATCCTGCGCGCGGCCCTGCGCAGCGACAGAGGTCCAAGCCAGCAACAGAATCGTGGAGACTCGCATCAGATCACGCAGTCGAAGTCGCACTTGTGCATGAGCTGGAACATAGCGCGGCGCAGCGGTCGCTCTACAACCACCGTATCTGGGCGTGTCTGACGGACACGCCCAGCACCGTCTCGGTCGTGCGCGACAGCGGCACAAGCTCGCCGTCGAGCACCAGGTCCGCCCCCGCGGGAACGCGCACGGTCGCGGCCTCGGCGATGGTTGGCCGTGGGCCTCGCCCGCGTCGCACATCCGTGAGCAACCCGACGAGACTGCGACGGGTGCCTGCCCGCACCCTCAGCAATCCGAGCAGGCCAGAGTCGAGACGCACGTCCTCGCCGAGGTCCAGTCCGCCACCGAGGTAGCGAGCATTCGCCGCGAACCAGGCGAAGACGTGCTCGTCGTCGACTTCCCCGCACACCTCTGTCGTCAGGCGCACCGTAGGCTTTCGCAGGATCACCGCGAGCGAACACAGGCTGTAGCAGATCAGGCCACCGAACCTCTTGATCGGCCGCATCCACCTCGACTCAGCGATGCGCACCCAGTCCGACGGGCTACCAAGCGCGGCGAAGTTGACGAAGTAGCGCGTCTGGTCAGCGAAGTCGACCTGACCGAGGTCACCTGCCGTCCCGGCATCCCCTCGACGGACCGCTTGCTGGAGCTGCTCAATGCTGCTGTGGTCACGACCGGTGAGTGCCGCCAGCGCGCGAGCCGTATCGTTGGCGGTGCCTGAGGGCACGAAGGCCATCCGCGGCCACGCGCAATCGACGCCAACGACGCTGGCGATGTACTGGATCGCGTGGTGCAGCGTCCCATCACCACCCACGACGATGATCAGGTCGCGCTCGGGGTCGAGCCCAGGCAGATCTTCGTCGAACCTCGTGGCGCCGATGGAGCCTTCAAGCCGCCGCGCGATCGCGCGGTCGCGACCCGGGCGTAGCTTGCGCGGCCCTTCATGGAGCCAGAGAAGACGCTTTTCCATTGCTTGGCCCACACTCATCCCAGGGGATGCTAGGCTTTACCCGCCGTGCGTCGCTACAGCCGAAGCCCCGCGCTCCTCGTCCCGCTCGCCTTGGCGGCCTGCGGCGGCGCGCCGTTCAGCTCGACCCCAGGGCCTCCCACACCGCCACCGTTAGATCACCTGGTCCTCACCGGACAGCCGTCGCAGGTCGAGGCTGGCAAGCTCTTTGCCGCACCGATCCGGGTCGAGGTGCGCAACGCCCAGGACAAGGTGGTCACCACATCCACGGTCGATATCACGCTTGCCTTGCTTGCACCCACCAACTCCAAGGCACGCTTGCTCGGCGCTGCGACGAGCACCGCCCAAGCCGGCGTCGCCCTGTTTCCGGGCCTGAGTATCCATGGACCAACCGGGTCGTACCGCTTGTTTGCGGTCTCGGAAGGCATCGACCCAGTCACGAGTCACAACTTCTCGCTGATCGCTACTCGACAGCACGTGATCGTCCTGGTCGGGGATGGTCTGGGCTACAAGCAAGCGGAAGCGACGAATCGCTACACGAAGACCACCCCTGCCTACCAGGGCTGGACCCACCACGCGATGGCGACGTGGGACCTCGACACGTGGACCCTGAACAACGGACTCGGTTACGACCCGAGCGAAGCTTGGTCGAACTTCTCGTATCTGACCGCGGCATCCACCGACAGCGCATCCAGCGCGACGGCCATGTTCACCGGGGAGAAGACCAACATCGGACAGATCTCGGTCGGAGCAGGCAACAAGGCGCGTCTCACGACGATCCACGAACTTGCTGCCGCCCGCGGCCTCGGCAGCGGCGCGGTGTCGTCGGTGCCGATCAGTCACGCCACGCCAGCAGCGTGGACATCGCACAACTCATCGCGATGGAACAGCTACGCCATAGCGGACGAGGCGCTGTTCGGCCATCCGAACACGACCGGCGACTCGACCAAGCACCCTTTCTGGGCCGGCCATTGGGGACCAACGCTGCCCGGGCTCGACGTCCTCATCGGTGGCGGACACCCGACTTGGCTACCGGATTTCTATTTGACCGCCGCCATGGTGCAGAAGGTCCACGACGACCAGGGTTTGCCGCATAGCTGGACACTGGTCGAGCGCTTGTTCGGCAAGCCCGACGGCGGCGCTCGCCTACTGGCAGCCGCCAATAACCCCAACGTGACGCGCCTGCTCGGCGTTTGGGGTGGCATCACCGGCAACATCGAGTTCCGCCACGCCGATGGCAAAGGGCACGACCCCGAGAACCCGACGCTGCCCGAGATGACGCGCGCCGCCCTCGCGGTGCTCGAGCGCAAGCCGATGGGTTTCGCGCTACTGGTCGAGGGTGGTGCCATCGACTGGGCAGGCCACAACAACATCATGACCGACTGCATCGGCGAGGTGATCGACTTCAACCGCGCAGTCGACGTCGTGGCCCGCTGGGTCGCCGACCCGACGAACAACAGCAACTGGCAGAACACTCTCGTCATCGTGACCGGGGATCACGAAACCGGCCTGCTGACGGCAGGGCCCCAGGTGTTCCCGGATGTGCCCTTGGGAGAGGTCAGCGATCGCACCCTCGCCCTCGAAAAGTACGACATCGTTCGTAACCTGCGCGCGAGTTGGGATGACACCAACCAAAACAACACCATCGACATCGATACGGGCGAACAGTTGCACTGGACCTGGAACGCGATCGCGCACTCGAACTCCTTGATCCCGCTCTACGCCAAGGGCCTCGAAAGCGAAGATTTCGCCAAGCACCTCGTCGCCGTCGACCCGAAACGCGGCGGCTACGTCGACAACACCACGGTGTTCCTGGTGGCGATGCGCGCCCTACGCCTGCGCTAACGGCATCGTCCTCGGTCCGCTCAAGAGCAGGAGCTTCACCAGTCCACTTCGCCGTGGCGAGGCGAACCAGGATGTTCATCATCCGCATTGAAGCAGGGCAACGCCATTCGCCCTACGATCCGCACCATGAGGATCACCGCATCCCTCGCGCTCGCGCTCGCGCTCGCCACGGCATCAGCGCTCGCGCGGGACACCCCCCGCCCAAATGTCCTGTGGATCTACGTCGAGGACATGAATGACTGGCTCGGGTGCTATGGCCACGACGTCGTCAAGACGCCGCACATCGACAAGCTCGCGGCACGCGGCGTGCGTTTCACACGGGCCTACATGCCCGCGCCGGTCTGCTCGGCGACGCGTTCGGCGGTGATCACCGGCACGATGCAAACGACGCTCGGGGTGCACAACCACCGCAGCGCACGGGCCACCTTTCGCGGCCAGACCATGGGGCCGAGCTATGACGCGATCCGTCTGCCCAAGGGCGTACGCACGGTGCCAGAACTGTTCAAGGCAGCCGGCTACTACACGTTTAATCAGGGCAAGACCGACTACAACTTCGTGCATGACACCGCCGCCCTCTACGACATGCAGAACGGGCGCATGAACCTGGCCAGGGTCGACCTCGCTGCACTCTGGGCCGGCGCAGGCAGGGCCAAGAAGCCGTTCTTCGGTCAGATCCAGCTGCGTGGCGGCAAACACCGCCCCCAGAAGGTCGTCGATCGCAGCAAGGTCGTGGTGCCCCCCTACTACCCGGACATCCCGATCGTGCGCGAGGAGATCGCGCACCACTACGACTGCGTGCGCCAGACCGATAACGAAGTCGGCGTGATCCTCGCCTCGCTCGAGAAAGCAAACCTGCTGTCGAACACCGTCGTCTTGTTCGTCACGGACCACGGCTTTCGCATGCACCGGCACAAGCAGTTCCTCTACGAAGGCGGCATCCGCGTGCCCCTGATCATCGGCGGCCCTGGCATCGCCAAGGCAACCCGCGACGACCTCGTCAACGGCATCGACATCGCCGCAACGTCGCTGGCGTGCGCCGGTATCGACGTACCCGCGTCGATGCAGGGGCGCGACCTGTTCGCGAGAGAACACACACCACGCACGTTCACGGTCGCCGCCCGCGATCGCTGCGACTACACGATCGAGCGCATCCGCGCGATCGTGACCCAGCGCTACAAGTACATGCGCAACTACCTGACCGACCGTCCGTACATGCAGCCGCAGTACCGCGACGCATGGCCGGTCACCAAACGCCTGCGCCAACTGGCAGCCACCGGCAAGTTGAACCCGACGCAGCTCGCGTTCTACGGCAACGAACGTCCCAGAGAAGAGCTCTACGACCTCGTCGCCGACCCGCACGAGACGAAGAACCTCGCGAGCGAGGCAGCACACGCCGAGACACTGGCCAAGCATCGAGCGCTCTTGGCTGCTTGGATCGAGGTGACCAAGGACCAAGGACAGCAAACGGAGTCGATCGCCGGGCTACGGTCGGTGCTGCGGCGCTGGGGCGACAAGTGTGTCAACCCTGAGTACGCGGCCGCGCGCGCGCAAGTTGCCGAGGAACGCACCAAGCTGCCGCGCGTGCTGATCCTCGGCGACTCCATCTCGATGGGCTACACGCCGATCGTGCGGAACTTCCTCGACCAGAAGGCCTGGGTCGTGCGCCCGCGCGGCAACTGCGCCGGCACGAACAAGGGCATCAAGCACGTCGACAACTGGCTGGCACTCGAGGGCGGCAAGTGGGACGTCATCTGGTTCAACTTCGGGCTGCACGACCTGAAGCGGGTCCACCCGAAGACCGGCGCCAACTCGATGAACCCCGCACACCCGCGACAGGCCGAGCCCGATCGCTACGAGGGTCAACTGCGTGCGATCGCAAAGAAGCTCGCAGCAAGCGGCGCCAAGGTCGTCTTCTGCACGACCACGCCCGTACCCGAAGGCGTACGCCCGTACCGCGACACCGGCGATCCGCAGCGCTACAACGCCATCGCCCGCAGGATCATGGACGAGCTAGGGATTCAGATGCACGACCTCTACGCCTTCGCGAAGGAACGCCAGAACCGCATCCAGCAACCGCGCAACGTCCACTTCTCTCCGCGCGGCTCGCGAGCGCTCGGGCGGGATGTGACACGGCGAATCACCGAGTTGCTGCCGAGGCGCTAGTGCCGTGACAACGGCGACGTGCAGGCAAAGGCAGCCACGACCTAGTTGGCCTTCTTGTAGAGCACCTTGCCGCCAACGATCGTGTAGAGCACCACGGTGTCCAGGATCTCCGCCTCGGGAATGGTCAGGATGTCCTTCGACAACACAACCATGTCGGCGAGCTTGCCCGGTGTCAGCGTGCCCTTGATATCCTCCTCGAACGCCGCCTTGGCGCAGCTGATCGTGTAGGAAGCCAGCGCTTCCATGCGGGTCATGCGCTGCGCTGCGAAGAAGACCTTGCCGTTCTTCATGCGACGCGAGACCGACGCGTAGTACGAAGCGATCGGATCGATGTCCTCGACCGGCGCATCCGTGCCGTTGGTGACGATGGCGCCGGACTCGAGCAGGCTGCGCCACACGTAAGCCCCCGTCTCGGCGCGCTGCTCGCCGAGCCGAGGCACGACCCATGGCCCATCCGAAGTGCAGTGCACGCCCTGCATCGACGCGATCACGCCAAGCTTTCCAAAGCGAGGAATGTCCACCGGGTGGATGTGCTGCGCATGCTCGATGCGCCAGCGCGCCTTTGCCAGTTCGGCGAGGTCCTTGAACGCCGCCTCAAAGATGTCGAGCGCGACCCGGTTGGCCTTGTCACCGATCGCGTGCACGCAGAACTGGTAGCCGTGCTGCGCGGCGAGCTGCGCGGTGCGCGTGACGCTCTCGACTGATGCCGTGTTGAGGCCACTGCTCTTGGGTGAATCCGAATAGGGTTCGAGCAGCCAAGCACCGCGCGAGCCGAGCGCCCCGTCGATCGTCCGCTTGATCGCGCGCACGGTCAGATGGTTGTTGCCGAAGCCGATCAATCTGACATCGGCAAGTCCACGTGCGAGGCGACCGTTACCGTCGCGCAGCATGACCCACAACCGGGTGCCGAGCTTGCCACGGGCGGCCATGCCCTTGAGCACGGTAACGGTAGCCAGGGTCGACCCCGCATCCTGAAACGAGGTGATGCCGTTCTCGAGGCACTCACGGTCGGCCAGTTCGATCGACCATTCGAGCGCCGCGTGCCGTTCGGCACGAGTCCGCCGCAAGCCACCCAAGATGCGCGTCCGTCCGACCAGCCCCTGCGCTGTCTCGCTGAAGACACCGATCGCGTTACCGCTCCCGTCCCTGAGGATCTCGCCGCCGGACGGGTTCGGCGTGCTCTTGCTGATGCCCGCAAGCTGCATCGCCTTGGCGTTGTAGAACGCGGCGTGGCCGCTCGCGTGCGTGAGCCCGACTGGGTTGTCGGGCGACACGGCACTCAGCGAGCCGTGCGTCGGGAAGCCACCGACGGCGTTCTGCGGCGTCTTGCTCCACTTCTCCTGGTGCCAACCACGGCCACGAATCCACTCGCCGGGCTTCGCCTGCCTGACCGCGGCGGCGACCATGTCGACGACGTCGTCCCAACTCGTGACCTTGGTCAGGTCGAGGATCTGCTTGGCGCTACCGATGCCGACGAAGTGCGCATGCCCTTCGATGAAGCCCGGGATCACGAGCTTGCCTTCGAGGTCGATGAACTTCGTCGTGTTGCCGACGTGCTTTTGGATCTCCCTGATCGTGCCGACCGCGACGATGCGGTCACCGCGCACCGCGATGCCCTTCGCCACGCCGAGTTCTGGGTCGACGGTGACGATCTTGCCGTTGGTCAGTACGAGGTCAGCGGGAGCGGGCCGTTGCCCTACTCCCCACGAAGCAACGAGTGCTACAGCCATACAGGTGCGGGCGAGAGGGTGCATCGTAGTTCGTTTCCTGAGGAGCGGCCGGAAGCATAACACTGGCTCGCCATGCGCCGCCCCGGCGCTCTAGGCTATAAGCGACATGGCAGCACCGAAGTTCCCGGACTTCAGCGATCGCCCCACGCGCTCCCTGGACCAACTCGACAAGGACCAAACCCGCGCCTGCTTCCAGGCACACAGGGCCGACTACGAAGAGTCCGATCAGGGGCCTTTCCCCGCCTTCATCGACACCATGCAGGCGGACCTCGGCAAGTGCATGGCGACCTTCTGTGACGCGGTCGTCGCCAAGTGGTGACCGACGTGCTGCACGCCCTCATCCGCGAAGTGAGCCCGGCCATCGACCGCTGTGAGCTCACACACACAAGCCGGCAGCCAATCGATATCGAGGCGGCGCGGAGCGAGCACCAGGCATACCGCGATCTACTGGACGATCTCGGCTGCAGAGTGCTGGCCCTGCCAGCCGAACCTGACCTACCGGACTCGATGTTCGTCGAGGACACAATCGTCGTCGTCGACGAGCTCGCCATCATCACGCGGCCCGGTGCGGAGTCGCGCCGCGCCGAGACCGCGTCGGTAGCCGACGCCTTGCGAGGGTTCCGGCACCTCGCCGCGATCGAAGCGCCGGGCACCCTCGACGGCGGTGACGTGTTGCGCTGTGGCTCCCGCATCTGGGTCGGACTGTCGACGCGCACCAATGCGGCGGGCATCGAACAACTCGCACGCTTCCTCGGCGACTTCGCCTACGAGGTCATTCCCGTCGCGGCGACGAGGTGCCTGCACTTGAAGAGCGCCGCGACGTGCATCGGCCCCAAGACGATCCTGCTGAATCCGGCCTGGGTCGATCGCAACGCCTTCGCAGGTTGCCGGGTGATAGAGGTCGACCCTGCAGAACCGAGTGCCGGCAACGCCCTCGAAGTCGCCGGAACCGTCGTCGTGTCGGCGTCGCATCCGCGGACCCGTGACCTACTCGCCGACGCAAGCTTCTCGTGCCGGACCCTCGACACGAACGAGCTGGCCAAGGCCGAAGCGGGACTGACCTGTTGCAGCGTCCTG
>NYZE01000093.1 GCA_002685965.1 Planctomycetota bacterium | reverse complement strand
GCGTGTCCCTGATTTCATCAGGGACACGCCCTCACTGGAGGCGCTCGGTCAAGGCAGGGACGAGGTCGAAGATGTCCTCGGTCGTGCCATAGTGGGCATGCTCGAAGATCGGGGCGGTCTCGTCGGTGTTGACCGCGATGATGAGCTCAGCGTCCTTCATACCTTCCATGTGCTCGGGCGCGCCGCTGATACCGAGCATGACGTAGATCTTCGGCTTGACCTTCAAGCCGGACTTGCCGACCTGGCGTGTCTTGGGCAGCCACTTGTTGTCGACGATCGGGCGCGACGAGCACACGACGCCGCCGAGCGCGGTCGCCAGTTCCTCGGTCAACGGGATGTTGTCTTTGTTCTGGATGCCGCGACCGACCGCGACCAGCACTTCGTGCTGGGTGATGTCAACATCACCGCCCTCGGGCTTGATCAGCCCCTTGAACGTGACGGTCCCGCCGTCGAGCCCGTCCGGTGCGGTGACTGCAACGACTTCTGGTGTGCCATCGCTGCGCCCGGCGTCGGTTGGGAATGAGCCTGCCAGCACGCTGACGATGCCGGCGTCCTTGTCGATGACCGACTCGGCGTAGACCTTGCCACCGTAGAGCTGGCTGGTCGCGACGGTCTTGCCGTTCTCGATGACAATGTCGGTGGCGTAGGCCACGAGTGGTAGTTTGTTCTGTACCGCAGCAGCCACGGCGAGGTCCATGCCCACGGAGGTGTTGCCGACGAGCACCAGCGTCGGCCTTGCCTGCTCGATGACCGCGCCGAGCGCGGCCGCGCAGGTCTGCGGGTTGAAGTCGGCCAAGGCGGGGTGGTCGACGTGGAGCACCCTGTCCGCCTTGCCGAGCTGTCCGGCGAGATCGCTACCGCCACCCAGCAATGCGACGGCGAGGCCGCCGTCATCGGCCAGCTCTCGGCCCTTGCCGAGCAGTTCGAAAGTGATGTCGTCGATTGTGCCGTTGACGTGCTCGGCGACCACGAGGATGTTACTGCTCATGATCAGCCCTTCTTCTCTTTGATGATCGCGACGATCCGATCCGCGATCTCCTCGGCGGAGCCGTCGAGCATCTCGGCGCCCTCGCCTTTCTCCGGTGTGAACATCCGGCGTACGGTCGTGCCGGTGCTGACATCGACGTCGTCCGCCTCGATTTCTTCAAGCTCGGCCTCTTTCATGATCTGGCGTACGCGGCTGACTGGCGCGTAACGTGGCATCTGCCGCGCGGCTTGCACGCCGAGCACGCCCTTGCCGCTGACCTCGAAGCTGGCCATGACCCCTCCGGCGTATTCCTTGCGCACCAACAGCTTGTCGCTCCCTCCTCCAGAAGTGGCCTCGATGCTGCTGACCACGCTGATGTGCGGGATGTCGAGCATGCTCGACATCCAGGCACCGAGTTGGCCATCGCGGTCGTCGGCAGCCTGCACGCCGGTCAGCACGAGGTCGTAGTCGATCCCATCGAGTGCCTGGCAGAAGACCTTCGCGGCCGCCTGCGTCGGCGCGGCTTCATCGACGCCGGTAATCTTGATCGCTCGGTCGGCTCCCTTGGCGAGCGCTGTGTAGAGCGCCTTGTCGGTCTCGTCACGTTCGAGAGCGAGCACGGTCACCGTTCCGCCGTGTGCCTCCTTGAGCTGGAGTGCTTCTTCGATGGCGTGGTCGCAGAACTCGTTGATCCGATAGCTGAGAAAATCGCGCTCGAGATCGGTGCCGTCGTCGTTGATCTCGAGTTCCTCCGTGAGATCCGGCACTAGTTTGATGGGTACGACAATATTCATGGGCAGGGGGTAGGTGCTCCGGTGGGGATCCCGGTGGAAGTCACTGCTCGAGCCACTCGTCAACAGCACCTCTCACCGAGAAGAGTTGCGAGTGGTCGAACTGAAAGGTCTTGTGAATGTAGTCGCCGCTGTCGAGGCGCGTGTAGTTTTCGATGTAGTAGTCGCGGTTGTTGGCGATGTGCCGCAGCGCTTCAGCGAGCGTGTCGACGTCCTTCTCGGTGCTGTAGATGCCAAAGCTGGCGCGAACCATGCCGCGGTGCAGGTCGGCCATCATCTCGAGCTCTTCGTCGGTCAGGCCATCCTCTTCTTCTGCGAGGACCTCGGTGATCATCTCGCGCACGTAAGGGTGCGCGCAGAAGCATTCGTTGCGCACGGCAACGCCGAAGTAGTCGTTGAGCGCTGCCGCGGTCAGGCCATGCTCGATGTCGCGGAGGTTGAACGCCAAGGCGCCAGCGCGCTTGCACAGGGAGCCATCGGTCTCGCCGTAGATGATGATGTTCGGGATCTCGCTCAACCGGTCGAGGGCGTATTGGATGGTCCGCGCTTCTTCCTTGGCCAGCGTGTCCATGCCGACCTGGTTCAGTGCATAGAGCGATGCACCCAGGCCGATTGCGCCGCAGATATTCGGCGTGCCGGCTTCTTCGCGGTCGGGAAACTTCTCGAGTGTCGTGTGGCGGTTGAGGTAGACGTTTTCGACCATGCCGCCGCCGACGACCTGCGGCTCGATGTCGGCGAACAGATCCTTGAGCGTCACGACGACACCGGGGGACCCGGGGGCGTAGACCTTGTGACCCGAGAAGCAGAGCACGTCGATGTTGCGGGCCGGGTTGTCGTGTCCGGACAACTTGATTGGCTGGTGCGCCGCCATCGCTGCACCGTCCACGACGACAAGCGCGCCGACTGCGTGCGCCATCTCGGCGATCTCGTGGATCGGGTTGATGATACCTGTCACGTTCGAGACGCCGGTGATCGCTACGTAGTTGACGCGCTCGCCGTGCGTGTCGAGAGCTTCCTGCAAGCGCTCGAGGTGAACCATGCCGATCGAAGTCTTCGCCATCCGCGCCGGAACGTGCACGACCTCCGGGAAGTGCTTGCGGTGCGGCAGGTCGTTGGAGTGGTGCTCCATGATCGACGTCACGACCATGTCGCGATCCGGTCGCTTTTCTCGCAGCGTCGCCGCAACGCGGTTGATGCTGGCCGTCGTGCCCTGCCCGACGAAGAACGCTGTGTAGGCCTCGGGGTCGGCGCCGACGAACTCGAGCACCATGTCGTGCACCCAGGCGTACTCATGTGTCGACAGCTTGGCGCCGAAGTGCAAGAGGCTGTGCGTGTTGGAGTAGTGCGGCAGGTAATGCTGCAGCACGTCATCGACGACTTGCAGGCGCAGCGTCGACGCGGTGCTGTCGAGATAGGTGCGCGACTTGAGCTCGCCGGTCGCCAGCGTGTATTCGCTGTCGAGACCTACTGCATTGCAGGAAATCTTCTTGAGCACCTCGATCCCGCGCGGAGTCACTGTGCGCTACCCATCGACTCTGTGACCAGTTCGATGATGTCCTTGACGACGAGTTTGCCCT
This sequence comes from Planctomycetota bacterium, assembly GCA_002685965.1. GTDB lineage: Bacteria > Planctomycetota > UBA1135 > UBA1135. The sequence goes on along the minus strand of NYZE01000093.1, from coordinate 15,476 downwards.
CGTTGCCTGTGGACTTGACTGCGTCTTCGAAGCGTGAGACTTCGTATGGACAGCAGACTGCCAGCACATCGGCGCCGGTTTCGACGGCCTCGGTGACGCGTTCCTCGGACAGCCGCATCGAGACGTGGCCGGACATGAATCCGTCGAGCCACATGCCGCCACCACCACCGCCGCAGCAGTAGCTCTGCTCGCGGCAGCGACCCATCTCGATCAGGTCGACGCCGGGAATGGCCTTGAGCATGTCACGCGGAGCCTCGTACTCACCGTTGTGCCGGCCGAGGTAGCACGGGTCGTGGAAGGTAACCTTGATGCCGAGATCGTTCTTCATGGCGAGCTCCGACATGCGCGGCGCCAACAGCGTCGTGTAGTGGATGGTTTCGAACTTGCCCCCAAGCGCCGGGTATTCCTTGCGGAACGCATTCAATGCGTGCGGGTCGGTGACCATCACTTTGCGCACCTTGTAGCGCTTGAACATCTTCAAGTTGTGCTCGGCCATCTCCTCGAACAGACCGCTCTCACCAGCGAGGCGTTGGCTGTCGCACGAGCACTTCTCTTCTTGGCCGAGGATGCCGTAGTCGATGTCGAGCACCTTCAGGACGCGTGCAAGCGCGACTGATGCGTCGACTCCGCGGGGGTGGTAGCTCGGATAGCATTCGACGAACCACAACAGGTCCGCGGTCTTCTTGTCCTTCATCAGCGGCACGTCATCCGCTGCCTTCTTGGCCCAGGCCGCGCGCTTCTTCGGCGACTCGCCCATGGGGTTGCCGTACTCGAGCGTGTTCTCGAAGACCTCCTGCAGTTCCGGCGGCACGTTGCCGGCGAGTAAGGCTTCCTGCCGCACGGCGGGCATGATCTTCATCATGTCCACCTCCTTCGGGCACACGCGCAGGCAGTTCATGCAGGTCGTGCACTGCCACAGGTCCGGGCTCTCGAACAGGTCCATGCCCGTCTGCACGCGCCGGTAGATGCGCCGCGGTCCGTAGTCGCCGACCGTGTTGACGGGACAGGCCGGGATGCACTGCGCGCACTGGTAGCACCCCTCCAGCGACTCGCCGCCTTCGACGGCGCCGACCTTCTCCAGTAGTTCGGGCGTGAAGTCCCAGATGACCCGCTGCTCGAACATCCGGTTCCAGTGTCCGGAGATGTCCATGCCATCCTGGATGACATGTTCCTTCTCGATGATGCGTTCGGGCTCGACGTTGCGTTGGGACGCCATCAGTGTCCTCCGGAGGGGGCTGCTGCTTTACGATACACGCCGAGCAGGCGCCGCGAGAACTCAGGCAGACCGGGCATCACCTTGTTGAACTCTTTGGTCATGCGCATGCGCAGTACGGTGTAGGTGTAAATGATGTAGACGCAGCTCAGGAACACGTCGGTGCCGAAGATTGTGCTGCTGATCTTGCGGAAGCCGGCGGCGTCGCCGACTTGATGGACGAAGGCGATGGCGCGGCCGACCGCGACATAGACGTCACAGGTGCGTTCGCCGCTGAGGTCGTAGGCTGCCGTGGTCACGAGCGGCAATGACCCCGTGCGTGTGCGTGGGTCCCACATCCAGCGTGTCCACAGCCAATGCTTGTCCGGGTCGGAGAAGTGCAGCAGCTCGCTGGCGAAGTCGGCACGCAGGTTCTCGGCCATCGGGTCGAGCGTCTCGATGAAGGCCTGGAACCGTTCCGTGGTCTCCGCTGGGCCGTAGAGGAGGGTCTCGATCGAGGCACGGAGCTGCGGCCAGTCCATCGCCTCGAGCGCCTTTCGCGCCTTGCCGCGCGTCGAAAAGATCTGGCGCAGGAGCTTGCCGAACTCGTCAGCGCTGAGACTCGCGAGCGCGTCGGGCGCGAGGCGCTCGCGGAACCACTCGGACTTGGCCTCGACGTCGACACAAATACGCGCGAGCTCCTCGACGCCGACTCTCTCGAGAGTCTCGGTCATGAACTCCTTGGCGGTTTCGGTGTCGACGACCTGGCCCACGGGGGTCTCTAGCTGACGCCCATGGCGGTCTTGCGTACGACGGCGATGGCCTTCATCGCTGCGGCCGAGGCAGAAGAGATCGAGTCCTCGATGTCGGCGGGACCGGTCGCGGCGCCGCAGGCCAACACGCCTTCGACGCTCGTCTGCACCGTGTTGAGCGCACCGCCGACGGTCTCGATGAACTTGTACTTGTTCACTTCGGCGCCGAACATCGCCGCCATCTGCTTGGTGCCTTCGCTCGGCTCCATGCCGACCGACAAGACGACGATGTCCATCGGCACTTCCATCGGCCGACCCATGGTCGTGTCCTCACCGCGCACGATCAGGTGATCGCCCTTCTTGACGATCTCGGTCGCGATGCCCTTGACGTAGTTGACCTTGTACTTCTCCTGCGACGGCCAGTAGATCTCGTTCTCCCAGTAGCCGTACATCCGCATATCGATGTAGAAGATGAAGACCTTGCAGTCGGGCAAGAGCTTGCGCACTTCGATCGACTCCTTGGCGGCGACGCCGCAGCACACCTTGGAGCAGTACTCATTGCCGATCTGCCGGTCGCGTGAGCCGACGCACTGAATGAAGCACAGTCGCTTCGGCGGTTCGCCGTTCGATGGGCGCACGACTTGCTCCGCCTTGAGCATGCGCTCGAGGTCGACCAGGGTGATCACGTCGTCGTGCTCGTAGTAGCCGTACTGTTGGGTCTCGCGGCCTGGATCGAAGTGCTGGAACCCGGTCGCGATGATTGCGGCGCCGGCCTGGACCTGTGTCGGCCCATCGACAGCGCTCGTCACCGTGAGGTCGAAGGCGCCGGCCTGCCCGCTGACGGCGGTGACCTGCGAGCCGAGATGGATGTCCACCTCGGGCCGCTGCACGGCGGCGATCATCTCGCCCATGGCGTCTTCCGCAGAGCGGAAGTCCGGCGTCAGCGCCGCGTAGCTGGAGAGAATGGGCGTGCCACCGAGCACGTTGGCCTTCTCGACGATCACGGCCTTGTAGCCGAGTTCGGCAATGCCTTTCGCGGCTTCGAGGCCGGCGGGGCCGCCACCGATGATCAGAATGGGGTTCTCCGGATTCCTCTCCGGATTCACAGCCTCAGGCATAAGCGTCTTCCCAGGTCAGGTACTGCTTCTCGCCACTCTCGAGCTTGGCGCAGGCGGCCTCGAACTCGGCCCACTTCTGCTTGTGGTCGATGCCGAGCTTCTCGAGTAGTGGCTTCACGTCGGTGCTGTGCCAGTGCAGCTGCAGCACCATGTATGGATGTGCGCCCATCGACAACGCCGCGAGCTGCGAGTCGGACATCACGGGCAGGCCGACGTTCTTGCCGTGCGCCTTGGCCGCGAACTGGCTCTGGTCGAGGGTGGTGACACAACCCGTGTCGTGCGTGATGAGCACGTGTGGGTCGGCCTCTTCCTTCATGACCTCGATCTTGCGCTGCACGGCGAACGACCGTGAGAAGTCGCGCGACACGAGGATGTGCCGGAAGCCGAAGCCGCAGCAGTCGTACCAGGTCGAGTAGTCGCGGACGTCCATGCCGAGCGCTTGCAGGAGCCCTGTGATGATCGCCGAGCGTTGGGCGCCGTAGACCTCTGGCGCGTAGATGGCGTCCTCGCCGATCAGCTTGTGGTAGTGGCATGCCGGGTGGACCGTCGCGCGCAACCCGCTCATGTCGACGACGTTCTTCTCGGCGATGCGTTCGCGCACCGAGTGCACCCACTCGGAGTAGTGGACGATCTCCTCGGGCATGATCAGCTGCTTGCCGAGCTTGCCGAGGATCTCGCGCACCTGCCGGCGCAGTTCCGGGTTGTGGATCAGCTGCTCGCGGGTTTCCTTGTAGTGCCCGAAGCTCGTAGCGCAGTGGATGATCGGGAAGTAGCCGGTCTCGTACGCGGCGGCGAAGTTGCGCATCGCGACCGCGGCTTGCGCGGCGGCGTTCGAGGTCGCCGAGGCGTAGTAGTTCCAGGCCGTGCACGAGGTCTGATCGGTCGGGTCGAGGTAGTCGAGGCCGAGCTTGCGGTTGAGCCAGAACACCGACGTTGAATAGCCGGGGATGTGCCCGCACTGGCCGCAGCTCTTGTGGTGCCAGGTCTTCTCGACCGGGATCTTCTTGATGCGACCGTACTTGTTCTTCTCCTCGACCCAGGGGCGCGGAACGCGGTGCACGACCCACTCGCCCTCGCGCTCAAGGCGATCGAGGATGTCGTGGTAGTCTTCGTTCGGCGCCATGGCCGGGTCGAGTTCGAAGCTGCGATCTTTCGCTTGGTTGAAGATGGCGCTGTGGGGAATCACGGGTGGCTTTCCTGAGAGGCTTCGCCTCTTGAGAGGATGCGGTCGATCGGAGCTGGGTCAATCGAAGCTGATGTCGTCGTAGCCCGCCTCTTCGAGGCGCTCCTCCATTACGTCTTGCAGGATCATGAAGAGGCCCTCGTCGACTTCCTTGATCATGTCCATGACGCCTGTCATGTGCCAGATCAGGTAGAGCTCGGTAATCGTCTTGTCGTCGACCTGCCAGCTGGTCTCGGTCGTGTGCAGGGTCTCGGGCGGCAACGCGCGGCGCCAGGTCTCGAGGTTCTTGGAGATGTCTTTGACGTGCGGTCCCCAGTCGGGGAAGGCGTTGTCCTGCAGCATGTCGGGCGAGACTTGCGTGCCGGTCGCCATGATCTTGTAGACAACACGGCCATAGCCCTCGAGCGCTTCCTGAGCGCTGGCGAGACCGTTCTTGACCGCGACTTCGCGCATCAACGTGATGAGGCCGCCGGGTGAGTTCTTGCGCGGACAGACGTCGCACGAGAAGCACTGCGAGCAATCCCAGACGCTGTCGTTCAAGAACAGGTAGAACAGATCGACGTCTTCACGCGAGACGGTCTGCGCGATCTTGCGGGGGCTGAAGTCGTAAAACCGTGCCGACGGACATGCCGCGACGCAGATGCCGCAGTCGTAGCAACCATGGAGGTAGTCGTCGAAGCGCATGTCGGCCTTGACCTCTTCGAACAGCCGCTCCTTCTGCTCGTATGGGACGTCGCGGTAATTTCGGCCTGATAGGTCGAGGGTCGGCATCAGATCTCGAAGCCTTCGACGTGCGTGCAGGGCTTCAAGTCTTCGCGCTCGATGCGTTCCTTGTAGGCATCAACGGCGGCTTGTCCGGTTAGCAACCCGTCCATCTCTGCGTCGAGATTGGATGGCTTCATGCGCACGATCCAGCCAGCTTTGTATGGGCTCTTGTTGATGATGGTCGCGTCCTTGGCCAGCTCCGCGTTGACCTCGACCACTTCGCCCGAGATCGGTGATTTGACCGGGCCGACCCACTTGCTGCTCTCGACGGTGGCCACCGGCTTGCCCTTGGATCGCTTGGCGCCGACCTTCTTCGGCTTGGCGTGCAGTAGGGGTCCGGCCAGGTTCTGGGCCACGTCGGTCATACCGATCGTCGCGATGCCGTCCTCCTGGATGAGGAGCCAGGTGTGGTCGGTCACGCTGTAGTGCAAGTGCAGCGGGAGGACGCAGCCACGGACTTCGGGAGTATCATCCATTGCTGGTAGAACCTACCGGGGTCCATGGCGTTTGGCACGCTCCAGCGGGCCGGCTTGCCGCGTTTGCCCCAGCAGTTGCCCGGGAGGTTGGTGTCACTGGCCAGCGGCGCGCCGGATGAGAGCGCGCACGATCTTCTCCATGCCCTTTGTCTGCTCGGGGTGTGGACTCGAGCAGATGACAACGCCCTTGCCGTAGGAGCCGGCGACGACCGCTGGGGTGTTGATCATGATTCCCACCGGCGCCGAGTTCTTGCGGATCTCGCCCCGGTAGCGGGCGATGACTTCGAAGTCGGGAATGTCGGGATCGCGTGATGGCGCGTAGAGCGGTCCGTTCACGTAGAGCACATCGGCGCGAACCTTGGGCGTCGCCCACTCGATCGCGACCTGGCCCCTGCCGCGCGCCCAGTGCTTTCGATCGATCACGTCCGCATCGAGGATGCCGAGTGACCAGTCGTAGTTGTTGGCGGCCAGGTAGGCGCCGGCGCAGATGCCGACGTAACCACCACCGGCCCTGACGAACTTGCGCACGGCGGTGCGTCCGGCGGTCTCGAGCGCGCGAGCCTGGTTCGATGCACCACCGCCCGGGAAGACAACGACATCGAATTGCGCGAGTGCGCCGCTGCGGATGTCGGCCGCGCACAGCCGACGGACCACGAAGCCCCGCTTGGCCGACAGGATCTTCTCGAGCCGCTGCGGCCCGGGTCCGCCGACGCCCACGGACACGTACATGCCGACGTTGACCTTCGTGCCGCTACCGGCAGTGCCGACCAAGACGTCCGGACGTCCGCTGAGCATCTGCAGGTCGGTGAGAAAGCGATGCACGAGGATGCGGTGCTGGCGCACGCGCAGCGTCAGTTGCTGGTCCAGCTTCGTCGTCTCGACGATCATCGACGGAATGCCGAACACGATGTTGGCGGCGCGTGCGAGGCTGCCCAGGACCGGCGGTCCTCTCGGAACGAAACGCTTCTTCGAGTTCTCGATCGTCGTGTTGACGGAAGCGATCATCTTCGCAGCGCGGTCGCGCGCGTTCTTCGCGGCGATCACCGAACTGCCGACGGACTTTGGATTGACCTTGGAGAAGTCGATGCCTTCGTGCAGGTCGATGACGAAGTCGGGGCGGGTCTTCTTGACGAGTTCCCACAGCGCAGTCGCCAACACGCCGGTCGGTTGCCCGTTCTTCTTGCGTGGGAACTGCCGGTTGAGGTCGCGGCGTAGCTTCGATAAGTCCGGGATCCACCGCTCGTTTGCGGCGAGTCCGCCGACGTTGGCGCGGTCGACCACGATCAGGGTGCCGCGTTCGATCCTCCAGCCGGCGATTTGGCGGGCGGCCCGGAAGCCGGCCGGTTCGTTGCCGTGAATACCGCCGAACAGCAGGACGGTCGGTCCGGGATGCTTGCTGTCGATGCGAACGTAGGACGTCTCGAAGCGCGTGCCAGCCGCGAGTGTCGCGCGCTGCTGGGCTACTGCTGGCGTGAGCGCCGCGCTGGCGATGAGAGTGAGGGTCGCGGCGAAACGCACTAGAAGTACATGACGTGGTCGGCTTGCAGTGACAGGTCGATGATGCTGGTGGCCCCGAGGATCTTGACGCCGTCGATCAGGTCGTCGGTCGTCATGTCGAACAGCGCCATGCTCTGCTGGCACACGGCGAGTTCGACCTCGGCCTCGAGAGCCTGTTCGATCATGGTCTTGAGCGTCACGTCGCTGGTCGGGTCGAGCTGCACCTGTTCGGCTGCACCCTTCTTTAGCTGGCTGGTGCCGTCCATTGTGAACCAGACCAGCGCGTCAATCTCCATGGCGGTTGCCGCCATGGCATAGAAGAGGGGCGAGTAGGTGCGGCGTGGTGTCTCGATGCCGTGCGTCTGGATGACGAGGATCTTCTTGCCCTCTGGGTCGTCGTTCATGGTTAGGGTCTCAGGTTGCGGTCGGGTCGAGTTCGAGAAGGGCTTCAGCCCAGGCCGTGACGTCCAGGCTGGCGGCCCGTTTGGTGTTGTAGCCGTTCAGCGCTCGACGAACAGGCCCGGGCTGGAGCACGACGCCTGTGAGCGCGGTCGCCAGCTCGCTGGGCGCGGAGTTCAGCTCCAGTTCCTCGATGCGGTGCTCACGCAAACGGGCGGTCAGGCGAACACGGCATTCGTCGAGGTCGTGCTCCGCCTCGACCACCCAAACGTCTTCGTGGATCTTGACGCCGCCGCGTCGCATGCGGCCCGGTTGGTGCAGGAAGTTGGCTTTTCCGAGCCGCTCGTCCTGTCGCTCGATCTCGTGCACCTCGCTATCGGTGAGTTCCCCAGCGACGAGCTCACAATCGAGCGCGTCCGCGCACCGGCGTGCGTAGCTGTGCGCGACCTCGTCGCGCGCCGGGATGGCGTCGAGCTCCCGCCGCATCGATGTCATGTAGCGCTGAAGGCTATGCGCGACCTGGGCGCGAAACGTCTCTGACGGCGCTTGCACGATGCCCGCCATGATCGATGTGTCGAAGTCGAAGAGGAAGTTGCCCGTCAGCACCTCGGCGTTGCCGATCTGCGCAGCCCCCGTTCCGGAGATCTTGCGCCCACCCGCGTGCACGTCGTTGATCGGACGCAAGGTCGCATCGATGCCGAAGTCGCGATAGGTGTCGACCAGCGGGCGGCAGAACAACTCGAAGCGTTGGTCGACGCGCGGTGGCAGGCTGAGGGGCGCCATGATCCACTGCACGAAGAGCTGCTGATCGTCGAGGTAGACCACGCCACCGCCGGTCTCGCGGCGCAGGATCGGCAGCCCCTGTCGCTGGCAGAACTCGACGTCGACCTCACGCTCTACGTCTTGGTGGTAACCGATGCAAACGTATGGCTCGGCCGGCGTCGCCAGTACGACGGTGTTCGGCGAGTCATCGGTGCGCGCATGCGCCAGCCCGTGATAGAGCGTCTGTGAGCGCAGGTGAGAGACGCGACCCGCATCTATCAACCGGATCGCGGACACCGTGACGCCCTCAGTGTGTCTTCTTGATCAGGAAGCGGAACGTTCCGTCGCCCTGGTCTTCCGATAGCAGCAACTCGTGCCGGGTCTGGTTCTCCCAGGCGACCATGTCCGGGGCGACGCCCGGGTCGGTGGCGATCATCTCGAGCACCTGCCCTACCTCCATGCCCTTGATCGCGCGTTTGGTTTTCACGACCGGCATCGGGCAGAGCAGGCCCTTGCAGTCGATGGCTTTGTCGATGGCGATGTCCACTAGTTGGCTCCTACGAGTCCGGGCGTGCGTCGATGAATCTCGGGCAGCAGGCGTGCACCTTCGTCCACGTCGACGAGACGATTGATGAAGTAGAACAGATACGTCGTGGCGAGCCACTCGATAAAGTCGCGCTCCGATGTCAGGTGAGACTTCATGTTGAGCATGACCCAGGAGAAATGGCCCCAGGTATCGAAGCACGAGGCGCAGTCTCGGTCGACTGCAGTGCAGCACCGTCGTGTCGTCGCGAGGTCGGCGTTGTAGGCGCGAAAGTGCTTGTTGTACGGCTTGCCGTTGTCGATCCGCTCCGAGTTGGAAGGGTGGTCGGAGCTGATGCTCGTGCAGGTAGCGTGTCCCCAGGTCTCGCCGAACAGCTGGCCCGTCGTGATGGCCTTGGTTAGGCCCGTCGTCATCAGGATGGATTCGGGATGCTGCTCGATGACGCGATTGATCGCGTCGCGCACCGCGCCGAAGCCCTGCTCGTAGCTGAGGTCACCACCTCGATCCTCGAGGTCGCCGTAAAAGTTGAAGAGTACGCGGTTGCCGTTGGCGACGCACTGATCGACCACGCTCTCGACCTCGTCCGCGTGGCCAGGTGCGACGGTGTAGTAGAAGAACGCGCGCGGGTCGTCGCGATAGTTGCGCAGCGCCGCCGTGAACACGTCGCGTTGACCGCCGCCGCGCAAGTCACGATCCGTCGCGTGGTCGCCCCAGACGGCGACGCCGATCGGTAGGTCCTCGAACCCATCGCGCGGAATCTTGATCAGGCCATTGGTCGCGACGCTGAGGCGGAAGGCGTTGTAGAAGGTCTGCAAACGGTCGAGCAGCAGGCTCGGCTCGCCGCCGACGATCGTCACGAAGTTCGTGCCGCGTTCGCGTTCACTCGCAACAAAGGTCTCCAGGGTCGCCGCGTCGCTCGTGCGATGCGTGTCCATTCCTTCCGAGAAGTAGTAGCAACCGTCACAGCGAAGATTGCAGACGTTGGTGAGATCGACCGAGATCGAGCGGATCGGTCCCGCGCCACGCACTGCGGCGTACAGGCGCTCGAGGAGCGGGTCCTTGAGCCACTCCTTGCGGCTCAAGGGGCCGAGTTCAACTGCCTGCGCACGTCGGCGAGGTCACTCGCCGCGGGCTGGAAGGGGTAGTCGCGGTATTCCTCGCCTGGTCGATACGAGCCGTACGGGCGGTTGCACGCAACCTCGCCGGCGCGGTTCGGGCAACCATCCGTCATGAACGGCGTACCGCTGTCGATGGTTTGCTGCACGAACTCGTCGGGCGCATGGATGTGCACGATGCCGTCATCGGCGTCGAACTCAATCGCGTCGCGCTGCAGCTCGCGCTTCTCGATCAGGTGCTTGACGAGTTGCACGCGTCTGAGACGTTGGAGCGGCGCGCGCGCTACGTCCTCCATGGTCGTGCCGGGCTCCGGGTTAAAGGAGAAGATGTAGGCGCGGATCTCCTCGTCGACGAGGCTGTAGAAGAGATCGACCAGCTCGGCATCGCTCTCGCCCAGGCCGACGACGACGTGGAAGTTGACCTTCCAGGCGCCGAAGCGCTGCCGCGCGCGCCGCGCGATGTCCCAGTGTTTCTCCCAGGTGTGCGGTCCGCGCACGCCACGGCCGCGCGTGTCACGGAAGGTCTCCTCCGACGCGGCATCGAGGCCGATGCCGATGATGTCGGCGCCGGCGCCCTCAATCGAGGCGAGCCAGTCTTCGTTGAGGAGGTTGGCGCTGACCAGCGCCGAGATCGGCACCTCGGGCGCGGCCTTGCGCACGCGTTCGGTCATATCGACGAGGTCGTCGTTGGCGTTCGGTGTGTGCACCTGTGCGATGCAGACGCGACCGATGCCGCCCAGGTGACGGCGCGTGACTTCTTGTTCGCCGATCTTCTCCGCCACCTGATCCGTCGGGAACAGTGGCCAAGCGACGCGGATGAAGGTGTTCTCCTCGGCCGAGCCGGGACGGTGGCGCGCGAGCCCGCAATACGAGCAGTTCGCATAGCACCCCTCGGGGTAGTTCTGCAGCAGGTTGATGCAGCCGCAGTGACAACCGTGGATCTTGCCCGGCTTCAGGCCGAGCTCGATGGCCGCGGCCATGCTGATGCGAACCCACTCCGGGCTGTGCTTCACCAGGTCACTCCACAACACGCATTGACGAAAGTAGGTTCGAGACCTCGGTCCCGGGCGTAAGCGACGATTCCCTCGGCGGGGTATGCGATGCCGTTGAGGCCGGCGTCGACGGCGAGGCGGTCGATCTCGACCTTGAGCGCGCCGAGTGGGCGGGCGCAGCCGAGCATCACCGGCGTGGTGGGCATGGCCAACCTGGCCTCGGCGAAGAACTTGCCGATCTCGGTCAGCGGCGGCGGCATCACGGTCGCCATGCCGGTACCGCTCAACGGCATCAAGACGACGAGCACCAAGAGGCTCGGATCGTGTCTCGTGACGATCTCGAGCGCGCGGCGTTCACCGAGCATCTCGCCGAAGTGCAAGCCGAGAATGATGTGCGGCACGGTTGGCACGCCGCAGTCTTCCAGGTTGGCCAGCGCTCGATCGTAGTCTTCCGGATTCGCTTCGAGGTGGTAGACGTCACGAATCGTGTCGCGGTGACCGATGATGTCGACCATCGCGCCATCGATGCCGATCTCGGCGAGGCCCTCGCAGGTCTCGCGGTCTGGCAGCCCCGGGTGGACTCGCACGACCAAGTTGAAGTCTCGCCGCGCGCGCAGGAGATCCGGTACGTGCTCGAGCAACGGGACACGTCCCTGTGCATCGCAGCCGCCCGACACGAGGACACCGTGCGCGCCACGATCGGCGGCCTGCGCGCACAGTTCGTAGATCGAGCCCTCGAAGCGCGGCAGGTCGCCCATGCCGTGCAGGACCTTCATCTCGCAGTGTTCGCACGCCAGGGCGCAGGCTGAACCCGTCACGCTGATCGAGACGAACTCGGCGGCGTCCTGTGATGCGAACTCCGAAGTCTCGTAACGCTTCAAGCCAGGCGCGTGGAAACCGATCGTGTTCGGGAAGTTGTTGCGGCGGAGATCAAGGCATGCCGGGTCGATTGTCGGTGCGAGCAGGTCATGCATGGGACTGCTCCGGCGTCACGAAGCAGCCGTATGGCTCCCCGCTGGCTTGCCGCACGGCCTTTTCGATGGTGTCGATCAACGCATCGGTCGCCACGGACTCCGCAGGATGGGCCTGGGCCCATTCGGTGATCGTTGCCGTGATCTTGTCGCGCGCGCCCGGGTGCCAGCGCAGCCGCGCTTCGAGGTCGATGATGGCCGCGTCCGCCGCGAAGAAGTCACCGCGTACGTGCACTGCCTTGAGCGTTGGGCCTGCCATGGCGACGCGTAGCTCGATGGCGCCGCTGGCGGTGCGCGTGCGCGCGCCGCCGGTCGTGTCCTCGACGGTGGTGTCCTGGTGGACCCAGGCGCGAGTACCGTACTTCGTGTCGACCAGCGCAGCGACGCCAGCTTTTTCATCGCTGTAGAGTTCGCCGCCTTCCAGCTGGACCGCGAACGCACTCTTGAAGCCGGCCGCCATGCGCGCCCGCACCTCGGCGACGCTGACAGCACGATGCAAACCCGCGCGCACGCTCGTCGTCCGCGTCGCTAGCATGGCCAACTCGCGATCGTCGAGGTCGACGAAGGGCATGCGCAGCACCTGTGCCATCAGTGCAACGTCTAGGTCGACGAGCAGCGAAGCGTGATAGAGCAGTCCGCCGGACGGATCGCGGTAGACGCCGAGCCCGGCGATCTTGCGTCCGTCCACCTCAACATCGTTCTTACCGCGGAAGCTTGCCGTGATGCCGAGCATGCCGAGGCCTTGCACGATCCCAGCCGAAAAGCGCTGCATGAGGGTTCGTGGCTTGGCCAGCTGACCGTCGCCGCGCCCGCGCATGGTCAGTGCGATGCCGAGTTGATCCGGCCCCATGAGGATGGCCCCGCCACCGGTTGGCCGCCGGTTGACCTCAATGCCGTGCGCATCGCATTGCGCCACGTTGATCTCGTTGTCGACGTTCTGGAAGCGACCGGCCAACGCCGAGTGGGGGCGATAGGTGTAGAGGCGCAGCGTTGGCGGTGAGGTGCCAGCGCCGAGGCGTTGGGCCAGGAGCTCGTCGGCGGCCAGGCCCGCAGCAGCGTCCACCCCGTCATCCTCGATCAGCCGCCAGGGCATCAGGAGGCGCGATCCTCCGGCCGCAATCGCTCCAGCTCGGCGACCACCCAAGGTGCAATCGCTTCTCCAGAGATCAGGTCGGCGGCGTCTTGCTCCCAGTTGCTCGGCGCGATCTCGACGAGCCAACCTGCTCCATACGGCTCCTGGTTGATGGTCGACGGGTCGGTCATGGCTGCATCGTTGCGTGCAATGACCGTACCGCTGACCGGCGCGACGACCGTCGTCGTCATCTTTGCCGCCTCGAGCGAACCGACGGTGTCACCGCGCGTGACCGCCGTGCCCACTTCATGCAGGGCGACGTAAGCGAGGTCGCCGAGCGACTCCAACGCGATCGCATCGATCCCGACGCGTACGTTGCCTGTGCTGGCGTCGTGCTGTGCCCAGAGATGGCGGGCTTCGTCGTAGTGGCGGTCAGGAGGGACGTCGACGTCGTGGTTCATGGAGGCTTGCTGAGGGCGGCGCATCGTATGAGTCTCCGCCCGGAAGAACGTGCGGTCCTAGGCCGGTGCTAGACGAAGTCTTCACCGAACGGCTTTGGCTCTGCTGGCGGTGTGTCTGGTGCCGGTGCGTCTGCTGGCGGTGCGTCTGGTGCCGGTGCGTCTGCTGGCGGTGCGTCTGCTGGCGTTGGCGTCTCCTCGCTGGTCGTCGGCGCGACAGGTGGCACCGCCGGTGTCGGCTCGGGTGCGGGCGTCGGTGTCTTGTCCTTCTTCCCGCTTCCCTTCTTGGCGTCGTCTTCGCCGCCGAGCATGGACGCGAGGGCAGCGAAGCTCTTGAGCTCGCCCTTCAAGCCGCGGCTCTGCTTCTCGACTTCCTTGATGTCGTCGCTCTCGACGACCACCGGACCGCGTCCGCGCGGCCCGTCCCCGTCGCGTCGCCGGAAGTCGCTGCGGTCACCGCGTCCGCCGGGGCCGCCGCGTCCACCGCCGGGTCCGCCGCGTCCACCGCCGGGTCCGCCGCGTCCACCGCCGGGTCCACCACGTCCGCCCCGCCCTCCGGCGCTGGGCTTGGCGGCGGCGCGCAAGCGAACCTCGCTGCCTGTTTCCTCGGCACCGTGTGGCACGACGACGGCCGACGGGCGGCGCTTGCCGTCCGCCATGTCGCCAAGCGTGCGTTGTACCTTGCGAATGTCGCCACGGCGCATCGTCAGTGACAGTCGCCCGGCCTTGCGGTCGACCTCGAGCACGCGCACGCGCACGACCTGGCCGACGCTGACAATGCGGCTCGGGTCGCCGACGTAGCGTTCGGACATCTGCGAAACGTGCAGCAGTCCGCCCGGCGCGACGCCGATGTCGACGAAGGCGCCAAAGTCAGCGATGCGGGTCACGCGACCGGAGATGTCCATCCCCATCTCGAGGTCTTCGAGGGTCTTGAGGCGCGCGTTGAAAGCGACGTTCTCGAACGGTCGCCGCGGGTCCGCGAACGGTTCGCGGAGCTCGGCGAGGATTGCCTGCACCGTGTCGGCATCGATGGTGTCCGAGTGGAAGGCGTCGAGCTTGATCTTGGTGATCTGGCCCGGCTGCTCGAGCAACTGCGCGACCGTCAAACCGATCGAAGCGGCCATGCCCTCGACCGTGGTGTAGTGGAGGGGCGGGATCCGGGTTCGATCGAGAGCGTTGGTGCTGCCGCGGTGGATCAGGAACGGCGCCGCTTGCGCGAAGGCGTTCTCGTCCAGGATATCCAGGTCGCGCAGAGCCTGCCGGCTCGTGACCTGTCCTGCGGTGCGGGCTTTGACGATCTTGCCCGCTGCGGCGCGGTCGATGCCGCAGACCACCGCCAGCAGATCCTCGTTCGCGGTCTGCAAGTCCACGCCGACGCGGTGCAGGCTCGCCTCGCGCACGTCTTCGAGGCTCTTGAGGAGAAGGCCCTGGTGAACCTCGGTGGTTTCATCGCCGATCGGCAGCTCAGCCGTGTCTACGCGGATCCACTCGTTCAGCGGATTCTGGGCGCGCCGGGCCAACAGTCGGGCCTTCTGGGTCGCGATGTCCTGCTTGCCGGCCTTGCGCTTGGCCAGACCGAGGGTGCCGTCCTCGTTGACCGTGATCATCTGCGGCCGGCCTTCGACCCCTTGCAGCGTCTCGAGTAGCAAGGCCTCGACTTCGCGGCAGCCCGGACCACTGCCGAGCGCCAGGACCTCGACTGCGTGCTCGGCCAAGAACGTCCGCAGACGCTCCTGATTCTCCGCTTTCTTGTCTTCCTTCAGTGCTTGGCAGCTCGTGTGTGCGACGAGGGCGCCGTTCTCGTCGACGACGGCCAGGCGCGTCGTCTTGCGGATCGCGGGTAGCACGCCGCACGTGCGGCGTGCCCCGACCGCAGTGTCGAGCAACAGGTCACCAAAGCGCTGTGCGAAGGTCCGCAGTGCCGTACGGTCGGAGCGCTCCTTGAGTTCGCGCATCACTTCGCGTTCGCAGGGCTCCTTGAGCAGGTCGAGCCAAGCTTGCCGCATCGTCGAGTCCCAGAAGCCGCGCAGCGGATCGGTGGCGCCGAGCTCGCCGGGGATCTGTTGCGACAGCACCTGGTGCGCGCGTTCTTCCGAAAGCGAGAAGTCGAGTTGCAAGTAGCCTTCGCGCGCCGCCTTCTTCAACCGCAGTAAGTCGTGCCACTGCACCTGGCGTGCCGG
>NYZE01000092.1 GCA_002685965.1 Planctomycetota bacterium | reverse complement strand
CGCGTATCAGTCCGGGCTGACGATGCAGTCGCCCTGGATCGAGGTGCCCGCGGCGGAGGGCGGCTGGCGCGTTGCGATGGCCGAGAGCGGTTACCCGGCCGGCCTGCCCCGCATGATGACGCTCGACGTCTCGGCGCTCGACCTGCGGAAGCAGGCACGGTTCCGCATTCGCACGAACATGGAGGTGTTCTGGGACCAGGTCTTCGTGGCACCCGATGTCGTCGCTGCCGACCTGCGACCGACACGGCTGCGTGCATCGGTCGCCGAGCTGCGACGCATCGGCTACCCGCGCGAGTTCTCTCCGGATGGTGCCGACCCGACCCTCTACGACTACCAGCGCCTCGATCAGTCTCTTCCGTACAAGAACCTGACCGGCGACTACACGCGGTTCGGCGACGTTCGCCCGCTGCTCGCGGCGACCGACGACCGCTTCGTCATCATGGGTCGCGGCGAAGAGATCGCCCTGGAGTTCGACGCCAGCTCGCTGCCAGCGCTGAAGAGCGGCTGGTCACGAACGCTCGTCCTGCACACGGACGGCTACTGCAAGGACATGGACCTCTACACGGCGTTCCCGGACACCGTCGGTCCGTTGCCCTACCACGCGATGAAGAACTACCCGCCGGCCAAGCCCTATCCGGACGACGAAGCGGCGCAGCGCTATCGGCGGACCTGGAACACGCGTCGAATCGTCGGTCGCTGACCGTCCCAAGAGTCGCGCTGTGAACCGTACCCGTGTTGGCGGCCTGAGATCGACCGTCCGGCGGGACCGGGTTCGTGACGCCGACCCCGCCATCCTGCCCCTCACGACGCAGATGCTCGTGTCGGAACGACAGTCTCCGCCTGTGTGCCGCACCAGCAACGGACTTCGTATCAAGATCCCCTAGTGCGGCGAGCCTCTCGTCGTGCCGACGCGCGGAGACCTAACGACGAACCGCGGCTCGTCGTTAGGTCAAAAAGCGGTGCACTACAATCACCGGCGTGCGGGAGGTTCGAAGGGACGACCGCCCGCGGCACCATGCGGGTCTGACATGGACGATGCTCGGCCTGGTTGGCCTGGCAGCGCAGTGTGCTCCGCTCGACACGTCTTCGGCGAGCGGCGCCGTCACTGGCCAGCTACGCTGGGACGCGAGGCCCGGCGCATCGCTCGCTCTCGTGCACGGCGAGCGGACGCTGTGGAGATTCCATTACGGGGCCGGCGAGAACCAGCCGTTCTTCCATCCACTGGGCCTGCCCGACGGGCGCGTGCTGACGCGGGACCAGCCGTCCGACCACGTTTGGCACCACGGGCTGTGGTTCTGCTGGAAGTTCATCAACGGTGTCAACTACTGGGAACACGCACGCGGCACGGGCAAGCCGGCGGGACGGACCACATGGACCGACGTCGAGGTCGAGCCGAAGGACGACTTCTCCGCGCGCATCGGCCTCGACATCTCGTACCGCCCTGCCGGTGGCGACGTCGTCCTGACCGAGCGTCGTACGATCGCAGTTTCGCCACCGGATACGGCGGGGACCTATCGGATCGACTGGTCGAGTGTCTTCACGGCGCGGGCTGATCGGGTCGTCCTCGATCGTACGCCCCTACCGGGCCAGCGCGACGGCAAGGCTTGGGGCGGTTACGCGGGTCTGTCGCTTCGTCTCGTCAACATGGGTGAACGCAGGCTCACGTCGGTCGGCGGCCCCGCGAAGTTCAACAAGCAGAATCGCCACCGGTCGAAGACGCCGGCCATGGACTACAGCGGCGTCGTCGACGGCGCCGAGCGGACACGCATACGAATCTACGAAGCCGGCGGGCCGCGCGTGCGCGAGCGGGTCGTCGACCTGAGTGAGCTGCGCCAACGGGAGTACGTGCCGCTGCGCTACAAGCCGCTGGATCCACGCTGGACGACGGTGACCGTGGGTACGCCCAAGTTCCAGGCGTCGGGAACGAAGGGACTCTGGCGACCGGATGCCAACGCGCCAAAGGTGACGCTGGCGACGCTGCCGCCGCCGCTACGGCACACGGAGCCGGGTGCCTGGGCGCGCTATGACGTGCGTCGGTCAGGCCGGCAACCGCACCGCTACCTCGTCACGCGCATCGTGTCGAAGCTGGTCTCAGAGGCAGCGCGACGGCGACTCGAGATCCAGGAGACGCGCTCCGTCGCGACACGCGAGCTGAAGATGAGCGCCCTGCGCGACGCACGTGCGCCACTGGATGAGGTTCTGCTCGTACTCGGTGGCTTCGAGAAGGGCGAGGAAGACGTCGCGCGCACGGCCGCGACCGCGCGCAAGGGCCTATTCGTCCTGGCTGGCCGCGAGTTCGCCGCGCATCGCGTCACCGCAACGTGGCAGGGTCGGTTGCGCGTCCGAGGTCGACGCTATCCGCTGCGAATCAAGGTCGACTGCTACGTGTCGGAGGCCGTGCCCCTGGCAGGACTGCTCGAGGCACGCTACGAGGTTCGGGTCACCTGGAGCAGGCGTCAGACGACGCGGCGGGTCCTGCTATTCGCGCTTCGTTCGTACGGCACCGCGTAGCATCTCGCGCGAACGACAACGCCGAAGTCGCGATTCGCGTCCACGCAGGGTCGAAGTGTTGGTGGAGCTCCTGGTCACCAGCAGTGGCGGGCCGGACGCGGATCAACATGACCGCAGCTAGGCGTGGCGACCTGCGGTGTCTGCCCGCGCCCACGGGCTCCAGCTGCAGAACATCAGCGCGCCGATCAGCACGAGATACGCACCCAGCCACCCGAGAGGCGCGACGAAAGGCGTCACGACGAGCACCTCAACCAGCGTCGCGCCGAGCACGACGGGCACCGACCTCGTCAGCACGGTCTTGCGCAGGCTGACCTACGCGAGCGGCCAGGCGACGAGGCCCGAGACGACAGCTATCAGCGACATCAACTGAAAGACGCCGGGCAACGTCAGGGTCGCCGCCCCCGGCGCCCCGCCCTCCGTGATTCCCATGACCAGCACGTACGCGACGCCGACGAGCATCGCCCCAGCGATGCTCGTCGGAAGAAAGACCAGGAGACCGTGTCCCCGCCGGGTCATGCCCCTTGCCAGGCGTGAAGAGCAGTGCCGCGCATCCGTTGGATCCTATCGAAGGACGAAGCCGGCCGCACTCTGCTCGCGTCGCATCCGGGCGGCACACAAAGCCGACACCGCCTTCGCCGATTCACAGCGTGTCTGTCGGCGTTGACCAAGTTGCCGCGGAACTCCAAGCTGGCGCTTCCTGCATGACACGGAGCCGCACGCATGGCGCTCGAGAGAACCTTCATCCCCTACCGCGCGTATTGGAGCAGTCCGTTCTGCCGCTGGCAGGGTTCGATTGCCCACCTCAACTCGGTCGAACTGGCAGCGGCGACCGCGGCGCGATTCCTCGCCGGGAAGGAGATCGCTGCCGACGCCTGCGACAACTTGGTGTTGGGCTTCACCGTGCCGCAGCAGCACAGCTTCTATGGCGCGCCCTGGCTCGGCGGCATGCTCGGTGCGGACACTGTCACGGGACCCGTCGTGGCGCAGGCGTGCGCGACATCAGCGCGGGTCATGGCCACCGCCGCGGGCGAGATCGAGACGGGTTCGAGCGAGTGCACGCTCGGCGTGACCTGTGACCGCACGAGCAACGGCCCGCACATCGTCTATCCGAACCCGAAGGGAATCGGCGGACGCGGCGACGCCGAGGACTGGGTGTGGGACAACTTCAACAAGGACCCGCACGCAGGCGGCGCGATGGTCACAACGGCCGAGAACGTCGCCAAGGAGGCGGGCATCAGCACCGAGGAGCAGCACGCGATCGCGCTGCTGCGGCACGAGCAGTATCGACGCGCGCTGGCGGATGACCGAGCCTTTCAGCGCCGCTACATGTTGCCGCTCGAGATCCGCGCCGGCAGAAAGACGATCACCGTCGATGCGGACGAAGGCGTCTTCCCGACGACCCCCGAAGGTCTCGCCAAGCTGCGACCCGTGGTCGAGGGAGGAACCGTGACGTTCGGCGGACAGACGCATCCTGCAGACGGCAACGCCGGCATGTTCCTCTGCTCACAGGAACGCGCGGCCGAGCTCAGCGCGGATAGCAACATCCCGATCCGCGTCCTGGCGTTCGGCTCCGCCCGCGTCGAGAAGGCACACATGCCCAAGGCCGTGGTGCCGGCGGCGCAGCGAGCGCTCCAGGCCGCGGGCGTCACGATCGCCGACCTGGGCGCGATCAAGACGCACAATCCGTTCGCGATCAACGACGCGTACTTCTGCAAGGAGACGGGCGTCGACCCGGAGAACATGAACAACTACGGATCACCGCTGGTGTTCGGCCACCCTCAGGGTCCGACCGGCATGCGCGTCGTGATCGAGCTCATCGAGGAGCTCGTGCTGGCCGGCGGCGGCTACGGGCTGTTCAGCGGTTGCGCCGCCGGAGACACGGCGATGGCCGTCGTGGTGCGCGTCGGGTGAGCGGCTCGCGCAGAGACGGCTTCGCGCTGTCGGACCGCGTGACCTCGGTCGCGCCGAGCGGCATCCGCAGACTGTTCCAGCTCGGCAAGTCCATGGACGACCCCATCGACCTGTCGATGGGTCAGCCGGACTTCGATCCGCCCGAGGACGTTCGCCGTGCTGCGGTCGACGCCATCGAGTCGGGTCGCAATCGATACACGGTCACGCAGGGGATCGAACCACTTCGCGAGGCCCTGCGCGAGCGCTATGCACACCGCTGCACCGGGCTCGCCACAGGAGAAGAAGACGTCATGGTCACGAGCGGCGCGTCCGGCGCGATCGTGATCGCCTACCTCGCGCTGCTCGATCCGGGCGACGAGGTGCTGATTCCGGATCCCTACTTCGTCGTCTACCGCAACGTCGCGTCACTGGTCGGAGCGACGCCGGTCATGTACGACACGTACCCGGACTTCAGGATCGACCCGGACAAGGTCCGGGCCGGCATCACCGATCGCACGCGCGCGATCGTCGTCAACAGCCCGACCAACCCGACCGGACACGCCCTCGACGAACGCGAGGCGCGCGAGCTGGCGGCGATTGCGGACGAGACTCAGATCCCACTGATCAGCGACGAGATCTATGAGGACTTCGTCTACGAGGGACGTCACGTCAGTCCGCGCGAGTACACGCACAACTGCCTCGTCATCGCCGGCGCTTCGAAGAGCCTCGGCATGCCCGGGTTGCGTGTCGGATGGATGATCGGTCCCACTCGGTTCGTGGAGCGCTGCCATGCCGTACAGCAGTACACGTTTGTCTGCGCGCCCGCCCCGGGCCAGTGGGCGGCGCTCGCCGGCTCGCGCGTCGACCCCGGCCCGTACCGAGCCGCATACACGAAGAAGCGCGACCTGATCGTGAACGGCCTCGACGAGAGCTATCGCGTCGTCAAGCCGCGCGGGGCGTTCTTCGCGTTCCCTCAGATCCCGCAAGGCATCGAACCGCAGCGCTTCCTTGACGCGTGCATCGAGCAACAGCTGCTGATCGTCCCCGGCTCGGCGTTCTCGACCCGCGCAACGCACTTCCGGCTGAGCTTCGCCGCGGCGGACGCCAAGCTGCTGCAGGCAGTCGAGGTGCTCAACTCGATCGCTGCCGACCAGGTCAGGGATCCACGGTCAGGATGAACTCCGCTGAACTCACAGCTGCATTCGCGGCGGCGTCTCCGTGCGTGCTCGCTGCCTCTGCCACGGCACAAGATGTCGACTTCGACCGCCAGGTGCGGCCGATCCTGGCGTCCCGCGATCAGCGCAGATGCCGCGCGAAGAACACCAGCAGCGACGGTAGATCGATCACGTGCCCCTCATCGTGCACGTCCAGCTCGACCTGTTCGGCTACGTGCTGGTCCCGATAGATGAGGTGGATCTGTCGCATCGCACGCCGCGCCAGCGGCACGCAGAAGGAACGCGGACCCTCGCGCAATCCGTTCTGACACTGCAGTGCCCGCGGCGCGGTCAACGAGTAGATGTCGGCGTAGTCGACGAGCTCGCGCAGGCCGTCGAACTTCCAGCACACGCAGTGGTTTCGCTCCATCTGGTCCATCGTCGTCAAGAAGCCGGAGCTGACCGTCGCCCGGACGCGCGGATCCAGGGCGGCGAGCCACATGCACATCTCGCCACCCAAGGACAGGCCGGCACAGCCGATGCGGGCCGAGTCGACTACGTCGCTGGCGACGAGGTAGTCGACGCAACGAAAGAGGTCGTGCAGGCGCTCGCCCATGAGCAGGCATCCCTTCTCACGGACCTCGTGTTGGCCGACGTCGACCGAGATCGTGACGTAGCCCAGGGCCGCGAGCTCGCTGGCGAAGCGCCGGTAGACCTCCCTGTCGTCGTAGACGATCCGCCTGTTGCCCGCGTGCCCATGCACACAGACCACCGCGGCGTGCTTTCCCTTGCCGTGCGGGATCGTGACCACGGCCCGGATGCGCGTCGCGGCCGTCGACTGGAACTCGACTTCGAGGCGCGTGAAGCGCTTCTCGCTCGTTCGTCGCAGCTCCTTCGCCGCGAGCCCGACGTCGCTCGTGCCGGGCGGGTCGAGCTTCAGGAGCGAGAGAAGTCGGCTCCGAACCTCAGCCTGCCAGGCGCGGGACGCCTCAGCGCTACGAGGCGTGTAGCGCAGTTCCCGGAGCGAACCGGCGGCCGGGTCCGGCTCCACGGTGAATCGCGCCGTCTCGCCCGCACGCAGAGTGAGCTCGTAGTTCAGCAACTCCTTCCCACTGACGAGCTCCGGCTGCCGGCCCTGGCAGCGGACGCGGTACCGCTTGTCCATCTCTACCGTGAACCACTCGGGGAACTGATTGATGCGCGGATAGTCCAGCGGCAGCTTCAGGACGTCCCGGTGGCGCGGGCGGTCGAACCGCAGGCGTCCGGACCAGGCCCAGTCACACTGCAAGAAGATGCGTAGACGACCCTGCGCATCACGCGTGGCGCCGCACTTGACGTCGTCTCGCCAGGGCGCAGGACAGACGCCCTGGGTCTTCCACATCGCGTACATCAGCGCCGTGCGCGCCGAATTGCCATCGCCGTACCAGCCTTCGATGATGCCGTCCGGCTTCTGCTGCTCGAAGATGAACGCGATCTCCTCATCCACCCACCGGAAGGCGGACTCGACGGGCAGCCGATTCAGAAGGTTGAGCACGCCTTCGATCGCGTCCGCGTGACCGTCAGCGCCCGTCATGCCGGGAACGTCGCGGCAGTGGTACTTGTGCACGCGCTCGAGCGCGTGCCGGACCGCCTTCTCGTAGCGCTCGTCCTTCTCGAGTCGGGCGACGGTGAGGAAGGCGTCGTAGACGTAACCGAAGCCGTCGCTCAACCCCTTGCCCACAGCCTCTCCAGTCTGCGCCGCGATGCGGTTGGGCATCATCCCGTCCTCGTTGACACCGTGCGCAAGGATGAAGTCGAGAACAGCCCTGAACGCGACGCTGTAGCGCTCGTGACGCGGTAGGTCCTCGCGGGCTGCGATCACGAGCGCCTCTGACAACCCCCCGATGATCTCGCAACCGTGATCGCGCAGCGACAGGGTCTTCTCGTCGAGCAGGCGCTGATGGAAAAGGTGGTGGTCGGCGAGCAGGAAGCACCAGTCCTTGAGCTGCGCGTCACCGGTCAACCAGTAGAGCCGGCTCATGGTCTGCAGCAGCTCGCCGTTGACCTCGATGTTTCGCGATGGGATCCGCGCGCCCACGCCGACGGCCGGCGACTCGACGGGCGCGTGCTTCCAGATGTCGCGGATCATCTCGAGCATGCGTGACACCCACGGCCCCTTGCCGAGCCACTCGGTGACCGGCATCAGGCCGTCCTTGGCGTACTCGGACGCACCGAAGATCAAGGCCGGGATGCGCGGTTCACGCCGGCGCAGGCCCTGCAGTCCGAACACGAAGTCGTCGGGCAACGAGTCGAGGCGTCGCGTTAGCTTCCTCTCCTGCTCGAGAATGTGCTGTGCAGCGCGCTTCAGATGGTGGTTGTCGGTCACCCACGCGGTCAGGAGGATGAACGGGAAGTTGTCCGCTGCGCAGTCCTGGGCGTTCCAATACAGCTGCCCCTTCGTTGTGCGGGGCAACAGGCCGGTTCGCGGATCGGCGTGGGCCAACCAACCCTCGGCGTACTTCCGCGAGAAACGGATCGCCCTCTGGCTCTGCTTCGCGCGGACCTCGGCCTCGGCCCACGACCCTGCCTGACCCCGCAGTACCGGTGCGAGAACGGTGATAGCGAAGCCGACGAGGTGGGCGGTACGCATCGAGTGACTCCGAGTGGTTCCCGAACAGCCTATCGCGACGCGGCGCAACACCGTGCCCAAGCAAAAGCGGGACACTCCTTCCTCATTTGGCGCCCTGCGCAGCGCGAGAATCTTCACGTTGACGAAGGACCGCGACTCGACATGAGCGAGAACCTGGCTTTGAGCACGGCGGACTTTCTCGAGCTCCTCGTGGACGCTCGCCAGCGAACGCTCGCGCTGACCGACGACCTGCACGACGAACAGATGACCGTGCCTCACACGCAGGTCGTCAATCCGTTCCTGTGGGAACTGGGCCACGTGGGTTTCTTCTACGACGTGTTCGTCCTGCAACACCTCGACGGCACGCCGTTCTCTCTCGATCGCGCCGAGCGTCTCTACGACTCCTTCCGCGTGAATCACGAGGACCGATGGAGTCTGCCCCTGCCCTCGCGCCCGCAGACGCTGGCCTACATGGAACAGGTCCTCGAACGCACACAGACGCGGCTCGAGAAGACGCGCGACGGAGGCTTGAACGGCAACGAACGGTATTGCCTGTTCCTCGCGATCCTGCACGAGGACATGCACTGCGAAGCGTTCACCTACATGCGCCAGACGCTCGGCTACCCGGCACCCCGGGTCGGCACCAACGGCGACGGCCAGGCGGCGAGCACGCCGCCCGCCGCCGAGCCGGGTCCGCTGCCTGGCGACGTCGAGATCCCCGGCGGCAAGTTCATCCTCGGTGCCCACCCCGAACAGCCGTTCGTCTTCGACAACGAGAAGTGGGGTCACGAGGTCGAGCTCGCTCCGTTTCGCATGGCGCGCGCACCAGTAACCAATCGCGAGTTCCTGGAGTTCGTCGAGGACCGCGGCTACTTCCAGGAGGAGCTTTGGAGCTACGGGGGTTGGACCTGGAGGAGCAAGCACTCGCTGTCGAAGCCCGTCTACTGGTCGCGCGGTGATGCAGGCTGGCTGCGCCGCGACTTCGACCGCTGGGTCCCTCTCGAAGATCACAGACCGGTCTGCTTCGTGAGCTGGTACGAAGCCGAGGCCTACTGCAACTGGGCCCGACGCAGGCTGCCCACCGAAGCCGAGTGGGAGCTCGCGGCAAGCAGCACGTCCGATGGCTCGGCCAAGCACCTCTATCCCTGGGGCGACGGCGACTTCGATGGACGGCACGTGAGTCTCGACTCGCGGCATCTCGGCTGCGTCGACGTCGCTGCGCATCCCGAGGGGGACAGCGGCTTGGGCTGTCGCCAGATGCTCGGCAACGTCTGGGAGTGGACCGCCACCGACTTCTATCCCTATCCCGGCTTCATCGTCGATCGTCCCTACTTGCAGTACTCGGCGCCCTGGTTCGGTTACCGAAAGGTGCTCAAGGGAGGCTGCTGGGCCACTCGTGACCGCCTCGCCAACAACACCTACCGCAACTACTTCGAGCCATTCCGGCAAGATGTCATCGCGGGGTTTCGGACCTGCGCCCGGTAGCGGAGTAGTACCGGCATGCAGCGTCGTCGCGGGCCAGAAGGCCCCCGAGCTCATGCCACTCGGGCCTTCCCCGACGGCCTGCTAGGCTCCCTACCGATGGACGACCCGAGCAGCAGCGACACGCCACAGGCCGACAAGGCCCTGGAGGACCTCGTCTTTGCCTGCCTCGAGTCGGACGATCCCGAGGCCGAGCTCGCGCGCCGGACCGCTGAGACCCCACACGTGGCGGTGCACGCACGACGCATCTTCGACCAGGTCCGCGAGCAGGAGTCCACGCCGCTGTTCGACGATGCCGGTGACCGCCTGACGATCCAGGGAATCCGGATCCTGCAGCGGCTCGGCAAGGGTGGCATGGGAGAGGTGTTCCTCGCCGAGCAGCGCGAGCCGGTGCGGCGGCGCGTCGCCGTCAAGGTCATCAAGCTCGGGATGGATACCCGCGTCGTGCTGCAGCGCTTCGAACTCGAGCGGCAAGGGCAGGCTCAGAGGAGTCGGCTGATTGCTCAGGACGCCAGGCGTGAGCAGTGCCAGCAGATCGAGGCCGACGAGCAGACTGCGCGGGTCGGTCGGGTCCACGAGCTTCAGCGGAGTTGGCCCGGCGGTGGCGGAAGGAAGCCAGACGAACACCTTGTTCGTGGGGCCCGAGAGCTTGTATGTCAGGACCTTGCCCAACGTGCCCCCGGTACGAACCTGAGTGAACGACTGTGCCCCGGCGGGCGTTGCGAACAGACCGAGACCTACCAGCAGAACGAGCGTGCGCAACATGAGCCTCCGGGGGAACCGACCTTGGTTACCCCTCGGAGCGAAATGGTGGGATGGAAGTCACAGTCAACTCCCAAGAAAAGGAGCGCTTCGGCTCACGACTCCTCGAGCATCAGGCTTAGCCGAGCGATGCCCCGGTAGACCAGGTTCTTGACGGCGCCGACGCTGCGGCCCATCTCGGCGGCGACGTCCTCATGGCAGAGCCCGACGACGCGATGCAGCAAGATGGCCTCGCGGTAGTCCGCCGGCAGAGCGTCGAAGCTCTCCTCGACCTTGCTCATCAGCTCGTGTCCCATGGCGATCCGGCTGGGGCTGCCCGCGGTCACGGCATGCCACAGCTGCTCGCCGGACTCACCGAGCTGGTGCTCGCGCTCCGGGCTGCGCTTGTCCGCCTCGTAGTACCGGCTCTTGTCGACGATCTTGTTCAGCGCGTGCTTGAACAGCCAGCAGCGAAACTGTGGCTCGTCTCGATACTCGAACGAGCCCATGTCCTCGAGCAGTCCACGACACGTCGACTGCACGATGTCGGAGCACGATTCCTTGGCCCGAATCGTCTTGCCGACGCGTAGCCGCACGAACGTACGCAGGTCCGGCAGATGGCGCTCGAGCAACTTCGTGATCGCCTCGCTGTCGTGCCGCGAGGCTCTGGCGACAAGGTGCTTCACGTCGGTGCTCATCCGCACCTGCATCCTACCCGCCAGGCGTCCGAGCGCGCGTCAGCCCCGCTTCGCCAGCGCCGCGAGGATCTTCTCGGGAGTGATCGGCAGGTCGCGAATGCGCACGCCGATCGCGTCCTGGATCGCGTTGGCGATCGCGGGTGCGGTCGGGACGAGTCCGGGCTCGCCGGCACCCTTGGCGCCGAACGGACCGACGGGCTCGTCGGTCTCGATGAACTCGAGCACGATCGGAAAGTCCATCTCGCACGCGGTCGGCAGCTTGTAGTCCGTGAAGTTCGGGTTGAGGATGCGGCCCTGCTCGGTCTTCACCTCTTCGTAGAGGGCGTAGCCGATCCCCTGGGCGATGCCGCCGTAGACCTGGCCGCGCAGCGCGGGCGGGTTGAGCACCTTGCCGACGTCGAGCGCCGAGACGAGCTTCTTGATCGCGACCTCGCCCGTGTCCTCGTCGACCTCGACCTCGACGCCTTGGACGCCATAGGTGTAGCACGCCGACATGTTGCCGATGCCCTTCTTCCAATCCGGAAGGTCGCTCGGCGGGTCGTAGAACACGGACTCGGTCAGCATCTCGCCGTCGCGGCGGAAGTGCATGGCGCGCAGGATGCGTCCGAGTGGGACTCTGGCCCACGGCACGTCGGGGCCGTCGCGCAGGAACACCTCGCTGTCGCGCAGCTCGAAGTTGTCGGCGCGCGAGGCAGCCGCGAAGTCGAAGTCCGGCACGCCGAGCTCCGGGTCGTCGCGCCGCAGCTTCGTCAGGGCGCGATCGATCTCGGCCGGGAACAGCTCCTCGCACGCCGAGAAGATCCGGGCGCGCACCTTCTCGGCAGCGAGAATCGCAGCGTTGCACGACATGAAGGCGCCGCGGCTCGCGTGCGTGCCGACGTCCCAGGGGCATGTCGCTGTGTCGGTCTGGTTGATGTGGACGTGCTCAGGCAGCACCCCGAACGAGTCAGCCACGGCCATCGTCAGCACGGCGTGCAGCCCCTGCCCCATCTCGACGCCGCCGTAGAACACGTTGACGTTGCCGAAGTCGTCGAGCTTGACCGTCAACCCGCTCGCGTCCGACCGGTAGATGCGCCCCGAGCCGCCGACATGGATCAGCGACGCCATGCCCACACCAGTGCGGGTCTGGCCAGGGCCGCTACCGGCGCCGCGCTTCTCGCTCCAGTCCAGGTGTTCGGCGGTCTTGTCGAGGCACTCGCGCAGGCCACACGTACTGATCTTCATCTGCATCGGCGTGACCTCGCCCGGCTCGTTGCAGTTGATCCGCCGCATCTCGAGCGCGTCGATGCCCGCCGCGTCCGCGAGATCGTCGAGGTTGCTGTCGATGGCCCAGGTGACCTCGGGGTTGCCGTAGCCACGCATCGCCTGGCAGTACGTGTTGTTCGTGTAGACGATGCACGAAGTGAACCGCACGTTCGGAACGCGATAGAGCGAGGTCACGGGCAGCAGCATCACGGTCGGGAAGGTCGCCCCCCACGACGCGTAGGCGCCGTTGTCCTGCACGACCTCGATGTCGCGGAACAGCAGTCGACCCTGCGCGTCGCAGCCCTGCGCGATCTTGACTCGCGCCGATTGACGTGGCGACAGCGACGCGAACTCCTCCTCGCGATCGACGAGGATCTTGACCGGACGGCCGGTGCGATGCGCGAGCAGGATCGCGATGAACTCGTAGCAGTGCGTGTCCAGCCCGCTGCCGAACGCGCCGCCGAGCGCCGGGACGATGACGCGGCTGTTCCTGCCGCGCAGGCCCATCTCGCCGAGCGCGCGGTTGAAGTCACGCTGCGCGAGGAACGGGATCTGCGTCTTGGCGGTGATCGTCAGGTTGTCGTTGCCGTCGAACTCGGCGATACAGCCGGCCGTGCCAAGGCAGCTCTGCTGGATCAGCGGCACCGAGTAGTCGCCCTCGACAATGTGCGCGGCCGCCCGGCGCGCGGCCTCTACGTCGCCGGAATCGTGGCCGCATTCCATCGGCACGAGGTTGCTCGTCACGGAAGTGCCACGCGCGTCCTGCTCATGCACGAGCGGCGCGCCGGGCTCGAGAGCCTCGAGCGGATCGAACACGCAGGGCAGCGGTTCGTACTCGACCTCGATCAGGTCGATCGCCGCGGCGGCGATGTCCGGGTCGATCGCGGCAACCGCCGCGACCTCGTCACGGAAGTGCCGCACCTTGTCACGCTTGAGCGCCGAGTTGTCCCGGAGGAAGCCGACGGCGACCGGCGGTGTGTTGTAGCCGGTGATCACGGCGCACACGCCGGGCAGTCGCTCGGCGCGGGTGGTATCGATGCTGACGATGCGCGCGTGCGCGTGCTCGCTGCGCTTGATCTTGCCGTAGAGCATCCCCGGCTTGGAGATGTCGTGGATGTAGCGGACCTTGCCTGTGACCTTGTCGGCCGCATCCGGCCGGGCGCGGTGGCTGCCGATGTAGCGCGTATCGGTCACTGCCCCCCCTCCCGTGCGCATGCCTCTGTCTTCGCCGCAAGCTGGATCGACTCGATGATCTGCACGTAACCGGTGCAACGACAGAGGTTGCCGATCAGCGCCTCACGGATCTCGCGCTCGCTGGGCTCGGGGTTCTCGGCGAGCAGCGCGACGGCGGACATGATCATGCCTGGGGTACAGAACCCACACTGCGCGCCGTGTCGCTCCACGAACGCATGTTGCACCGGTGACAGCTCCTGCCCCGGCTGAGTCAGCCCCTCGATCGTGGTCACCCTGCCCGCCTCGGCCTCGAGCGCCGGGAACAGACAGGAGTTGACGCTGCGCCCGTCGACAAGGACCGTGCAGGCGCCGCACTCACCGGCGCCGCAGCCCTCCAGCGTGCCAGTCCAGCCGAGCGAGTCGCGCAGCACGTCGATGAGGCGGGCATGCGGCTTCACGAGCGTCACGACCTGCATACCGTTGAGCTCGAAGGCGAGCGGAATCATGCGCCTGGCCTCCCAGTGACGCTGCTCCCGGCAACGCCGTGCAGCATGCGCTCGACGAAGACGCCCGTCAGGTGGCGCCGGTAGTCCGCGCTCGAACGCAGGTCGCTGATCGGCGAGATCGCCTCGGTCGTGAGCCTCCTCGCCTCGGCGATGACATCGTCGTCGAGCTCGGATCCGGTCAGTCGCTCCTCGACCTCGGTGAGTCGCAACGGCAGCGGCGCGACCGCCCCGGCGGCGACGCGCGCGCGGCGAACGACGCTGCCGTCCAGTTCGAACAGCCCGGCGACGATCGCGATCGCGAGGTCCATGCGGACTCGGCCCTTGCGCTCGAACGCAGCTTCGGCATTCGGCGGCGGCAACTCGAGCAGCACGGCGGTCATGACCTCGTTCGCCTCGATCGCCGTCTCGCCGGGACCGCGGAAGAACTCGACGAGCGGCACCTCGCGCCTTCCCCCGACGTGCTGCAGCTCGACGCGGGCGTCGTGGACGAGCAGTGGCGGCGCCGTGTCCGCGGCGGGCGAGGCGTTGCAGAGGTTGCCGCCCAGCGTCGCGACGTTGCGGATCTGCCGACTGCCGAGCACGTCGATCGACGCGACCAACGCCGGCAGTCGCTCGGCGATCACTGGATGGCGAGCCACCTCGGTCAAGGGTGCGGCGGCACCGATGCGGAGCGTCGCCCCCACCACCGTGACCTCGTTGAGTTCGGCGACCGCTCGCAGCGAGATCAGGGACTGCGGCAGCGTCGCGCCTGGTCGGCGGGCGTGCACCAACAGGTCGGTGCCGCCCGCGATGAATCGCGCGTCCGGCGTCGCCGCCTTGTGCTCGAGAGCAGCGCGCAGGTCTTTCGGGCGCAGGTACTCGCTCTGGGTCGCGCTCACGCGATCACGCCCCCGGCGCGCAGACGCTCGACGTCCGCGCCCGTGAATCCGACTTCCTCGAGGACGGAGACGGTGTCCGCGCCGTACGCGGGCGCGAACGGCAAGGTCCCCGACATCGCGCTGAGGTGTGGTGTCGGCACGGCCGGCGGCGGCAGCCGCACGGCTCGACCGTCGGGAGTCACCGTGCGCAGCGAAGACTCGGCGACGAAGGGTAGGTCGGCGACCTGCTCGATCGGCGTGATCGGCGAGTGCGGGATCGCGGCACGTGCGAGAACTTCGCTGACGGCAGCCACCGAGTGCTGCGCCGTGATCCCTGCGATCGTCGCATGCAGCTCCTCCTTGTGCTCACGGCGTCGCTCGTTGGTCTCGTAACGCTCCTGCAGGAGCTTCGCGAACATCCCCTCATGCACGAAGCGAGCCCACTGTGCGTCGCTGCCAATCGCCATGTAAACGAAGCCGTCGCTCGTCGCATAGGCGTTGACCGGGATGAACTGACGGTGCTGGTTGCCGGCGCGCTTGATGCTCTCCGGCGTGCAGCCCATGTCGAGCATCGGCAGGAACGTGTGCAGCCACGACACAGCTGCGTGCGCCATCGACACGTCGATCTTCTTGCCCGCGCCCGTCGACTTCTGCTCGAGCATCGCGAGCAGCACCTGCGCGAAGACCTCGTCTCCGGCCTTGAGGTCGATCAGGGGCGGTCCGCACTGCAGCGGCGGTCCGTCGGACTCGCCGGTGAGGTCCATGTATCCGCACAGGGCCTGCGTCGCCGGGTCGTAGCCGGGGACGTCCGGATGATCGGTGCCCATCGCCGAGATCGAGCTCCAGATCAGATCAGGCCGCACCTCGGCGAGCGAGTCGTAGTCGATGCCGAGGGAAGCGTGGCGTCCCGGCATCGTGTTGGTGCAGAACACGTCGACCGGCAGCTCGTTGAGCAGGCGGTGCAGGATCTCACGCCCCTCAGCCTCCTTGAGGTTGAGGGCCATGGCCTCCTTGCCGGCGTTCGGCGCGACGAAGTAGCTGTGCCGATCCTCGCCGGCGAACGGCGCGCCGATGTAGCGGTTCGGATCTCCCTTGGACTGGCGCCCGGCTTGCGGCGTCGCCTCG
Source organism: Planctomycetota bacterium (assembly GCA_002685965.1). Taxonomy (GTDB): domain Bacteria; phylum Planctomycetota; class UBA1135; order UBA1135. Next base: position 1,722 of record NYZE01000092.1, on the reverse strand, counting down.
ACCCGGATGACGCGCCAACCCAGGTGCACGAAGCGCAGCGTCGCGTACGGCATGCTCAACGCCTGCTCGACGCTCAGCACGATCGGCCTGCGATCGTCGCTCAACGGACCGGCTCCTGGTAGCAGCCGTAGACCTCGCGCAGGGTGCCACAGACCTCGCCAACGCTCGCGTAGACCTCGACGGCGTCGATCACCGCGGGCATGACATTGGCGCCGGCCTCGGCCGCGCGACGCACCTCGGCCAGGCGCGTGGCGACCGCATCGTCGTCGCGCTCGGTACGAATCGTCGCCAACCGCTCCCTCTGGTCGTCCGCGGCCTCGGCGCGATACGGGTGCATCTCGACGTCCTTCTCCTCCTCGGCCGACTCGGTCGCGAAGCAGTTGACGCCGACCTTCTGCTCCTCGCCGCTGCGGATCCTCAGCTCGCGCTCGTAGGCCTGACGGTTGACCGCGTCCTGCACCCGGCCCGTCGCGATCCCCTGCACGATCCCGCCTTCGGCGTCGAGCTCGGTCATGATCTCGACGATCTTGGCCTCCATCTCGTTGGTCATGGACTCGACGAAGTAGGACCCGGCGAGTGGATCGACCGTGTCGTTGAGGCCGATCTCGTAGAGCAGGATCTGCATCGTTCGCAGCGAGATCCGCGCCGCGCGCTCGCTCGGAATGGTGTAGGCCTCGTCGTAACAGCACAGTGCCATCGTCTGCGTTCCCGACAGGGCGCTTGCGAGCGCGTAGTAGGCGCCGCGAACGATGTTGTTCTCGGGCTCCTCGATGGTCAGGCCGCCACCGCCACCACCGGCGATCATGCGCAGCTGCATCGAACGCGGGTTGGTGGCGCCGTAGTCCTGCTTGAGCATCTTCGCCCACAGCCGCCGACCGGCGCGGAACTTCGCGACCTGCTCCCAGAGGTTGCCGTGGATGTCGAAGTTGAAGCTCAGCCCCTTGGCGAACTGATCGATCGCGATCCCGCGCTCGAGCACGTGGTCGATGTAGGCCCTGGCGATCGCGAGGCCGTAGGCCATCTCCTGCGCCGACGTCGCACCCGACTCGCGGATGTGGTAGCCGCAGACGCTGACCGGGCTGTACTTGGGCACCTCGGCGGCGCAAAACTCGACCGTGTCGCCGACGAGCTTGATCGACTCGGCGACGGGGTAGATCCACGTACCGCGACCGACGAACTCCTTGAGGATGTCGTTCTGCGCCGTGCCCCTGAGGTCGGCGAGATCGAAGCCGCGCTTTCTCGCCATGGCGAAGTACATCGCCATGATCGGCACCGCCGCACCGTTGATCGTCAGCGACACGGTGATGTCGTTGAGGTCGATGCCGTCGAACGCCTCCTCCATGTCGGCCAGCGTGTCGACGGCCATGCCGACGCGGCCGACCTCGCCCTCGGCCATCGGGTCGTCGGAGTCGAGCCCGCACTGCGTCGGCAGGTCGAACGCGACGTTGAGCCCGGTCTGGCCACGTTCGATCAGGTAGCGGAAGCGCTCGCGGGTCTCGGCCGCCGTGCCGAACCCGGAGTACTGTCGCATCGTGAACGGTCGCTTGCGATACATGAGCGGGTGAATGCCACGCGTGTACGGAAACTCGCCTGGCTCGCCGATGCCCGTCGAGCCGCCGGTGGCCTCGAGATCCTCGGGGCCATAGACCGGCCGCACATCGATCCCGGACTCCCAGCGCACGGCGCGCCCCTCGTCCCTGGAACCGCTCATCGTCTGACCCT
>NYZE01000091.1 GCA_002685965.1 Planctomycetota bacterium | reverse complement strand
CGTCGACGAGGTGGTCGCGGGCGCCGACGTGGCGCTCGCCTCGGCCTATCACCCGGACGGAAGTGTCGAGGGTGTGCCGACCGGACGATTGTGGCTGTCTCGCGGGCTTTCGCGCGCTTACCGGCTGCTCAGGAGCGGCAAGCCCTATACGTATTCCTGCATGGTGCGTGCCTGGCGACGCACGTGCCTTGCGCGCTGTCTACCACGACGGGAAGGCCACGTCGGCGTGACCGAGAGTCTGCTGCTCGCGCAGCAACACGGTTTTCGCGTCACTGAGGTTGCAGCGACTCTGCGTGGCCGCTCTGGCGGCAGCAGCGGGCTGCGTCTGGTTCCGTCGGTGCTGGAGCACGTCCGCCTGCTCGAGGATGCGACGCTCGGACGACTTGCCGAAGGAGCGGAGCGTTGAAGTTCGATCTGCCGAGCGATCGGGAGGCGTCGGGCCGCAGCCTCGGCGACGAGGAGCTCGTTCTACTGACCGAGGTCATTCGTTCTGGCAGTCTGAACTCGAACAGCGGTCAAATGGTGCGACGGTTCGAGGTCGCGTTCGCCGACCACTGCGGCATGCGGCATGCGATTGCGTGCACGTCCGGGTCGCTCGCCGTTCAGGCGGCCGTGTTCGCAACGACCGAGGGCCGGCGCGGCGAAGTCGTGACTTCGCCGATCACGGACTTCGGGGCTCTGACTGCAATTCTCTACGAAGACATGAAGCCCCGGTTTTGCGATGTCGACCCGGACACGCTCGTGCCGACGGCGACCTGCATCGAGCGAGTACTGCGCGACGACACGCGTGCTGTGATCGCGACACACTTGTTCGGCCATCCGGCAGAGGTCGATGCGATTGCCGCTCTCTGCCGGGCGCGCGGGTTGCCGCTGATCGAGGACGCTGCGCAGGCGCTCGGCACCTTCCGTGCCGGCCGCGCGGCCGGCACCTGGGGGGATCTCGCGACGTTCTCGTTCCAGCAGAGCAAACACATCACGGCCGGCGAAGGCGGCGTCGTCGTTACTGACGACGCGGAACTCGCGCGCCGCGTGCGGTTGTTCGTCAACAAGGCGTGGCCCTACGGCGAACCCGATCCGGACCACCTGTTCCGTGCCCCGAACGGGCGCATGAGTGAGTTGCAGGCTGCCGTCCTCTTGGCCCAGGTTGCCAAGCTGCCGGCGTTGCTCGAGCGGCGTCGTGCCAGCGCGACGGCGCTGCTCGACGAGCTGAGTGGAGTCGAAGGTGTTCGCGTGGCCGAGTTGGCGCCAGGCGATCTGCACGGCTACTGGAGGATTGCCTTGATCGTCGACGACGCGGCGGGTTTGGCGCAGCGACTGCAGCCGCTCGGCATTGCCTGTCAGCCGCACTACATCGGGCGACCGGCGTTCGAGCTTCGTGCCTTCGTCGAGCTCGGCTTGAGCGAAGAGCGTGAGCGTTTTCCGGGTGCCGTGCGGGGTCTCGATGCGGCACTCGTGCTGCCTTGGAACGAGGGGATCGATCCCGACCTGGCGTGCGCGGTCGGGCAGAGCATCGCCGGCGAAGCGCGGGCGATGTTGGGCGAGGTCGTTCCATGACGCGCTTTGCAATCGTTGGCACCGGGCGCATCGCCGTCGACTACCTGACTGCGCTTGACGGCGTCGAGGAACTGACGCTGGTTGGTGTCTGTGATCGACGGCTCGACGTCGCACGTGCCATCGGTGAACGTTGGTCCATCCCGGCGTTCGAGGATCCGGAATCGCTCATCGCGGCGACGGGAGCCGAGGCCGTGCTCGTTGCCGTTCCGCCGGCCGGGCACGAGGAGGTGGCGAGTGCGTGCCTCGAACACGGTGCGCACGTCATGTGCGAGAAGCCCTTCGCGCTTTCGAGTGACAGCGCGGAGCGCATGCTTGCGCGTGCCAAGACGCGTGGACGCATCGTGACGATGGCAGCCAAGTTCCGTCACGTGCCGGACGTGATCGAGGCTCGTGCGCGGCTCGAGTCGGGGGCCATCGGCACGCCAGCGCTGGCCAGGAACGTGTTCGCGACGCGCGTCGACATGACGCGACGCTGGAACAGCAACCCGGAGATTGCTGGCGGCGGTGTGTTGATCGATAACGGCACACACTCGGCCGACCTCGTGCGCTACTTGCTCGGTCCCGTTCTGTCAGTGCAGTGCAGCGAGGTGCAGCGTTTGCAGGCGCTCGCCGTCGAGGACACGGTCAAGGTCGCCATGTGGTCCCGTGTCGGGGCTGTCACGACGGTCGACTTGTCGTGGTCGGTCGTGGCGCATGATCCGTTCTACTTCGCCGTGAACGGCGACGCCGGCAGCCTGTTGCTCGGCTGGAACCACTCGGAGCTGCGCCGCGAGGGGCGGGAGCCCGAGTTCTTTGGCGGTGGTTACAGCAAAGGCGAGGCCCTCAGGCGCCAGCTGATCCACTTCGGCCGTGCCGTGCAGGGCGAGGAACCGCTGCTGGTCGGGCCCGATGCGATCCTGGCCAGCGTGCGGGTCGTCGAGGCGGGCTACGAGAGCCTGCGGCAGAACAGCGCACGCATCGATGTACTTCCGCCCGGGACTGTTCAGCCAGAGTGACCCCGGGCCTATCATCCGGACGATGACCCCACCTTGGATCCACGACACGGCGATCCTGGAGCAGGATGTCCAGATCGGTGATGCCACGACTGTCTGGAGTGACGTGCACATTCGGCACGGTGCTGTCATCGGCGAACAGTGCATCGTCGGCGAGAAGACCTATATCGCCTACGACGTGTTGATTGGCCGCCGCTGCAAGATCAACGCGTTCGTCTATATCTGTAACGGCGTAACGCTCGAGGACGGCGTGATGATCGGGGCACACACGACGTTCACGAACGATCGCTTCCCGCGTGCCGCCACCTGGGACCTGTCCGAGTTGCTGCCCAGCGTGCCGACCGAGCACACGATGTTCACGTTCGTCAAGCGTGGGGCGGCGCTCGGTGCCGGCGTGTGCGTGGCACCTGGGATCACCATTGGCGAGTGGGCGACGGTCGGCATGGCCAGCGTCGTCACCGACGACGTTGCCCCGCACATGCTCGTGGCTGGCAATCCGGCGCGGCGACTCGGCTACGTGTGCCGCTGCGGCTGGCGGGTGGCGACCTTCGTGCACGGGCCCGAATTGGATCTCAAGGAGCAAGGAGTGCCGTGTGGTAACTGCGGTGCGACGCTGCGGTGGAGTGCCGCCGGCAAGCTCGAGTGCGACGCTTCGGAGTAGTGTTGTCCTCAGCTTCGTGTCTTCGCCGCAACCTGGACGATTTCGTCGGTCTCGGCGACCCATGCGGTGAGTTCCTTGCCGTAGACGCAGCCGGTATCGAGGCCGCGTAGGCGGTCGCGGACGAGCAAGCCCTGCCGCGCCCAGTGGCCGAATACGACCGTCGCCGAGCCACTATAGAACTCGTGCCATGGACGAAATGGCGCTTTCGGCTCTGGCCAATCGGTGGGTGGTCGTTGGCCGGCCGCGTCGCAGTAGCGCGCGACGATGCAGAACTCACGTTCGCTTGTGGTCGGTGCACGAAAGGTGTGGGCCTGCCACAGCGCCGGGGGGACTGCGGCGTGCACGAGCCACACATCGCCGAGGTCGCGCATCAAGGGCCAGGACTTGACCCATGCGCCGAGTTCGACGCGGTCGGGTGCTCGCAACAGGTCGGGGCAACGTCGCAGCGCGTCGCTCGGAGCCTCTGGTTCGAACCCGCCGCGTGCGATCAGCTTGGCCTCGTGATTGCCGAGCACGCACTGTGCATCGAGGTCACGTGCGAGCCTCAGGACACCGGCACTGTCGGGTCCTTTGTTGACCAGATCGCCGACGAAGAACAACTGATCGCGTTGCGCGTCGAGCTTCAGTAGGGCGAGCAGTTGTTCGAGTTCGTGCAGGCAGCCTTGCACGTCGCCAACGAAAACCCGAACCATCAGCGGTACAAGGAAGCGCCGACCGGTGAAGGTCGGCGCTTCCGGCTTCCGATCCCCAGGGGGAGCTGGCTCCCCCTTGGAAAGATTGCTCTTTGGGGGGAGGTACTATACCCGCGCGACGTGGCCGTGCCACTCGATGGACTCATCGAGCTTCGACGGGAACCCAGCTTCTGGGCTCGGGGCCGACCCAGGCGGCGCGCGGCCGCATGAGACGGTTGTTGCGGTATTGCTCGAGGACGTGTGCGGTCCAGCCCGCAACGCGCGCCAACGCGAAGATGGGTGTGTAGATCTCGGGCGACAGCCCCATTGCGTAGTAGGTGGACGCGGAGAAGAAGTCGACGTTGGTTACGAGTGGTTTACGCGCGTTGACCTCAGCCTGCACCCGCCGCGACAGCTCGAACCACAGCCGATTGCCAGCCAGTTCGGCGCACTGTTCGCTGAGCTGTTCGAGGATGCGGGCCCGCGGATCCGTGGTTTTGTAGACCCGGTGTCCGAAGCCCATGATCCGCTCCTTCCGGGCCAGGGCGTCGTCGACCCATTGCGTAACACGATCCTCACTGCCTATTTCCAGCAGCATCTCCATCACGCGGGTGTTGGCTCCACCGTGCAGCGGCCCCTTGAGGGAAGCGATCGCGGACGAGACGGCCGAGTAGATGTCGGTGAGCGTCGACGCGACCACTCGTGCTGCGAAGGTCGAGGCGTTGAAACCATGCTCGGCGTGCATGACCAGGCAGGCGTCGAAGGCCTTGGCCTCGGCGTTGCTCGGCACCTCGCCACGCATCATCCACAGGAAGTTCGCGGCCTCGTCGAGGTCGGGATCGGGCGGCACGACTGGTTTCCCTTCGCGCAGTCGCGAGTAGGTAGCGACCAGTACCGGCATCTGCGCCATCATGCGGATGGCGCGATCCTGACTCAGATCGAGGTCGGCTGGTGCGTTGCCATCCGTGGTCTCGTCGTCGATCCCCATGGCGCTGACCGCCGTGCGCAAGGCATCCATGGGCGCGGCGCGCTCTGCCAACCCGTGCACGAGGAAGTTCATCCCCTCGGACAAGTCTCGTCGCGCGCGTAACGTCGCCCGCAGTCCATTGAGTTCCTGGGCGTTCGGTAGCTGCCCGTGCCACAAGAGCCACGCGCACTCGGGGAAGCTGCCGTGTGCTACGAGGTCGTCGATCGAGTAACCGCAGTAGCGCAAGGTGCCAGCGGCCCCATCGATCGAGCAGATCGCCGATTCCGCGACGATGACGTCTTCGAGTCCGCCTTTGCTCACTCCGCGATTATGGGAGAGTGGTTCAGCGGGTCAACGTGATCGAGTGAGCGTTGCTGAAAGCTTTGATCCCGAGGGGCCAGCCCGTCTCGAACGTCATGCCGGTGAACCAGAAGCGGAAGCCGATGAAGGCGGCTGAGTTCGGCGGGGTGAACCGCGCGCTTGCTTCTCCCCTGGTGTCCAGTGTGCCGATGTGGCCCGAGTAGATGGGCGCCAGCGACCCCATGCTGAGGAAGAACAGCGGGTCTGGATTGATCGGCAGTGTGCGTGGTGGGATCGATAGGCCCGGTGAGGAGCCAAAGGCCATCGGGATCCAGTATGCCTTGGCTGGATCCCCGGTGCGGAAGACGAGCGTGGCCGGCTTGCCGATCTTCAGCGTGCTCGGTGCTGTGAGAGTCGTTGCGGGCAGGTTCGGCACGAGCGTGCGGTCGAGCTGTCGAGTCGTGCCGTAGGCCGGTGCCGTCACGTTACCCGTGGCGCTGTCGTGGCCAGTAGCCTTCGTTGTCAGGGCGCTCGTGCCCGGCGGCATCCACAGGTGCAAGCGCCCACGTGCAGCGTCGGAGCGGGACCGCTCGCCGAGGCTGCTGCCGAGTGAGGCGGCGTCGAGAACAGCGGAGAGAGGCGTCGAGTCCTTGAGTGAGCGGACGTGGCCGCGGAACGACGGCCCCCAGCCGAGGAACTCCAGGGCCCCTGGCCAGACCCGCTTCTCCTCGGCGACGGTGACGGAGAACGACGGCTGGAAGGACGTGCCCACCTCGACGAGATACGACAACGAACCGTTCTCGTACCAGTGCCATTCCGGCGCTTCGCCGGATGCCGAGGGGTTGCGCACTCGGTAGCTCATCTTGGCGGCGAGCTTGCCGCGCCAGTACTCGATGACGGCCTTCGTGCCTGCTCCGGGTGTGGTGCAGGGGCTGTAGGTGTGCAGCACCTCTTGCCCGGAACTGTGGAAGTCGAGGTACTTCTCGAACCGCTTCAGTTGGGCGAGAGCCATGATCGTCTTGGTCTCGGGTTCAGAGCCCGCGCTGGGGCCCCGGTAGTTGTTCGAGCTCCGGTTGGTCGACGAGCCGCACACTCCCCAGCGGAACGGGTAGTTGCGGTTCAGGTCGACACCGAAGATCCCGCCGCCGTTGTCGCGGCGGTTCTTGCGCCAGTAGTTGTCGTTGCTCCATACGTAGGAGACTCCGTCCGGATTCATGCACGGCACGATCCAGATCTCGTTCTCGTCGATGATCTTCTTGATCGCTGCATTGGTCGCATAACCCGCGAGCAGCCGGCGCGCGATCTGAATCGACATGTAGGGCGAGTTGAGCTCGCGCGCGTGATGCTGCGACGCGACCAGCGTGCACGGCTCGTCCTCGGACTTGGCGATGTTGTCCGAGATCACAATGGCGAACATGCTGTGTCCGCGGTGCGTCTTGCTCGTGTTCGTCAGCGCCGTGATGTCTACGCGCCTGGCCAGCAAGGGATACGTGGTCTGCAGCTTGAGTAGCTCGGCCTCGATCTCGGGCACCGTGAAGTAGTTGGTGTCGGGAGCCTGGGGCGAGTTGCTGCGCGCGATCGCGGCGTACGGCCGGCCGCGGTCAACCAAGGTGCTGCGCAAGGCGAGGCGGCGGAAGGCGGCGAGCTCGCCTGGCGGGACGATGACTTCACAGGTGTTGGCGCCGCGCAGATGCTCGAGGCCGTGGCTGCACGCGCCCAGCACATCGAGGTTGGCGATCAGTGCTAGCGCTCGCGGATGTGACCGCAGATCGACGCGGAACCGGTAGTTGGTGCCAGGATCCTGGGCGACAACGGAGGCGGTGAGAAGGACGAAGGCGAGAGAGCGCATCGCCCCATCCTACGCGATTGGTTGGCGGGCTGGCCTCGAACTGATCATGTCTGGGGGAGGTCGGCCTGGTGCTTTTCGACAGCTAGCTCCTGGCCGCTTCTTCGAAGAGTTCGAGGCGGGCTTCGGGCACCGGCCCGGACCACTCGAGTCTGGTCGATGACCAAGGGTTGGGTGGATTGGCGACACGGCGGCGCACGGGCGTATCGTGGTCGGTGATGGGAGGGCAGAAGCAACGCTCGTGCCCTGACGGGCACTCGCGTTGCCCCGAGCACGAGCCTGGAGTGCGGCGTTTTGGGCGTGGGGCGCTGCGGATTGCGGCGTGGACGTTGGTTTCGCGGGTGCTCGGACTCGTGCGCGACCGCTTCATGGTCGGGTTGTTCGGTCGGGGGATGGAGTTCGGGGCGTTCAGCCTGGCCTGGACCGTGCCGAACGTGTTCCGCCGGTTGCTGGGTGAGGGTGCGCTGACGGCTGCCTTCGTCCCTGTGCTGACCCGGCGCATCGACAGCGAGGGCATCGAAGGCGCGCGCCGGAGTTTCGCCGCCATCGTCGGCGGCCTGACCGCGCTGTTGTTGATCATCGTTGGTGGGCTGCTGTGTCTGCTCGGCCTCATCCCGGTCGAGTGGTTCGCGTCCAATGCGGGCGGCGATGAGCGCTACCCGCAGCTGCTTCGGTCGCTGCTGTTCATTCTGTTGCCCTACTTGATTCCCGTGTCGTTGATGACGCTGTCGGCCGCGGCTCAGAACGTGACCGGTCGTTTCGCTCTGCCGGCTGCTGCTCCGGCTCTGCTCAACGCGGTGTGGATTGCTGGCGTGGTCTGGGCCGGGACGGGTGAAGCCGACGCCGATCAGCGTGTCATCCTCGTCGGAATCGTCGTGCTCTGTGGTGGCTTCCTGCAGCTCCTCTTGCAGTTGCCGGGGCTGGTGCAGAGCGGTTTGCTCGTGTGCCCCCGACTCGCCCTCGCTGACCCGGACTTGCGCGAGATCGTTCGCACGATGGCCCCCATCGTGCTCGGCTTGTCGGTCGTGCAGCTCAACGTGCTCGCGACCCAGTTCTTGGCCGCCTTCCTCGTCGATCCAGGCGCGCCCGGGGTCCTCTACCTCGGCAACCGACTGCTCGAGTTCCCGCACGCACTGCTCGGGGTCGCGCTCGGTACGGCCGTGTTTCCTCTTCTGACTCTGCTGGGTAGCCGGGACGACCACGTCGAGTTGGCGCGGATACTGCGGCGCACCCTCGCGAACGGGTTGTTCTTGGCGATACCGGCGGCGGCTGGACTGTTCGTCATGGCTCCTTGGCTTGCCGAGGTGCTGTTCGTGACCGGACGCTTCAGCGCGGAAGCCGGCAGTGAGACGACGGTTGTCACGCGGATCATGTGCCTCGGCCTGCCGGGGCTGATCGCCGTCCAGCTCCTGGCGCGCGCGTTCTACGCCATGGGCGACCTGCGCACTCCAGTGCGCATCGCTGTTGTCCTCCTGGTCGTCGTCCAGGGGATCAACATCGGCCTGGCACCGGTGCTCGGCACGGCTGGCTTGGCGTGCTCATCGGCCGTTGGCGCGAACGCGAACGCGCTGCTGCTCTTCTTCCTGTTGCGGCCACGGCTCGGGCCTGCAGAAGGGGGTGCGCTCGCTGGCACCCTGCTGCGCTCGGTGCTGGCGACGGTGCCCACGGCGATCGTGGCGTTGGCTCTCGTCACGTGGCTTGGCGGGATGTTCCCGGTGGGCACGTCGTTGGCGCTGCGTCTGCCGCTCGTGCTCGTCGTGCCCGGAGCGGCTGGCGTCGTCACGTTTCTCGTGACGGCGCGGTTGCTGGGCGCGACGGAGCTCGCCGAGCTCCGTCGCGCCCGCAAGTAGCTGTCGTTACTTGCTGGTCCCGCCGCCCTTCTTGAGCTTCTCGAGCGTTGCTTCGAGCTGCTTGACGAACTGAGGGCGAATGCCCTTTGCGTCCTTGAAGAAAGCGACGGCTTTTCCGTACAGGTCGGCGTCCTTCGCTTTTTCGGCGTAGATGCTCGTGAAGTACCAGAAGTTCATCGAGGCGCTGCGATCGGAGGGTATGCGCCCGGCCTTGATCATCGCAGCGCACTTCTTGCCCGCGGCGACCTGCGTCTTCTTGTCACGCGTGACGCCCGCCATGATCTCTCCGAACTCCATGCCAGCGAGGAGGCCCTTGATCTCCTTGGCGCGATCCGCGTCGAGCGAATCGATGTCGAGCGTCTTCGCGTGCTTCCTGGCCTGGGCGGCGGTCAGGTGGCCGAGGCCGAGCCGCTTCTCGAACAACTCGATGGCGGCATTCTTGTCCTTCTTGGCCTTCTTCTTGAGCGTGGCCAGCTCGACCTTGGTCTCGGCTCCTTGCTCCATCGTGCTCTTGAAGCCGTCGGCGTTGCGAGGACCCTTGTGCTTGGCGAGCACGTTGCCGCTGGCGTCCATCGCGACGATGTGCGGGAAACCGCGGCCGCCCTTCTGCCCAAGGAGCTTGCTGTATTTCTGATCTTCGATCCGCGTGGTGATGTGGCAGAACAACACGACGTCTTTGCCGAACTCGGCAAAGCTCGCCTCGAGGAGTGCGCCTCCTTCGAGTGCGAGGCAAGGCGGTCACGGCGCGTAGCTGCGCGTGAAGTAGCCGAACATCAGTTTGTCGGACTTCTTCGCCGCGGCGCGGGCCTTGTCATAGTCAGTGAACCAAGCAGCCTTCTTGAGGAACTCGGATGCGAGCTTCTTCTCGTGTTTGTCGACCAGCGCTTGTTGTTTTGAGTCGGCACCCTGCGCGGCAATACCTGTTGCCAAGGCAAGGCCCGTCCCGAGAACCAGGAGCGGTTTGAGATCCATAGCGGGAACTCCGGAAGGTACTAAGGGTGCCATCCTACGCCCGGCACGGGAGGCGGGTTCTGTTCAGAACGACCGGTGGATCCTACGGCGCACGCTGCTGGCGCGATAGGCGAGGGGCGAGTTCCTGGACTCTTTGCCGGCTACGAAGTGGCGATTTGGAGCGAGAGCGGCTTTCGGGGAGCCGGAGGACTTCCCGGTGGAAGAGCCTCACAGTTGTTCGATCTTCTTCAACTCCATGAAGGCCTGGTCGGTCTGGTAGATCCTCAGCAACTGCTGAGACAGAAACGCGAAGCGGCGTCGTTCGACCCGGCCTGAGGGTTCGATCAGCATTTCGCGGCGGTTGGCGGCGTTGCGAACCCCCTGCAGGCTCGACGTGACCAGGTTCGTGCCGGTGACGCGATAGCTGCGGAACGAGGACTGGAAGCGAGGCGGCAGCTGTGGCGAAAGTGCCGGCAGATAGAGGTGCATCGACGTGAAGGCGTCGGTGAACACCATGTAGCCGGAGGAGCGCTGTGGCGGCGCGTGCGGGCGCACCAGGCGTGTGATAGCCCAGACACCCTTGAACGGATTGGTCGAAACGGGGCGCGGGAGCGGCTCCTGGTCGCCCTTCTTGGTTTCCTTGTCCTGGGTGCCTTGCTGCACCGGTGGCTGATACGGCGGCAGCACCGGTGGCTTGGTCTTGTCCTGGCCGAGCAGGATCAGCGTGGACGAGGCGACGAGTAGCAGTGCGATCGATCTCATGTCCGCATGATACGCGCGGTATCCTCGCAGGCGTGGCGCTCAGACTTGATGAGCCGGGCATTCGGGCAAACGTCATCGGCTTGGGGACCAATACCGGGCTGGCCATCGCGAAGCTCGTAGTTGGCTTCCTCGCCGCGAGCGAGGCTCTGACGGCTGACGGCTTCAACTCGGCGGGCGACATCGTGGCCACCGCCGTCGGTTTCGCTGGCTACGCCTATGCGCGCAGACCGCCCGACGACGACCACCACTACGGGCACGGCAACGCCGAGAGCGTGGCGGGCCTCATGATCGGCGGCATCCTGCTCGCGACTGGCGCTTTTATCGCGATCAGCGGTGTCCTCGCGTTGGTCGAAGGCAAGATCGACACGCCTGGCGAGGGCGCGATCTGGGTCGCAGGGATCACCGCGATCATCAAGGAGTGGCTCTACCGCTACACGGTGCGTGTTGGCAAGCAGCTCAACTCGCCGTCACTCCTTGCCAGCGCGTGCGATCACCGCGCCGATGTTCTGATTGCCATCACGGTGTTGGCTGCCGTGCTGGCGGCACGCCTCGGCGTGCCTGCGCTCGATCCGATCGCTGCGGTCGTCATCGGGCTCTACATCGTGTGGTTCTCGATCGCGCCAATCCGCAGCAACGTCGGCATTCTGATGGACGAGGCTCCGTCGGGTGTGCGCGAAGAAGTCGAACGCATCGCCGTTGCCGACGCAGCCGTCGAGCGAGTCGATCAAACACGGGTTCATCCGCTTGGCTCATACTACGTCGTCGATCTCGAGATCTCGGTCGATGGCGCGCTGTCCCTACACCAGGCGCACGACATCGCGCACCGCGTTGGCGACAGTGTGCAGGCACAGGTGGCCAACGTCACGGATGTCAAAGTGCACGTGAATCCGTGCTAGTGCTGGCGAAGCCGGATGAGCCAGTTGGTCTTGGCGGCGCCGTCCTCGAGCTTGACGCGATCGGAGGTGATTTGACCCTCTGGAGTCTCGTAGAAGACGTCAGTCGTTCCGGCCGGAAGTTCGGGTAGCTCGAACCGTCCGTCACCGTCCGTCTTTGTCCGTATCCAGGCCCGTGGGCCGTGCTGGTGCCGAACTTCGACGTCCGGCGCCGGCTTGCCAAGGACGTCGATGACACGTCCGACCAGTGTGAGTGGTTTCTCGAGTTGTAGCAGTTGCACTTCTTCACGCGGCGCGAAACCGTCGTTGCGGAACGTCATGCTCGAATGATGTACGTGCACATAGAAGCGCTGCTCAGGGTCGAGGTGTTGGAATGTGATCAGGCCCTTGGCGTTGGTGCTCATCGCCAAGTCGGGCCGCCCCTTGACCGAGACTGCACAGGGATATGGCCTCCCGTCCGGCAGCACCACGCGTAGCCGCAGCGGCGGCGCGATGACGAAGCGTAGATCGATGTCTGGGGAAGACAGTTGGTTCCACTCGAACGGTGCGCAGAAGTAACCGTCAGCGCGCGCGCGGATGGTCAGAAACTGCAGCGTGCCGGACAGTCCTCTCAACACGAATGTTCCGTCTGTGCCGACGCGTGTCTCGGCGAGCGACGGACCTCTCGCAAACGAAGCTGACACCAATGCGCTCTCTGCGGGGATGCCCCGTTGATCGAAGACGTGCCCGCGGATCGTCGATGGCTTGTCGAAGAGGAGCCGCGCTTTTCGGCCCGCGTCGTCCTGCGACACGGAGTCCTGGGTCACGTTTCCGTCGGTGCTCTTGGCGACGCAGAAGAACTTGCCGCACGCCTGTTCTGCGGGCAACTGGGCGCTGCCATCCGGACCGGTTTTCGTTGTGTGCACTGCGCCGAGGTGCACCGATTTGGTGTGATAGAAGGCGACCTCTACGTTTGGTAGTGGCGTGCCGTCGGCGAGAACTGCCAAGACAGCCAGCGGGCGCAGCGGCTTCTCTGTGTTCCGGGTCTGCGTCCAGATGATCACCACTGCCATGAGCAGCAGCGCCAGTAGCGAGATGATGCGGAATCCCGCGTGCTGCCGCGGCAGCGGATTGCGGGCACGGGCTCGGCGCTGCTTTCGGGTCGAACGCCCTCTGGATTGGCTAGCCACTAGCGATCTTATAAGTGATCCAACTGGCCAGCCAAGCCGTCCCGTAGGTGTAGGCCACTGCGATGATGGGCCAGCGCCAGCCATTCGTTTCGCGTCGCAGCACGGCGACGGTTGACACACATTGCAGGGCGTAGACGAAGAAGACGAGGAGCGCGAGAGCGGCTGGTGGGCTCATCGAGTCGCGCACCTTCTCGATGAGGCTGGGGTTTGTTTCGTCGTCGCCTTCCTGCCCGTAGACCTGGGCCATGGTCGAGACCATGACCTCGCGGGCCGCGAATGAGCCAACCAGGCCAACACAGATGCGCCAGTCGAAGCCGAGCGGCTCGAAGACCGGCTCGATCGTGCGGCCGAGTGAGGCGCCCCAGCTCTGCTCGACGACCTGCTGTCGTGCTTGGGTGGGGGTTGCGTCGGGAGCCGCGTCGCGTCGCGGGAACGCGAGAAGCGCCCAGAGCACAATGGATGCCGCGAGGATGACCGTTCCGGCCCGTCGGAGGAACATGCGTATCGGCTGCCAGGTTTGCAGCAACAGCGCGCGCAGTGTCGGTAGTCGGTAAGGCGGAAGTTCCTGATAGAACGGCAAGGAGCGACCCTTGCGCAGGCCTCGCTTGACGATGGCCGCGACGATCAGCGTGCTGACGCTGCCGAGCAAGTAGAGCAGGAAGAGGGTGGTGCCCTGCATCGTCAACGGGCCGAGCACCGGCGTTGGTGGCACGAAGGCGGCGATCAAGAGCGCGTAGACCGGCAGCCTCGCCGAGCAGGTCGTGAGCGGTGCCGCGAGCATCGTTGCGAGCCGGTCACGGTCAGACGGAATGGTCCGGGTGGCCATGATGCCTGGAACGGCGCAAGCGTACGAGGACAACAGCGCGACGAAGCACCGTCCTTCGAGCCCGGCCCAGCCCATGACGCGATCGATGACGAAGGCCGCTCGTGCCATGTAGCCGCAGGCTTCCAACAGAAGCAGAATCGCAAACAGGATCGCGATCTGTGGCACGAACACGAGCACGGCACCGACGCCCTTGATGATGCCTTCCGTCAGGAGATCGGTCGCTAGCCCGCTAGGCAGCACATTCGCCAGCCACGCTGCACCCGCATCGATCCCGTCCGAGATCATGTCCATCGCCGGCGCGGCCCAGGTGAAGATCGATTGGAAGAACACGATGACGAAGGCGAGGAACACGAGCGGTCCGAGCAGTGGGTGCAGCAGAACGGCGTCGAGGCGTCGCGTCAGCGGGCTCTCGGTCGGTTGTTTGCGCTTGCTCGCGGCGAGGATCTCGTCGGTCCAGGCGAAGCGCTCTTCCGGAGCGGGTCCTGGAGGTTTCTTGAAACTCGACCACTCGTCGACGTTATCCAGCAAGAGCCGCAGATCGTCGAGACCGATGCCGCGATGGCCGACGATGCCGACGACCGGAATACCTAGGCGACCCTTGAGCGTGAACAGATCGACATCGCCGCCGCGTGCCTTCAGCTCGTCGACCATGGTCAGTACCAAGCAGACGGGCAAGCCGAGCTCGGCGACCTCGGCTACGAGCGGCAGTGAGCGTTCGATTGTCGTTGCGTCGGCGACGACGATCGCTGCGTCGGGTCGTTCTGCTCCCGTCATCGTGCCGCGCAGGATTCGCACGGCGACGGATTCGTCTTCGGAGATCGCTTGCAGACTGTAGGTGCCTGGCAGGTCGACCAGGCGCGCGGCAACGCCGGTGCCGCGCACGTCACCCTCGCGGCGGTCGACCGTGACGCCGGGATAGTTGCCGGTCTTGGCGCGGAGTCCCGTCAACGCATTGAACAGCGTCGTCTTGCCCGAGTTGGGGCTACCGACGAGGGCGAAGGTCCGCGGCGCCGCCGCGACGGTCGGGTTCACGCCTCGTCCGCGGGGTCGACCTCGATCAGAGCGGCCTCTGCCCGGCGCAGGCAGAGGCGGGTTCCACGAAAGCGCACGACCATCGGATCCCCGAGGGGTGCCCGGCGCTCAAACTCGACATCGGTGCCCGCGCACAGGCCGAGCTCGCGCAGCCGAGCTTGCAGCGGCGCGTCACCCGGGCTACCCCGGATGATTGCGAAGCCGAGTTCGGGAAGATCAGCGAGCGTCTTGGGTTTGCCGTACATTGACCGTGGTTGGCGTTGGCGGGGGAGTGTAGACCCGGCTTATTGCGAACTAGTCGCCAGTATACTGCGATTTGATCGCAAGTGGCGATGGACTGGAGAAAAACACCATGCAGGCGAAACGAGCGGCCGGAAGGCACGCGGCGGATTTGGTGGCCAGCGGAGCACGTCTGGGCCTCGGCACTGGCAGCACCGTCTACTTCGCCCTGGAGCGCCTCGCGGAGCGCGTGCGGGAGGAAGGGCTTGACTTGGTTGGTGTTCCGACGAGTGTGCAGACCGAGAAGGAGGCCGAGCGACTCGGGCTCAGGCTGACCACCCTTGACCGGGAACCACGTCTCGATTTGACGATCGACGGGGCCGACGAGGTCGATTCCGAGCGGCGCCTGATCAAGGGTGGCGGCGGCGCCCTTCTGCGCGAGAAGGTGGTCGCTGCCGCTTCTGAAGAGCTGGTCGTGATCGTCGAACTCAGCAAGGTCGTGGACCGCCTTGGCACGACGTTTCGGCTGCCCGTCGAGGTCGTGCCCTTCGCCTGCACGCCCGTCAGCGGCAGGTTGAAGGACCTCGGCTGTGAGCCTCAGGTTCGCGGCGCTGACGGTGAGCCGTCCGTGACCGACAACGGCAACTGGATCCTCGACTGCACTTTCCCCGAGGGGATTGCCGACCCCCTTGGGCTGGAGGTCGAACTCGATCGGATCCCTGGCGTCGTCGAGTGTGGTTTGTTCATCGGCCTGGCCGGGCGCATCGTCATCGGTCACGACGACGGCTCGGTCGAAGTGCGCTGAGTGCGCCGCAGCCGACATGAGCCGTCTTGCCCTGCTTCGTGGCGCTTCGAGTGGTCGCGGTCCCTACAGCGACAGCATGCGCTCAAGCGGGACCAGTGCGCGCCGCTGTAGCTCCGGGTCGAGGTCGATGCGCGGGCTGAGGTCGCGCAGCGCGAGGTAGACCTTCTCGAGCGTATTGAGCTTCATGTAGGGGCATTCGGAGCAGCCACAGGTCCCGTTGTCGTGTGCACGCTCATCAAACGGCGCGGCGATCAGCACCTTGGTCGGCGCACGCTTCTTCATCTCGTGCAGGATGCCGGTCTCGGTGGCGACGATGAACTTGCTGGACTCGTCGGTCTCGACGAAGTGCAGGAGGGCCGCCGTCGAGCCGATGAAGTCGGCGTGGCGTAGCACCTCTTGTTCGCACTCGGGGTGTGCGATCAGCTTGGCGTCCGGGTGCTCGGAGCGGAACGCGAGGATCTTTCGCTCACTGAATGTCTCGTGGACCATGCACGCCCCGGGCCACAGGTCCATCGGCCGGTCGAGTTCGCGCACGAGCCAGGCGCCGAGATTGCGGTCCGGCGTAAACATGATGGGCTGGTCCTTCGGAATCTGGGAGACGACTTCGCGGGCGTTGCTCGACGTACAGATCCAGTCTGACTCCGCCTTGGTGGCGGCAGTAGAGTTGATGTAGGTGACGATGACGTGCTCGGGGTGTTGCGCCTTCCACGCGCGCAGTTTGTCCGCAGGACAGGCGTCCGACAGCGAGCAGCCTGCGTCGAAATCCGGGAGCACCACGGTCTTTTCCGGGCAGAGGATCTTGGCCGTCTCGGCCATGAAGTGGACGCCGCAGAAGAGGATCACCTCGGCGTCTTTTCGTTCCCGCGCCGCCTTCGCCAGCGCCAACGAGTCGCCGAGGCGGTCGGCGATGTCCTGGAGGTCAGGCTCTTGGTAGTAGTGCGCCAGCACGACGGCCTTGCGCTCGTGCTTGAGGCGCTCAATCTCGTCGAAGAGGTCCAAGGTCGGGTCGACCGACTGAGCCACGTCCATGATGGCCGTCATGCTTTTTCTCTCACCTACGGGGCGCAGTTGGGACAAGAGCCGGACACCGCGGCGCGGGTTGATCGGCTAGATTGCCCGATACATAGGGCAACCTCACTGAGTTTCCTATCCCCCATGAAGACACTGTCCTCGCTTCCGTTCCGCCCGTCCCGGCCCGTGGGCCAATTGTGCTTGTGCCCCCTCTTCTTGGGCGCCTTTCTGTGCGGGGGGGGCGCGGCGCAGAAGCCGAGCCCCAAGAAGCCCCGCACCCCGGTCGTGTTTTGGGAAGCGAGCCTCGACGAGGCATTGGCTCGATCGAAGAGAATCGGTCGACCGGTCCTGATCGCGGTGCATCGCCTCGGCGGCGGTGCCGGTCGGGGCATGCTCGACAGTGTCTATCCAGAGCCCGACATCCTTAGCCTGCTCCGCGAGTTCGTTTGCGTCGCCGCCTGCGGAGAACAGACGCCGCCGATCGAGACCGGGCCTCGCAAGGGTATGAGCGCGGTGTTCCTGACTGTGACCAGCGATGAGCACCGGGCTGCGCTCGCCGCTGTCCGCAAGCGCTACCTCGGCGACGAGAAGATCGTCGCACCGCAACACCTGTTCGTGAACGCGGCTGGACACACGATCGAGCAAGAGCAGGGAGTGCTTTCCACTGTGGCCTTTGCGAGTCTGCTGACCAAGGTCCTCGATGGCGCGGCGCCGGGTTGGCGCCCGGAGGTGCCCGATGCCGAAGGAGTTGCCGATGACTGCAGTGATGACGGCGGCGTTCCGTGGGCTGGCCTCTTTGACAAGGACGAGAGCGTAAGGCGACGGGCCGTCAACCGACTCG